>JAGMBW010000119.1 GCA_023129535.1 Desulfobacterales bacterium
ACTTAGATTAATTCTTATATGGACCTAAATCTTTATCCCGTTTTGGTTTGCGGCTTACGCCTTGAGAACAGTACAGGTCTCAGGTGTCAGTATTCAGTTGATGACCAGGGAGCATGGGGCACGGGGCATGGAGTTTTTGCTCACTGCTCCCTGCTCCCCGCTCCCTGCTCCCCGCTTCCTGACACCTGACACCTGACACCTGACACCTGACACCTGAAAATAGATTCTCAAAATTAACAAAAGCCTATCCCTATTAAGCGAATGATAAGTAGTATAGCGGAAGAACAATTAACGAACACTGCCGAAAAGCCCGCTGGTAGATAAAAAAAGCCCGGTGGCAGGACCGGGCTCATAGGATGACAGGTATGGACTAGTACCTGGCGTACCTGGAGCGTTTCAAGCGGGCTATTCTTTGCCTTCTTTCACTCTCGCGACGTTTGCGGCGACGACACTCGCTCGGCTTTTCGTAACTTTTTTTGAGCTTGAGACGTCGGAAGAGGCCATCATTCTGGATCTTTTTCTTGAGCACCTTCATGGCCCTCTCAACGTCATTGTTAACGACCCTGACCTCCAAGCTACTAAACTCTCTCAAACCTATCTCCCCTTTCTTGCCATCGCAGGCTTTCTCGAAAAGGCTCGAAAACCTGGATGTTAGCGATTCTTATGTTTAATAAATTTTTAATATACAGGAAAATTTTTCTTATGACAACAAAAAACTGAAATGAAAAATTCCCACGTAGTCGGTTACTTGAAAAACCCCTTTTTTACAAAGCTAATCCGAATCCTCACCCCCAGAACTTGGGGGCTTCGCCCCGCAATTGGTCGAGTGGTTGATTAGTCAAGTAGTTCAAGCATGTTACAACTCGACGACTCGATTATTTAACCCCTGGCCCAGACCCTGGCCCAGACCGGGATTTACCAGTTTGTAGCCTATAGTAAGCATGAGCGCCAGGGCGGGCCTGGATTATGGGCTTGATATGTTGTAGATCGTCATAAGCGCCAGGGCAGGCACTCGACTAAAGTCGTAGGAATTTCAACAGGTTGTAGAAATTCCGAGATACTATAGTCCGTGCACCGTAAGTACAAAAGAGCACACATCGTCTCCAGAACACAGTCGGGAGGCAACCTCAAAATCCACAGTTTCCACAAATTCCCCGGCAAAGACACCGTACTCGATTGTGCATATGGCATCACTAATTTTTTCAGCCAGGTGTTCTCGCTTCGATTTTTTTAACAAAGCAAGCCAGGGACATTCTTTTAGGGATTGGACGCGTTTTGCGGAGCGCAACGGAGCTAAGTTCTATTCGTGTATACTCCTACGCCTTTAAACGTCTCATGATCAGGTTTATTTTCGCCTGCTCCTCCAACAACTCGATCAAACCGAATGGTTCTTTGAAATCCTTCCCCACGGAGACGACTCCATGATCTCTTAAAACAACAATATTGGAATCCTCTAAGGCCTCTGTAACCGGTTTTGTATCTGAAACTACAGGGGTGACCTGTGGAATCACTTTGATATTACCCAAATAAAATCTTCCCTCAAAAGAAAAGATGTCCAGGCTCTCAAAGTAATGAAAAAAGGCCACGGTACAAGGAGAATGGGCATGTAAAATGGCGTTAAAATCCGTAAACTTAGTGTGGATATCTAAATGAAGAAGTTTCTCGCTGGTTATATCTTTTTCCCCCTCAATGATATTTCCTTCCAGATCTATCAATAGAATATCCTCTTCTTCTAAGTGCCCTAAATAGGAATCATGCGCAGTGATAAGTATTTTCTGACGATTGACCTTAAAAGATATATTTCCACTTCTCGCCGTAACAAATCCTTTTTGATTCAAAAGACGAGACCACCGAATGATTTCTCCTTTTTCTTTATCGAAACTCATCTTTATCACCTTACATCGCCGCAGATACCACTGGCCGATTTGTTTATCCCAAGACGCCTGGTCGTGTCAAGTAAACAGGGTGCCTCGAAATACCAAGCCTCTCTATCAGGCCCATAATTTGTCGGAAACTGGCCTGAATTTTTCTCTTTGATAAATAGGGCATTAGTTCAATAGATTTCACATACAGCTAATGTTCAAGTGTTGCAGTAAGGGAAGTAGAAAAGAAAGGTGAGACCCTCTCCCTCCAAGAGCTGGAGGGAGAAGGAGATCTGGGTAAGAATATTAGAACTTGAAGATCATACGAAGTCCAACCATGTCCTCATTGTCAATTCGATTTTCGCCCTCCATTTCGTTGGCCGATCCAGACTCGATGCCATGTCCATCCAGATGGACATAGTTGAGCTGCCAGCGTACCATGGGATTCCAGGTCCACGAAAGCCCCAGCGTATATTCATCCACTCTGCTTGCACCTTCGAGGATTTTATAATCGTTGCCTAAATAAATATTCGTGTCAAACAACGATTCACTGGTCTTGGTGCTGGTATAACGGGCCAGGACCTCCCATGCCCCTGTCCCCTTTAAATGGACAGGATCAAACTTTGTTTTGGGCTTGGGCTGCTTCCATCCAAAGTTGCTCACCCCTTTCTGCTCACCGGTCAGAAAGTAACTGACCCAGGTGCTCCAGGAGGTAATCCCGCCGTCATCACTGATGACTTTCGTGCCGTCTGAAGCAAACACGTCTATGTCATCGTACTCAGTCACAAGATACTCAGAACTTAAACTGAACGGCCCGGCAATGTAGTGGAGCTCAACCCCCCAGCGGTCTCTACTCCCGATTCTGCCAGAGCTACCATCCCCTTGAAGGATGCCAAGGGCGTTTCTTGTCTCGTCTTTTTCAGTTTCCCACGTCCAGAAATTGTCATCTCTCACAGCAGCTTTGGCATAAGCTCCTTTCTCAAATCTCTTGGTCGGAACTGATTGTTTGCCAAGACTTCCCTCAAGGCATAGATGAAGCCCTTCGAGAACCGAGCCCTCCTTATTCTTGAAAGGGCTGTAAAACAACCGGGCAATGTAGTCCTTATGGTCGTCAATATCCCCTTTCTTAGAATCAAGGTCCATGCCGGCTCCAGTAAATGCGGATAAATTCCAGGTCAGGCTCTTATCAAAGAGATCACCCCAGATCCACCAGCCCCGGTCAAAGTAGGGATACATGGGTGTGCTCGCTCCACGTTCAAGGAAGTTAACACGGTTATCAAGGGTCCACCATGAGGTGCTGAATGGCGGCTTCATCTGGCCTGCACGAAGGTGCAACCAGTCCTTGAATTTATAGTCGGCCCAGGCATTGCGGATGTAAGGTGAATCAGCAAATTCTGCCTGGACGCGGAAATAGATGTATTTGTACCACATCCCCTGAAAATCCATCCGGGCACGACGGATGTCGAACTCGGTCGGGTTGTTACTATTTCCACCATAGAATTTTGTGTCCATGTGGAGGTTGCCTCGAATCTTCATCCAGAAATTTTCATCGGGAGTCGAAAGAAAAAAATCGTTTTTCCAGAAAGCAAGAGCTGGAGTCGCCTTCTTTTTCTCTACTATTTTTTCTTCGGCGGCTTGAGTTGCAAGACTATCCTTCAACTGCTGAAGCTCTTTCTGGAGGGAGTTGATCTTGTTCTCAAGCGCATTTAGTCGCTCCTGACCAGTTTGCGCTATGGCCGGGACATGCCATACAGCAACCAGTGCAAGGGCAACAAGAATCAAAATTCGTTTCTTCATCTATTACCTCCTTATTTAAGAAAATCTATCGCAACTTTTCCATAACTCCAGGCGCGTCCCCTCACCCTGCCCTCTCCCCCACGGGGAGAGGGTTTGGGTGAGGGGGGTTCATTCCGTGGTCAGTAAAAGAAGAACGTATACCAAAGAACCACTCTAAATCCTTTCTTCATACAGCTATTCCTCCTTTCCTTATGAACTGGAGTAATGGAGCGATGGAGTACTGGAGTGATGGGTTTGACGGCAAGAAATTGCAACGCCTGTGCCAAGCTAAGTAAGGAACCGCAATTGGCTCAAGTAGTTAATAACATTTAAGATGATAGAATCACGGGGAGCTTCTGCGCGTGGTACAAGGGCGATGGGTGTTAATATCTTTTACAGATTGTAAAGCACTGATTTTGCCCTCCCTCCAGGAAAGGGAGACCTTCGTGTTAACGATGGATCCCTCCATGTTCCTTCGATGGTCCCGATTGGGGAGATAACGTACAGGTAACGCTAAAGAAAGCCCTTGACAAATGAATGATAGCCATGTAATATTCTAAACAAAAAGGACCATGTCTCAGAAGTGCGAGCAGGAGGAAATGACATAAAGAAATTAACACTTATAACAGTGGCCATATTGGCAAGCATGCTCGCAGCGATACCGGCCATGGCTGTGGATGTCGAGCTTGGCGGCTCCTATGAAGCCAACGGATATTTGAGGCACAATCCGTGGAAGCCTCTCTTGATTCTTTTCAATGATACAATTGGCGAGCCCCTGAGGGAACCTGGCAACTTCAACACAGATCATTATGGAGGGCCAGGAATCTCTCATGACTTGAAAGCTGTAGGCTACCAGGTTATTTATGTCACAGCGGCATTTGCACCAATGGAGAACGTGGCCCTGAAGGCTACGATTGGTTATTCTGAACCTGGTGAGACGGTGTCGGGCTCAGACAATCACGTTGGCTGGGAGTACGATCTTGGAGTCAAGGTCAAGCTCATGGACAACCTGACCTACAAGGCCACCTTTGGTTATCTGTTGCCCGGAGACCTGTGGAAGGATGTACCTGGCGGCAGTGACGACAGCAGGTACTCCTTCTTCCACGAATTAAAGGTGACCTTCTAATCTGACAAAACAAGCACTCACAAAAAGACCCCGGGTGGGCAAGCCCTCCGGGGTCTTTTTGTGCTTTATGGATTACAGTCTTCAAAAAATCAATGGGTCTGGTATCGTTACGTTGAAATGTGCAAAAAACCATCCCTGATCATTATCGCAGGGCCCACCTGTGTTGGGAAAACCGAGGTGGCCATTGCCCTGGCTGAACCCCTGGGGGGTGAGATCGTCAGTGCTGATGCCATGCAGGTATACAGGTACATGGACATTGGCACGGCAAAGCCGAGTGAAGAACAAAGGGCCCGCGTGCCCCATCACCTCATCGATGTGGTGGACCCGGACGAACCCTTCAGTGCGGCCCGGTTTAAGACCATGGCAGAGGCGGTGCTCTCCGATCTCCATGAAAAAGGCCGCCCTGTCTTTGTGGTAGGCGGCACAGGCCTTTACATGAAAGTTCTCACAAAAGGACTTTTTCCGGGGCAAGAACAAGTTAACACCCCCACCCCCGTATCGAGTACGGGGGTGGAGGTGGCCTCCGGCCCGTTGGTGCCTACGCCGCGGAGGCGTGGGGGTGAAGATAAGCAGGTGCGAGAAAGACTAAAAAAGGAAGCCCGAAACTCTGGGCTCGATGTCCTGTATCAGCGCCTGCAAAAGGTCGATCCTGCGGCCGCCGCAAGAATCCACCCCAACGACACTTACCGGATCATGCGCGCCCTTGAGGTGCATCAGGTTACAGGGCAACCCATCTCCGACCTTCAGAAGGCCCATGGTTTTTCGGACAATCCGTACCGGACTTTGAAGATCGGCCTTTTCATGGATCGTGAGATGCTGTATAATTGTATAAATGAGCGGGTTGAGCGGATGCTCGCCTCGGGATTTCTGGGAGAAGTAAAAGGGTTGCTGGATCAGGGATACGGCCCGGACCTCAAGTCCATGCGATGCATCGGCTACCGCCACATGACACAGTATCTGGCGGGAAATGTCATATGGGATGAAACTGTGCGACTTTTCAAGCGGGATACCCGCCGCTATGCCAAGCGACAACTCACATGGTTCAGGGCGGATCCTGAGATCGAGTGGATGGAGCCGTCAGAGATTGATGGTATGCGGAAAAAGATAGATGGGTTCTTGACAGGAGCAGTGCAACCCGCACACGGTTGTCGTTGACGTTACACCATATTTCCCATGGGAACTTCTACAGCAGAAAAACTACGGCGTCTGGTTGGTTTGTTTTCTCGTGAAGATCGTCTGTTGATCGTGATCAACGCCGACCCGGATGCCATGGCCAGTGCTATGGCTTTGAAGCGCCTTTTGTGGCGACAGGTGTCTGCTACCAGGATCGCCCATGTTAATGCCATCAGGCGGCCTGACAATCTGGCCATGATCCGACTGCTCAAGCTGGACCTCCTTCCGATCCACAAGGTTGATCCAGGCGAGTTTACGCGCTTTGCCATCCTCGACTCCCAGCCGTGCCACCATGACGGTTTTGAAGCGATCAACTTTGATGTCGTCATTGACCACCATCCTGCTACCGGAGCAAAAGCGCCTTTTGTGGACATCCGACCGGAATACGGGGCCACCTCCACCATCATGTGCCAGTATCTGCGGGCCGCCAGGATCAAGCCGTCTGTGAGGCTTGCCACCGGGCTGTTTTACGGCATCAAGACGGACACGAGCAACTTTGAACAAAAGGCCGTCACAGAAGACGTGAATGCCTTTCAATTTCTCTTTCGTTATGCAAACGTGCACATGGCAAGAAGAATCGAACAGGCGGAAATCACCCTGGATTCTCTGAAATACTATCGCAAGGCGTTAGAAGGGATGCGTGTGCGAAAGCAACGCATCTATGTCCATCTGGGGCCTGTGACAAACCCTGACATTTGCGTGTCCATTGCAGACTTTTTCATGAAAATCCACGATATTTCCTGGGCTGTCGTGTCCGGCACCTATCGGGGCCAGGTGATCATTATTGTGAGAAATGACGGGATTCGGAAAGATGCTGGAAAGCTGTTGGGCGAAATTTTTGGGGAACTGGGCTCGGCAGGGGGACATAAGGGCATGGCCAGGGCAGAGATTCCATTAAGAAACCTGAAGGGTGTGGTTCAATACGAGGATGGCAGGGTGCTGTCTCGGTGGATTATGAAGTGTCTGGACGAGCGAACGTAATTAAACGTCTCGGATTTTCTATCCGCCTATGGCGGAAAATTCCTACGACTTTAGTCGAGTGCCTGCCCTGGCGCTTATGACGATTTACAGTATATGAAGCCCATAATCCAGGTCTGGGCCAGGGGTCGAGTGGTCGAGTGGAAAAATGGTCAGGTGCTTGACGACTCGACGACTTGACTACTCGACCAGTTGCGGAGCCAAACGCAGCTAAGTTCAACGTTGGGGCAGATCCCCGCCGAAGACCTTGACTTTCCTTTATTTTTTGTGTTACGTGATTTCACAAGACACAAAGTCCGCGTTTTGAAGCCGTCAGATTCCCGGCTCGGAGGGCACAATCTTTCGTTAAGGAGAATAACGATTTTCCAATAACGAATAACGATACACCAGAAAGGAGTTGTAAGGTGGATATTGTCGTCTTACTCAAGCAGGTGCCTGATACAGAGACTTTGATCCAAATTGCCGACGACAAAACCTCTATCAGGACAGAAGATGTCAAGTGGGTCATAAACCCGTATGACGAGCTTGCTGTCGAAGAGGCCCTTAGAATCAAAGAAAAGCATGGCGGCAAGGTGACAATTCTTAGCACGGGACCAGAGCGGGCTGTGGAGTCTATCCGTACTGCCCTCGCCATGGGTGCGGATGAAGGGGTGTTGGTCGACGATCCGGCAATCCAGGGCAGTGACGCACTCGGCACAGCCAAGGTGGTAACTGCTGCCTTGAGAGAGACCGGATACGATCTCATCATAGCAGGTCAGCGGGCTGTGGATGACGACGGCTATCAGGTTCCGGCTGCTGTTGCGGAATTGCTTGGGATTCCCCAGGCTTCCATGATTATTAGGGAGGAAATTACTGACGGCAAGATCAGGTGTGAGCGCACCGTCGAGGGAGGGACTGTGGTTGTCGAGACTGACCTGCCCGCCCTATTTACCACCCAGAGAGGAATCAATGAACCCCGATATGCCTCCCTTCCTGGCATCATGAAGGCGAAAAAGAAGCCCTTGGTCAGAAAGACTCTGGCCGATCTTGGGATAGATCCGAGTGAAGTAGGGGTCTCTGGCGCCAAGTGTAGGGTGGTGGCCCTTTCGTTTCCACCCGAAAGGTCACCTGGGAGGATCATTGAGGGAGAAACCGCAGAGGCCAAGGCGGCTGAACTTGTACGATTGCTCAGAGAAGAGGCAAAGGTTATTTAAACTGGAGTATTGGAGTAATGGAGTAATGGAGTAATGGAGTGATGTGTTAGAAGCAGTTGGCGTAAGGCTTAGGGCGCAAGGCGTAAGGGAAAAAAGGAGAGACCAACATGGCACAGGGCGTTTTAGTATTTGCTGAACAGGTTGATGGGAGTTTTCGTAAGATCGCCTACGAGGCTGTGAGTGAAGGGAGGCGACTGGCCGACACGCTTGGCGAAACAGTCACTGCAGTCGTCCTCGGCTCTGGTGTTGCCGGGATTGCTGGAGAGCTGCGAAAATATGGGGCAGACAAGATCCTTGTGGGTGATGATCCGGTTTTAGCTGACTATACCACGGACGCTTACACGAATGTGCTTTTCGATATTGTAAAGGATAACGATCCCAGGATGTTCCTATTGGGGGCTTCAACTCAGGGCAAAGACCTGTCCGGGCGGCTGGCAACGCGTCTGGAGGTTGGTCTTGCCATGGATTGCATTGTCTTAAAACTTGATGGGGAAAAGATCATTGCCACAAGACCTGTATACGGGGGCAAGCTTCTTGCCGAGGTAGCGCTCGAAGGGACACCGCAGGTGGCAGCCATACGTCCTAATGTTATGGAGATTGTGGAGGTGGCAGAGGCAGGGAATTGGGAAAGCATTTCAATAAATACAGGTGTTGTCAAGACACGGGTTGTGGATAAGAAGCTGGAGACTGCCTCCAGGGTAGATCTGACGGAGGCCGATGTTATCGTGTCAGGTGGACGCGGTATGGCAGGTCCTGACTTTAGCGTCCTTGAAGAACTGGCCGGGGTTTTGGGTGGTACGGTGGGGGCGTCGAGGTCAGCCGTAGATGAAGGCTGGCGCCCCCATTCTGATCAGGTGGGACAGACCGGAAAAGTCGTCTCTCCAAATCTTTACATTGCTTGCGGGATCTCCGGGGCTATTCAGCACTTAGCCGGCATGGGATCCTCTAAATATATTGTAGCCATCAACAAGGATCCAGATGCGCCCATCTTCAAAAAAGCTGATTACGGTGTCGTGGAGGACCTTTTCAGGGCGGTTCCAGCCATAACGGCCGAGTTGAAAAACTTGAAGGGGTGACTGGTTATTCGTTATTCGTTATCCGTTATCCGATTACACGATTCAGGATGTTCGGCTCAATGCCACTGTTACGGGCTGTCTGGTTAACAACTTTAGGCACTTTAGTTCACCCTGGCCCAGACCTGGATCACTGGCTTGGTAGCTTATAATAAGCCGAAGCACCAGGGCGGGCTTTAGCTCACTTTAGGCACTAACTGTACTTGCGTATGAAGGGTCTTAAGGAACAGATCTTGGAATCGGTCCGGCAAGACCTGGTTGAAATTGAGGCTGCTCTTACCGAGAACCTTAAACCTTATCTTCCCCTGGTCTCCCATGTGGCCAAATACATTCTGTTCAGCGGCGGCAAAAGGATACGCCCACTTCTGATGGTGCTTTCAGCACGGCTTTGCGGGTACAACGGTGACTATGACAAGACCATGTCGGTCGTGTTTGAGTACCTTCATGCTGCCACCCTGCTTCACGACGACCTGGTTGACGGCGCCGATGTCCGACGGGGCAACCCAGCGGCCCATTCGATTTGGGGAAATCCGGCCACTGTTTTGGTCGGAGACTTTCTGCTGGCCCGCTCCATTGCCATCGCAGCAGAAACAGATTCTGTTCCTATCATAGATATCCTTGCCCATACAACAGCTCAAATGTCCGAAGGAGAGATACACCAACTGTTGCACCGTGGAGATCTTGCTCTTGACGAAACAGCTTATATTGAGGTGATCAGTCGCAAGACGGCCTGCCTGATTCAAGCGGCATGTCAAATAGGGGCTTTGCTTGCAGAGGCACCAGAGGAAGAGGTGCAGTCATTGGCTGACTATGGATATCACGTGGGGATTGCCTTCCAGATGGCTGATGATCTTCTCGATTATACGGCGGATGCCACGGTGCTGGGAAAGGCCATAGGAGCGGATTTAAGGGAAGGGAAGCTGACGCTGCCTGTGATCTATGCGCTAAATTGTGCCAGCATAGAAGACCGCAGGCGTCTGGAAACCATCATTCAAGCTATAGGTATTTCGAGGTCGGATTTTCAGACCGTGTTGGGGCTGATCAACAAATACGGCGGTATCCAATACACCAGAGATCGTGCCCAGGAGCATATCGAACAAGCAAAGAAATGTCTTCACATATTTAGTGTCTCAAAGCAGCGAACCCTCCTGGAGCAGCTGGCCGATTATGTGATGGTCCGGAAGATGTAGCTCGTAGGGGTAGGCGCTTCTTACTGATCAGAGGTCTGTTTTTCCAGGATTAACAAGCCAACTAGAGTATGACCTTTGAATCGTCCTTGTTCCTCTTTGGTGATATGCTTAATTTCTGTTCTTAGGTGTATCTGACTTGGTGAATCGGTCGGGTAGTACTTCATATTCAATACGTCACCGACCTTCAGATGCTTCAGCAAATCAGAATCGTCTTTGACCACGACACATATGCCCTTTGACGATAAATTCCATATCCTGAATTGATATGCGAAGGTAGCACTAGGCACTTCAAATTCCACGCTGTAATACTGATCTTCTTTAGTTCTGGGTTCACATCTTGTTTCGACAAGATTCGACATCGCTACATTTTCCTTATTTTGCTTCTTCCTCGTCAGGTGTCATATTTTGTGACAATTTACGTCTCAACACCCTGAAGTACGTGCCTGTTAAAAAGATCTACGACAAAAACATATATTATCATATAGTTCTTATAAACCGAAAGACCACAAAAAAGCAACAATATTCGTTTCCAGGGTATACATCTTGACCAACCCGCTCTCCGCCACGCAAAGCACTGCCTTAATGATGAGTAAAAACGACTAATGGTTGATTTAAGAAGAAATGCCGATACACCAATTTAAATGAATATAATGTATTGACATCCGACAAATATTATGATCTAAATTGCATAAAATATCTGATGTGAGAATGGAAGAATTTATGCGTTTGTTATCGGTGGTGCTTTTGTTTCTTCTTGGACTTCTTAAGGGAGGGGTCTGCTTGCGGTAGTCAACGCACAATCCAGATGATCATGGGCCGCAGGCAGCAACACCTGCGGCTTTTTTTATATAAAATCGCGGAGCGATTTTATGAGGGGAGGACCAAATGGAAAAAGTCTTCATTTTTGACACGACGTTAAGGGATGGGGAACAGATTCCAGGTGCATGCCTCAACCCAAGAGAAAAGCTGGAGATCGGTTTGCAGCTTGCGCGCTTGCACGTAGACGCCATTGAGGCCGGGTTTCCGATCTCATCTCCAGGGGATTTTGAGGCTGTGAAAGGGATTGCTGAAAGAGTCAAAGGCCCTACCATTGTGGCGCTTGCCCGTGCGGTGCGCAAAGACATTGAAGCGGCCTGGGGTGCCATAAAGAAGGCGGAAAGGCCGCGAATCCACGTGTTTCTGGGGAGCTCGGATATTCACATCCAGAAAAAATTTGGGCTTGATCGGCAAAAGGCATTGGAGAGGGGGCTTGAGGCTTTAAAGTTCGCAAAATCCCTTTGCCCTGATGTGGAGTATTCCACTGAGGACGCCTCACGCACAGACCCCGATTATCTGGTTCAAATCGTAGAGCAGGTGATTTCCGCTGGTGCTACGGTCGTCAATATTCCGGATACGGTTGGCTATGCGGTTCCCCAGCAGTTTGGATGGCTCATTGCTCATCTAAAGGAAAGGGTTTCAAACATCGACAAAATCGTGCTTAGTGTCCATTGCCACAATGATCTTGGGCTTGCTACGGCTAACACCCTAATTGCCATAGAAAACGGAGCAAGGCAGGTGGAGTGTACGATGAACGGCCTTGGAGAAAGGGCGGGGAACGCTTCCTTAGAGGAGATTGTCATGGCCCTCAAGACCCGCAAGGACTATTTCAAATTCTCCACTACGGTGAATACCCGGGAGATCATGAGGACCAGCAAGTTGGTTAGTCGGCTAATGGGGATGTCAGTTCAGGCCAACAAGGCTATTGTAGGGGCAAATGCCTTTTCCCATTCTGCCGGCATACACCAGGATGGAATCCTCAAAGACCGTGCCACGTACGAAGTTATACGCCCCGAAGAGGTGGGGATCACCGAACATACCATGGTCCTTACAGCAAGATCGGGCAGACATGCCCTTAGACACAAGATCTCGGAGATGGGCTATGATCTCCAGGAAAAAGAATTTGAGGCGGTTTACAATCAGTTCCTTTCTGTTGCCGACAAGAAAAAGCGGGTCTATGATGAAGACCTTGCTGTCATAGTCGAAGACGTGATCTTTGCCTATTTGGATGCCGCCGAACTATACAGCCTTGAGTCGTACAAAGTGACCACGGGCAATGGAGAGGCTCCTGAGGCCCGGGTGAGACTGGCACGGGAGGGAGTCATTCTGGAGTCGAGTGCTCAGGGTGATGGGCCTATCGAGGCTATCTTTAAGGCGATTGACAAAATTGTGGGCGCTTATCACAGACTTGAGGACTTTCAGGTCAAGGCTGTGACCGAGACGAAGGAGGCCATGGGCATTTCTACTTTGCGGGTATCTCGACAGGGTTTTCGTGCTACGGGTCGAGGGTCCAGCACAGACATCCTCAAGGCCAGCGCCAGGGCTTATGTCCAGGCCATCAACCGACTTTACTGGTTGGTTCGGCGCAATTCTAAGGAGCCCGAAGCAACAGGGAGCAGGGAGCAGGGAGCAGGGAGCAGGGAGCAGGGAGCAGGGAGCAGGGAGCGATGAGCACGAGGATTGCTTACTCCTTACTGCCTACTTCTTAGGACACCACCCCATAGATTTTATAATTGATAAATCCTATTAGCCGGGTATATAAGGACAATCGTAACCGTTTACGGAGTGTTGGAGTATTGGAGTGCTGGAGTGTTGGGAAAGGAGATGAAATCCCGGAGGTTTTTGCGCATTTGGTTATCCATTTCTCCATTACTCCGACACTCCATTACTCCACTCCCACCGGCTCAACCGGCCAAACGGATAAATGATAAATGATAACTACAGGAGGGTATTGTGAAACTAAGAAAACTGGTCGTTATTGCTGCTGTTCCAGTTATGCTCGTCTTTGCGGCAACACAAGGCTTTGTGGCAGAATGGCACGAGCTTGTGGAGACGATTGGCACCCATGGGAGCATCAACTGGTCCCTGGGGATCGTTACGGCCAGTGGTGTTGGATCACCGCCTGAAAATTACTATGGGAAGCCCCAGGCCCGCCCCATGGCGCTCAGGGCGGCTCAACTGGACGCTTATCACAATCTCCTTGAGGTAAGCAAGGGCGTTAGGATCGGCTCGGTGACTCGGGTGAAAGACTTCATGGTTGAGAATGACGTGATCCAGTCACAGGTAAACGGCATGGTCAAAGCGGCTCAGACCGTCAAGAGGGAATATCTTTCAGATGGCACAGTGGAGGTGACCCTGGCCATGAGCCTTCGTGGAGGGTTTGCCCAACTCATACTTCCCAAGGACATCAAGCAGGTGCCGGAGATCAAAACGATTCCTCCGGCCCTTCCTACACCTGCATCCCTGCCCCCCTCAGCGGAGCCCGCAACCCCAACGCCCGCATCGACCGTCTACACTGGATTGGTGTTGGATGCTCGCGATTTAGGCGCCCGCCCGGCTATGTCCCTCAAAATCTTTGATGAGACTGGGCAGGAAGTTTACGGTTCGGCTTACGTGAGCCGAGAATTTGCCGTCCAGCACGGCATGGCCGGGTATTCCAAGGACCTGACTGCATCCCAAAACAATTTAAGAGTGACAGATCGGCCTCTGACCGTCAAAGGTCTGAGGACCGAAGGGCCGGGTCGATCCGATTTCGTCATTAGCAACGCTGATGCAGCCGAGATTCGAAGTGCTTCTGAGAATCTCTCGTGTTTGAAAAAGTGTCGCGTCATGATTGTTTTGGACTAATTGGTGATCGCAGAGCGCATAGAGCAGAGAGCAAAAAGCAAAAAGCAAAGAGCAAAAAAACGCTATGCGCTATGCCCTTTGCGCTATGCTGCGCCATGCGCCATCGAATAACGAGGTATGATTATGAAAAACAGGCACAAGATGGTCGTCCTGGTTTTGCTTGGGGTTTGGCTGAGCCCCATCTTTTCCCTCCAGGGATGTGCCCCTAAGATTCACCTTTCAGAAAGTGTCCTGGATACTCCTAAACATCACGTGCAGAGCGGTATGAAGCTGCTCAGGTTGGGCAAATACGATGACGCCATGCGTGAATTTGAACTGGCCAAGGGGCTTGACCCGAAGTTTTCACGGGCATACGTTGGCTCTGGGTTAGTGTTTGGAAACAGGGGCGATTTCAAACAGGGAATCGAGGATATGAAAAAGGCCATTGCTATGGCCAAGACCAAGGGTGAAGAGGTCGATGCCAATGTGGGTCTGATACGAATTTATTTGTTAGGGAGGGAGTCTGCTTGTAAGGATTGGCTTGAGAGGGCCGAAGGGACCTATGATAGGGTCATCTCCGTTTCACCTGAGTTCTCTGGCGCTCATTACTATATGGGAGAGGCCTACAAAGCGGCCTTGAACTTTGATAAGGCGAGCCAGCTTTTCGAGAAGGTCTTGGAGATCAACAATACCTATGTGGTTGAGGCAAACGAAGCACGGAAACTGATCCAGAAAATACAGAGAGCAGCGCCTGGCACCACTAATCGGTGAGCGCAAAACGCATAGCGCAGAGCGCATAGAGCAGAGAGCAAAGAGGAAGAAAACGCCATGCGCTATGCTCTATGCGGAGCGAAGCGACACATGCGCTATGCTCTATGCCCCATGGAATAACGGATGACAAGCTTCAGAAAATATGTTGTTTTGGTTTTATTCTGCCTGGTGTGGAGTGTGGGGCCTATGCCCCGGAGGGCAAGCTGCGGGGATTTTCAAAGCAGGACCATAGATATTATTGGTAGGGGCACGATTTATCGTGATGATGTGGCCAGGGCCAGGGATGAGGCAATAGCAGACGCCCTGCAAGGCGTGGTTGAAGAGGGAGTGGCTCTTCTGATTTCCTCGGCATCGGCAGTGGAAAACTTTCAGCTCTTGAGTGATCGGGTGTATGATCAGACCGAGGTGTTCATTCATCATTACAGGGTCCTGACTGAGTCAAAGTCTGGCCGATATTATCGTGTGGTAGTGCGAGCAACCGTATCTATGAGTACGATTCGAGATAAGCTTCAAAGCGTTGGTATCCTGGCGATTCATAAAGAGATCCCGACGATCATGTTCCTTTTGTCCGAGCAGGATATTGGCGAGCCTTCACCTCAATACTGGTGGGGACAGAGTCCCCTTGGCACCCATGTGTCGCTCACCGAAAATGTGTTTTCAGAGTACATGGGTGACAAGGGTTTTGTCATTGTGGACCGGGCAGCGCTGGGCCGGGATATTCAGCTCGGACCAGAATATATGAGGCCCGAGTTGAGCGATGACGATGCGGTAAAGCTGGGCAAGGAGCTTGGTGCTGATGTTGTTATCGTGGGTAAGGCGGTGGCTTGCTATAGTGGGAACATCTTGGATGAGAACATGAAGTCGATTCAGGCCGCGGTGTTTACACGTGCTATCAGGACAGACAGTGGGGCGGTCATTGCTTCGTCCCAAGGAACCAGGGCAGCGTTACATTCGGATGATAGACCTGGAGGCACGGAAGCCCTCATGCTTTCCGCTTCAGTGGTAGCTTGGGATCTCGTGAAGCAAATCGCGGCCAAGTGGCGCAAGGACGCGAGGCAGCATGTTCTGGTGGAACTTGTTGTAAAGGGTATTAGAGAATATGCCGATTTCGTCGGGTTCAGAAGGCATCTGAAAAATGATGTTCGGGGTATCAGGAACGTGTATTTGCGCAGTATCAAGGCTGGTGAGGCAAAAATGGATGTGGATTTTATGGGAAATGCCAGGATCCTGGCCGATAATTTGATGTTGCAGCGTTTTGAAAACATTGCGGTGAACATCTTTCAGGTGTCTGAAAAAGAGGTTAAGCTTGAATTGATACCCACGGCAAGTGATGATCATTGATCATTGGTCATTGGTCATTGAACATTGATCATTGAACATTGGTCATTGATGGTTGGTCATTGATAAATGATAAATGATAAATGATAAATGACCCGTTCAATTCCCATAAACGTTCCCAATACGCTGACCCTTCTGCGTATCCTTTTAACGCCACTTTTTGCCATTTTTTTGATCAAACACATGTTGGGTTTTGCCTTGTTGGTCTTTGCAATTGCTGCAGTAAGCGATGCTATAGATGGGCTTATAGCCCGTCTCTTTCATCAGAAGACCACATTGGGGGCCTACCTGGACCCGGCTGCCGACAAGCTATTGTTGGCAACCGCATTTGTGACCCTGGGGATTCAGGAACTGATTCCTAGCTGGCTGGTTGTCATTGTTATCACACGGGATGTTCTGATCTTGTTTGGGATTGCTCTTTTTATTATGACGGATCGCGAGTTTCATCCGATGCCATCCATCCTTAGCAAAATCACAACCGTGGCACAGCTTGCCAGTGTGCTTTCAGTTCTGGTGGGAAACCAGGTCCCGAGGATGGTTCCGGTTCAAGAGCCGCTATTCTGGTTTACGGTCTGTATGACCATGATTTCCGGGTTTCAATATATTTACAGGGGCCTGAATATTCTCCAAGAAGAATCGTGACAGGGGATTTAGGAAATACATCTGTCTTGACGAAGCGCCTCTATTTTTCTTGACACCATCTGGGATAGTTGATAGCAGTTGGGCTGAGCGGTTCAACGTCTACGGCATAACCTTAAAAAGATATTTTGACAGGATGAACAGGATTTACATGATTTATTTGCCCCGCCAACGGCGGGGCAAATAAATATCCTGTTTATCTTGTAAATCCTGTCTAAAGTCATTTGAACCGTGAACCTTGAACCGATCACTTTAGGATACAGGCACGTAGCTCAGGGGGAGAGCGCTACCCTGACACGGTAGAAGTCACGAGTTCAAATCTCGTCGTGCCTACCAGTCAATAGGGGGACTGGGCAACGTCAGTCTTGATGGTGATTTGAAAAAGTCAAAAATATTAGAAGGCATCTGGATAGATGATACTTCAGATGCCTTTTGTTCTTTGATGGGGTTCTCAACATGCGCATTCTTTTGATCCATGCAGACAGGTTTTCGTTTCGTGTCACAGGCGAGACCTCGGTAGCCATGCCAGCCGAACTTGAAAAGGCCGGCCGTGAGGGTAAGATTGCAGAATGCCTGGTCGTCTTTATGGCGGCCGAAAAGGGCGATGAGGCCGACGTTGATTCTGTGGTCAACCAGGTGACCCAAGAGGTTTCATCGCTTGCAGATCAGGTGGGCTCTGGTCGTCTGGTCATTTATCCGTATGCCCATCTATCCAGCAGCCTTTCTTCTCCCCGTGTGGCCGTGCAGTTGCTTGATGAGATCTGTAGACGGCTTGAAAGCCAGGACCATTTCGAAATCTTGAGGGCGCCTTTTGGTTACTACAAGGCCTTTGAGATTGCTTGCAAAGGGCATCCCCTGTCAGAGTTGGCCAAGACAATCAGGCCATCCGGGCACGCTGAAAGGGCCGCTGAAGGTGTAGAGTCTGAAGCCATTAAGGCAGAAAAGGCCCTGGAGTCCGAATGGATTATCATGACTTCTGATGGGGAACAGGTATCGGCGGATGATTTTTCATTTCAGACACGGCCTAACCTGGAACGGTTGTACAGGTATGAGAAATCCGGAACCCGTGTCTCTGATCAGCCCTCTCCGCACATTGAGTTGATGCGGCGTATGGAGCTGGTTGATTACGAGCCGGGAGCAGACCCCGGAAATTTCCGCTGGTACCCAAAGGGCCAGTTGATGAAGCGCCTGGCCGAGACCTACGTGAGCGGGCTGGTTGTTGATCAGGGCGGGATGCAGGTGGAAACCCCTATCATGTACGATTATCAGCACCCCAAGCTCAACCTCTACCTGCAACGATTTCCGGCCCGGCAATATGTGCTCCTTTCAGGTGAGAAAGAATATTTTCTTCGTTTTGCGGCCTGTTTTGGGCAATATCTGATTCAGCACGATATGCAGATTTCCTACCACCATCTGCCATCCAAGCTCTACGAACTAACCCATTACGCTTTCAGGCGGGAGCAGTCCGGGGAGCTGGCTGGCCTGAAACGTTTGCGAACCTTTACCATGCCGGACCTTCATACGCTGGTCAAGGACGTGGAGCAGGCGAAAGAAGAATTCCTGAGCCAGACCGATTCGGCCATTCAATGTATGGAAGGCTTTGGGCTCGATTTTGAGGTTGCCATACGGTTTGTGCGGGATTTCGCTGATCAAAATAGGTCCTTTGTTGAAGACCTGGTCTCCTGTTGTGGCCGCCCGGCCTTGATTGAGCTATGGGATGAACGATTTTTTTACTTTGTCGCAAAACTTGAATTCAATTTCATCGATGCCCTGGATAAAGCAGCCTGCCTGTCAACAGTCCAGATAGATGTGGAAAATACCGAGAGATTTGATATAACCTACGTAGACAAAAAGGGAGAGAAACAGTACCCCCTTCTCTTGCATGCCTCTATCTCCGGTTCGATAGACAGGGTCCTCTACGCCATACTGGAGACCCAGGCTATGCGGATGAAAAAAGGACAAAAGGGAGCATTTCCCTTTTGGTTGGCCCCTATTCAGTTACGCCTTATTCCGGTGTCTGAGAAATTCGATGGTGCCTGCAAGCAGGTTTTGGAAAAGGTCCCATATCGAATCGACTATGACGATCGGGACATCACCATGGGCCGGAAAATAAGGGATGCAGAAAGGGAATGGATTCCCTATATTTTGGTTTTGGGGGCAAAAGAGGTTGCAGAACGATGCCTCAATGTGCGAACCAGGGACAGGGCTCAGAGAAAGATGGCCTTGCCCGAGCTTTTAGCCGAAATTGGGCCGCAGATGAAGGGGAAACCTTTTCTGGGCTTACCCTTGCCACAAATGGTTTCTCGACGTCCGATTTTTGTGGGGTAAGGGGCATAAGGTCTTGTGTAAACGGTACGTTTTGTTATATAAATAATATATAGGGCATAGCGCAGAGAGCATAGCGCAAGAAAACGCTATGCGCTATGCGCCATGCTCTCTGCGCCCTAACCATCAAGGAGGTGAAGGATATAGCTAAACGTATCAATGTAAACCGGAGGATTCGCGCCAAGGAGGTGCGGTTGATAGATCCGGACGGCAAGCAGGTCGGGGTGATACCGTTTATAAAGGCTTTGGAAACAGCAGAATCCCACGGGTTGGATCTGGTTGAGGTGTCCCCCAACGTTAGCCCGCCAGTTTGTCGCATCATGGATTATGGCCGATACAAATACGAACAGAACAAGAAACTTCAAGAGGCCAGGAAGCGGCAGTCAACTTCTCAAGTCAAAGAGATTAAGATACGTCCCATGACCGGAGAGCACGACTTTCAGGTTAAGATGCGTAACATGAAGCGCTTCCTGGATAGACGCGATAAGGTAAAGGTTACAATCATTTTCAGGGGGCGGGAGCTGGCCCACGCTGATCTCGGGATAGCGGTTTTGGAACGCGTGGCTGAAGAGACATCAGAATTTGCCGTCGTAGAGCAGGCGCCCAGGAGAGAAGGTCGCATCATGATGATGATTCTTGCCCCAAAGTAACTAATTCCTATAGCGCATAGCGTTTTCTTGCTCCATGCTCCATGCTCCATGCTCCATGCTCCATGCTCCATGCCCTATGCTCCATGCCCTATGCTCCATGCCCTATGCCCTATGCGCTATGCGATTCCACGACAGAAAGAGGATAAAAACGATGCCCAAAATGAAAACAAACCGAGGTGCCGCAAAGCGTTTTAAGACGACGGGAACGGGGAAAATAGTCTATTCCAGGTCGAATGCGAGCCATATCCTGACCAAGAAAACATCCAAGAGGAAGCGGAGGCTTCGGAAATCTGGCATGATTGACAAGAGCAACAAGGGTATGGTGAAGGTATTGATTCCGTACAAGTGATGGGAAGACGCAGAGCGCAGAGCGCATAGAGCATAGAGCAAGAAAACGCTATGCGCTATGCGCTATGCACGATTCACGACACAGGGGGGACCATTCATGCGAGTCAAGAGAGGCTTTAAGGCTAGAAGAAGACGAAAGAAGATATTAAAGCTTGCCAGGGGCTACCGAGGCGGTCGGAGCAAGCTGTACCGCACCGCTGCGGATGCCGTGGATAAGGCATTACAGTATGCTTACAGGGATCGAAGGGCACGGAAGCGAGATTTCAGGAGACTGTGGATCGCCCGGATCAATGCGGCAGCGCGCCTCAACAACATGTCATACAGTCGTTTGATACAAGGATTGAAGCGTGCGCGTGTAGAGATCGACAGGAAGATATTGGCCGAGCTGGCTGTCTCAGATCCGAAGGCTTTTTCCCACCTGGCAGGCATTGCTGCAGAGAGCGCATAGCGCAGAGCGCATAGAGCATAGCGCATAGCGCATAGAGCATAAAACAAAAAAATGCTATGCGCTATGCGCTATGCTCTATGCGGAGCGAAGCGACAGATGCCCTCTGCGCTATGCGCTATGCGCCTTGCGCCATGCGCGAGCGAATAACGAAATCCATGAAGCAAGAGCTCAAAAGGATAGAACAGGAGGCCCTGGACGCAATCAAGGTAGTTTCAGGTCTGACAGAGGTCAAGACCCTTAAAGCCCGATACATAGGGCGCAAAGGGGTTGTCACAACGCTTTTGCGAAGGATTTCCAGTTTGCCGCCGGAGGAAAGGCCCGACACAGGCAGGCTTGCAAACGAGGTAAGAAAAAGGCTCGAGGAGGCCTTTGAAAAGGCCCTGCAAGCCTTTGAGGCGGATCGTGGAGAGATTCCGGCAGTCGCCCTGGATGTGACCTTGCCTGGACGGCCCCTTGCGAGGGGACGGCTGCACCCGATTACCCAGATGACGCAGGCTATTTGCGAAGTCTTCCAAAGGCTTGGTTTTGAGATCGTAGAAGGCCCTGATGTAGAACTCGATTATTATAACTTCGAGGCCCTTAATATACCCCGGGATCATCCTGCCCGTGATATGCATGACACCTTCTATATTTCCGAAAACATTGTCTTGAGGACTCATACCTCCCCTATCCAGATACGAGTCATGGAGTCACAATCCCCGCCGGTGCGCATTATTGCGCCTGGTAAGGCCTATCGTGTAGATTACGATATCTCGCATACCCCTATGTTTTACCAGGTAGAAGGATTGATGGTCCAGGAGAACATATCCTTCGGTGATCTGAAAGGCATCCTGACTACTTTGGTGCACCAGATCTTTGATGAGGAGACGAGCCTGCGGTTTCGCCCCAGCTTTTTCCCATTCACAGAGCCAAGTGCCGAGGTCGATATCCAATGTGTGATCTGCAGGGGTGCGGGCTGCCGGGTGTGCTCACATACAGGCTGGCTGGAGGTCTTGGGGGCCGGCATGGTGCACCCGGCGGTTTTTGAGATGGTTGGCTATGATACGGAGCGCTATAGCGGCTTTGCCTTTGGCATGGGCATCGAGCGTATCGCCATGCTCAAGTACGGTATTGAGGATATCAGAAGATTCTACGAAAACGATCTCAGGTTTCTTGAACAATTCTAATCATTGGAAGTGAGCTAAAGCGCCTAAAGTTCATAAACAAAGTGACTAAAGTTAAAAGTGACTAAAGTGACTAAAGTTAAAAAGCAGGTTCAAAGTCCTCAACTTTAGGCACTTCAAACTTTAGCTCACTTCAAACTTTGTTCATTAGTTTTAGTTCACTTTAGTTCACTTTAGGCACTGTTTTATTGACAAATGAAAGTTAGTCTGAGCTGGCTTAAGGATTATGTGACGATTGACGTGGACGTGGTCAAACTTGCTGAAGCCCTGACCATGGTGGGGCTTGAGGTGGACGCCCTCGTGGACCGTTATGCTTACCTGGACCGCGTAGTGGTGGGGCACATCGTTGAAATAGCCCCCCATTCCAACGCCCACACGCTTTCCGTATGCAGGGTAGATGTGGGCAATGGAATAAGGCCGGTTGTGTGCGGCGCCACGAATATCAAACAAGGGGACCTTGTGCCCATAGCGCTTCCCGGGGCTCAACTCCCTTCGGGCCATACCATTCAAGTCGGAGAGATCCGGGGACAGGTTTCAGAGGGGATGCTGTGCTCTGAAGCAGAGCTTGCCGTGGGAACGGATAGCTCCGGCATCCTTTTGCTTCCAGGGACAGCCACTCCAGGCATCGGGGTCGCTGCAGCCCTTGGTCTTTCAGATACCATCATCGAATTTGACCTCACACCCAATCGCTCTGATTGTCTCAGCGTTATCGGCATAGCCCGTGAGGTGGCAGCGATCCTTAAAACGTCGTTAAGATACCCCAGGCTAAAGCTCCCTCCGGGTGAAACTCCAATAGAGAAGATCACGTCCGTGATCATCGAATCCCCCGATCACTGCCCTCGATATGCCGCAAGAGTGGTCCTGGATGTCCAGATTGGGGAATCTCCTTCCTGGCTTCAAGAAAGATTACACTCCGTGGGCCTCCGGGCCATCAATAATGTTGTGGATGTGACCAACTTTGTCTTGATGGAAATGGGTCAACCCCTTCATGCCTTTGACTTCGACCGCCTGGCCGAGCATCGTATCGTTGTAAGAACGGCCCGGGAAGGGCAAGCTTTTACGACACTGGATGGGGCAGAACGCACCCTCAATTCTGATATGCTCATGATCTGCGACGGCAAAGGGCCGGTTGCTCTGGCCGGCATCATGGGCGGCCTCGAGTCCGAAATCGAAGATGATACGAGAAGCGCGCTCATTGAGAGTGCCTATTTTGATCCAATCACCATTCGGCGGACAGCCAAACGGCTCGGGGTGAACACTGAATCCTCATATCGCTTTGAGCGAGGCGTGGACCCTGACGGGATAACAAAAGCCCTGGACCGTGCAGCTCAGCTTATGGTGGAAACGGCAGGTGGAAAGCTTGCATCGGGTGTTATCGACAATTATCCTCGACCAATCCCTGAAAGGGTCATAGAGGTCAGTGTGAAGCGAACCAACCGACTCCTGGGTTCCCGCTTAAACCAGGAGGAAGTGATCTCATATCTGAAATCTGTGGAACTAAACGTAGCGCCTCTGGACAAGGATCGCCTCAGGGTCGTGGCCCCCACCTTCCGTGTAGACATCGAGCGCCCTGAAGACCTGATGGAGGAAGTGGCCCGTCTGAGGGGTTATGATCAGATACCCACCACCCATCCCCTGTCTCATGTAGTGGCAAGTCCACAGGACAAAAAGCTTGAATGCCGGAGCCGGCTCCGGGAGATCCTTACAGGCTGTGGGTTCTCCGAGATCGTGACCTACAGTTTTATCGGCAAAGATGCGTGTAACAAGCTCCTGCTCCCGGACAACGACCCGCGCAGGCAGATGGTGTCCATCCTCAACCCTCTTACCGAAGATCAGGCCGTCATGAGAACCTCTCTGGTGCCGGGCCTTCTGGCCACCATGTATCGAAATAGCACGCAGCGAAACGAGGACCTGAGAATTTTCGAACTCGGCAAGATTTTCTTGAGTCCGCCTACGGCGGACCGGGATGAACTCCCTGAAGAGGTGCAGATGATATCCGGCCTCTGGACTGGGGCGCGCTATGACAGAACATGGCATCTCAAGGGAGAAAAGGTCGATTTTTACGACATCAAGGGGATCGTTGATTCTGTGTGCGCAGGGTTGAACATCAAGGGCTTGCGTTATACCCCCTTAGACTCTCCCGGTTTTCCCTATCTGAGACTGGGCCATACTGCTGAAGTGTATGCGGGCGATGAGCTTCTCGGCGCTGTAGGGGAACTAACGCATGAAGTCTTACAAAACTTTGAGTTGAAACAACCGGCCTATTGCTTCGACCTGAACTTTGATCGGCTGGTTCATTGCATGACAGAGAAAAAGCGCGCAAGGCCGATCTCCAGGTTCCCGGCCACAACCAGGGATGTGGCCTTGATCGTGGATGATGCTATAGAGGCTCAAGGCGTGTTAGATTACATAGATGGCCTTGGCGAGGAACTCATCGGAAGGGTTGAGATCTTCGATGTGTATAAGGGCCCACCTATCTCCAGGGGGAAGAAGAGCCTGGCATTGAGGTTCACGTATCGCTCTTATGAAAGAAGTCTGACTGATAGCGAGGTAAACCGCATCCACGAAACCATGACCCAAAAGGTATTGAAACAGTTCAATGCCCAACTGCCGCGGCGAAGCGCATAGCGCGAAGCGCATGGAGCATGGAGCATGGAGCAGAGCGCAAAGAGCAAAAAAACGCTGTAACCGTTCACGGTGGGTACGCCTGTTGTCATTGCGAGGAGCGTAGCGGTTGCGAGGCCCAGCCGAAGCAAACTCGGAGCTGTTAGTTTAGGCCAAACGAGATTTCTCGCTATGCTCGGAACAGGCTCCGCAATCTCTCTGGATCCAACAGGAGATTGCTTCGCTTCGCTCGCAATGACTGGCTGGATATTGGGCTGTGATACAGCAGTCTTATCCGTCAGGCGCCAGGCGCATAGCGCATAGCGTTTTTTTGCTCTTTACTCCATGCTCTTTACTCCATGCTCCATGCTCCATGCTCCATGCACGATCGAATAACGAGACATGAATAAAAAAACCATTGTTGAGGCAATTCACCAGAAGGTAGGCTTTTCCAGGCGGGAGACTGCGGCCATCGTTGACGCAGCCTTTGAGCTATTGAAAACAGCCCTGGCCAAAGGAGAGCCGGTCATGATTTCGGCCTTTGGGAAATTTTCCGTCCGTGAAAGAAAGGCTCGAAAAGGGAGGAACCCGCAAACAGGTGAGACCGTCACCATACCTGCGCGGAAAGTCGTAACCTTTAAGACCAGCCGAGTGCTGAAGGAGCGAATCAATGAGGCCCACAGAGACCGAGATACCAGACAAGCGGTATTTCAGGATCGGTGAGGTAAGCGACATAATCGGAATTGAGCCTTATGTACTGCGATACTGGGAGACAGAATTTCCGAGGATCAGCCCGGCCAGGTCTCGCTCTGGCCAACGTCTCTACAGGAAGCGTGACATAGAGACCATTTTGGAAATTAAAGACTTGCTTTACGAAAAGAGGTTTACCATAGCCGGGGCCAAACAGTATCTCAAAGAGGGCCAACCCTTCTCCCTTGAACAGCTCAGGGACGAACTGATGGCCATCAAGGACCTGTTGAGTTAGTCACAGTGAGTGAACAAAGTTTGAAGTGAGCTAAAGCCCGCCCTGGCGCTTGCGCTAAATATGAGATACCAAGCCAATAATCCCGGTCTGGGCCAGGGTTGAGGACTTTGAACCTGCTTTTTAACTTTAGCTCACTTTAGGCACTTTAGTTCACTCAGCTCCGCCCAAAGGGCGATAACTTGTATTCATATGTTGCAGATTGGAGACAAGAAGATCTTACAGATCCTGGCGGCAGAGGGGCTTCTTACCAGTGACCAGTGCACGGCGGTCATGTCAAAGGCCCCGGAGCAGCGCCAACGGCTGAAACAAATCCAGACCATCACGGCCCATGGTGCTCTGGGCCAAACACAGGTGGACCACCCTGTAACCATCGTCGACATTTTGGCCTACCTTGAACTGCCGCTGTCTGGTGGAAAGGCCGGGGTCCTGGATGAACAACGGATTATGAGCACTTTGGCCATGCACCTGAATATACCATTCAGGAAAATCGACCCCCTGGAACTCGACCTGGACGTTGTTACCAAGACCATACCGCGGCTCTTTGCGTTAAAGCACCTTGTGGTGCCCGTTGCCATCACCGACGGGAAACTCGAAGTCGTCATGTATGATCCTACGGATACGGCTGTGCTGGAGGACATACGCCGTGTCACAACCCTGGAGGTGACACCAGCCATGGGAACCAAGGCCGATATCCTAAAGATCATCGGCGAGTTTTTTGGATTCAAGTCTTCCATTGTAGCCGTAGAGACCCAACTTGCACAACCATCCGTAGACCTGGGAAACCTGGAACAATATACACGTCTGAAATCCATAGACGAGATCCAGTCAACCGATACCCACATCAAGAATGCGCTTGACTATCTCTTTCACTACGCCTTGGACCAGCGCGCAAGCGACATTCATATTGAGCCAAAGCGGGACCATGTTCTTATCCGTTTTAGGATAGACGGCGTGCTTCACACGATTTACAAGCTGCCCAAACTGGTGCACCCTGCCATTGTCTCCCGCATCAAGACCTTATCAAGGCTTGACATTGCCGAAAAACGCCGCCCCCAGGACGGCAGGATCAGGTTGTCCCATCAACGCCAGGATGCAGAGATACGGGTCTCCACGATCCCCGTGGCCTTTGGCGAAAAGGTGGTGATGAGGATACTGGACCCGACTATTCTGTTTCAGGATCTGGAAGATCTGGGTTTTTCCTCCAGAGACCTTATGGTGTATTATCAGTTCTTGAAAGAGCCAAACGGTATTATCCTGGTCACAGGCCCCACAGGAAGTGGCAAGTCCACGACACTCTATTCTTCACTGGCGCACCTGGCCAGCTCCGAGAAGAACATTACGACAGTGGAAGACCCTATTGAGATGGTCCGTGAAGACTTCAATCAGATCGGAGTCCAACCGGTAATCGGCATTACCTTTTCCTCAATATTGAGGAATATCCTTCGGCAGGACCCGGATATCATCATGATCGGTGA
>JAGMBW010000012.1 GCA_023129535.1 Desulfobacterales bacterium
TCGGTCGTACCTCCCTCGCAATGACTGAAAAGGTATGATTCAGGAGCTTTTCGGTCAAGCACTAAATAAGGGCTTCGATTTTTGGCCTGAGAGTGGCTTCAGGAACAGCCCCGATGATTTGGTCAACTTGTTCCCCATTTCTAAAAAACATCAAGGTGGGTATACTCATAATGCCGTATTCCAGGGCTGTTTTTTGGGCTTCATCAACATTCATTTTACAGAACTTGAATTTGTCAGTATAATCGTTTGAAATATTGTCAATTACAGGCGAGACCATGTGACATGGCCCACACCAGGGCGCCCAAAAATCTACCAAAACGGACAGTTCTGACTTCAATACCTCTTGGTCGAAATTGTGCTCCGTCACTTCCATTACCATCTCATTTTCTCCTTTCTTTATTACCTTTTAGTTTCTAAATTGAGCAATTTTTGTAGTCGCAATCTTTAGGTTGCGTAGGTTGGGACAATTTCACGTTCACCTGACTGGTCTTGATAAACGCAGGCTAAAGCCTGCGCCTACAACAAATTTCAAAAAAACCGCTCAATTTAGGTATTTTTCTTAGTTCCAAGATTCGTGTTTTTTCTGGCAGAAAATTATAAAACACAATCACGCCTCTTCTCAAGGCGAAAAGCCGCAAAACACGAAAGATTGCCTGCCCTGGCGCTACGTGCTCGAATCAGTCTACTAAGCCTGTAAGCCAGGTCTGGGCCAGGGAAAGCACGAACCCGTTACTTCAGTCTTTTAAAATCTGCTCGATTTTGTGCCATATTCCCTTAATGGCATGAGATACCTTGCCATCTGAAAACTCGATAATACTCTTTCCGGCCACCATGGCATGGGTGACCGCCGTATCATAGGGGATACGACCTACCAACTCGATGTGGTTTCTTGCACAGTGGTCTTCGATCTGATCGGACATTTCCTGGTTCAGGTCGAATTTGTTGACACAGGCAAACGTCGGTATCTTAAAATGGGCAGCCAGGGCCCCAACCCGCTTAAGGTCATGCAACCCTGACAAAGTCGGTTCGGTCACAATCAGGACCGCACTGGTGCCAGTTATGGAGGCAATGACCGGACATCCAATCCCAGGGGGGCCATCTACAATAATAGTATCAAGCCCTCGCTCTTCGGCCAACACTTTGGCCTGATTTCTGACCAGGCTCACCAGCAGGCCGGAGTTTTCCTCTGCGATGCCCAGCCTTGCATGGACCATAGGCCCGAACCGCGTTTCTGAAATATACCACTTGCCGCATATATTCTCGGGAAAGTCGATGGCTTGAACCGGACAAAAGTAGACACACACACCGCATCCTTCACAGTCGATCCTGTCCACCACAAACTCCGGGCTGATCGCATTGAACTGACACCGCTCCAGGCAGTCCCCACATTCAATGCACCTTTCCGGGTCTATCTGCGCGGTTCGCCCTCCCTTGAAATCTTCCTCGTGCTTTACTTCAGGGGCGAGTATCAAGTGGAGATCAGCCGCATCCACATCAGCATCAGCCATAACCTTATTTCTGGCAAGTACCGCAAAAGAGGCGACCACACTCGTCTTTCCGGTGCCCCCTTTCCCACTTACGATCGTAAGCTCTTTCATGTAAACAACTTCCACCCTAATAATGAAATTCGTGTTTTTTCTGGCAGAAAACATAAAGACAATCACGAAAACACGAAAGAGGGAAAACACGAAATGTTATTTTGTTTTTTCGTATCTTCGTACCTTCGTGCTTTCGTGATAATTTTTTTTGGTTCCGACTTGTTCGGGTTGGTTCGTAAGCTGTTACAACAATTTTCTTATCTTATCATACATGACCCGGAATTTATCTTTCATCTCTGGCATGACATCCACCATCATAATGCCCCGCGAATACGCTTCGGCAATCTTTCGGTTATCTGGGATCTCCATCAAGATGGGTATGTTCTCCTGTTTTGCATATTGGACAACCCGATCGTCTCCTATGTCGGAACGGTTGATAATGATACCAAGGGGAATCTCGAGAATGCGCACGGCCCCGATCGCTAACTTCAGGTCATTTAGCCCAAACGGCGTAGGTTCGGTGACCATAATGGCAAAGTCGGAACCCTTAAGCGCTGCAATGACCGGACACGATGTCCCGGGTGGAGCATCGATAATGGCAATCTTTTCGGCATCGATGTGCTCCTTGACGCGGTTAATCACGGGCGGAGACATGACTTCACCAACGCGCAAACGGCCACGAACAAACGCCACCGGGCCGGATAATCCTGCTTCCAATATGCCAAGCTCTCGCTCCTTTTCGCTTATGGCCTCTTGAGGGCAGACCATCATGCACCCCTTGCAACTGTGGCAGAGTTCCGGAAAGGTCAGGACCTTTTTCCCAATGACCGTGATGGCGCCGAACTGGCAAATCTTGGCGCACTCTCCGCAAAAATCACACCTGTCCAGATCGACTTCGGGGATCGGTGTTGTTACCCTCTCGGTGTGTTTGATTTCAGGCTTCATGAAGAGGTGGGCATTGGGTTCTTCCACATCGCAATCCAACAGCTGCACCCCCCCATTGAGTGACACAGCCAGGTTGGTGGCAATGGTGGTTTTGCCCGTGCCCCCTTTTCCGCTGGCAATGCAAATAATCATTTTACTCCTGAGATTGTTTCTCCAGTTCCCCAAGTCGTCTGTTAATTTCATCCAGGGCGCTTCTCATGGAATCGGCCTCAGCCTTGAGCATACTGGCCTCCTGGGCGGGGTCCATGGGATAAGGCGGGCCATACACCGGCGCATAGCCTCCGCCCCAGCCAGGGTAATATCCTCCCGGGCCGAAGCCTCTGCCATAACCCCAGCCCGAGCCATACCCAGGACCAGAGCCTCTTCGAAAACCCCATCCCCGGCCATAGCCGTAACCCCAACCATACCTGGGCCTGTATGCTGCCCCAGCAGGATTACAAAATCCGCGAGCTCCTCCGGTCATCGGACCTTCTCCCCGTGGACCTGTGCCGTCTAATCCTGGCATATCAAACACCTCCTTTCGTTCAAAACTTTTCTCCTCTACCTTTATAGATTTGTAGCCGTTCATGGTTCACGGTTCGCCGTTATCCGTCACGTTCTCATATACTTAGCCAATTGCAGGCTTTATTCTCAATCTATCATGACTCTCATTCATCCGTTACTCGTCCAACGAGGATATCTGCTCATTGCCGTTCCTTTCCTTCAGCCTTTAGCCTTGTGCCTTGTGCCTGTTAGCTTAAAGCTGTTTGCTTAGGCCCAGTCCCCGTCCACATTGGGCGCACCCGCAGTCTGTAACTGACCACTCTTATACCGGATAATGGCATCTATGACGCGGCCGTTGGCGACGGTTATAACCTTGATGCCTGCAGCATTCAAAACCTTGAAGGCGTTTGGGCCACAGTTGCCGGAAATCAATATATCGGCTTTTTGATCCACCATGGTCTTCGCTGCTTGAATACCTGCCCCCTGAAGGGAATTTAGGTTTTGTTTGTTTTCTACGACGTCGTACTCCAGTGTTTTTGGGTCCACGATAACGAAGTATTTAGCCCTTCCAAAGCGGGGATCCACATCGGAAATCAATTCATTTCCAACAGATGTAACGGCTATCTTCATTGCTGGCTATACCTCCCTTTGTCATCCTAAAACAAATCTCCTATCAAACGCACGGGTAGGCCAATGACAAGCCGGTCCCTTCCAATTGCTCCATATTTGCGCGAGTCAGGACAGCCAAAAGACAGGCATATTCGGCCTGTCGTATATGCCCTTACTGCAACGCTTCCGCATACAGCCATCACACTCGAAGCCTCCAAATCAAGGTCAGTTCCATAAACTTGCTGCCACCTGCGAACCAATCTCATGACGGTCTCGGGCTGAGCATACGATACCACTATGTCCGGAGACTTGTTTGTGCCTATCAATACAGCGGCAATTTCCCCGTTGAGACGTGGTGTATTCGTGATGACCTTCCGCGCAATATCGGGTTTGATGCCTGTCGTCTCGACCATTTTGCGTGCTATGTTATCATCCTGCTTAGTCATCCAGCCAAGGCTTCGGAGTGCGCCGGGACAGTTGATGAGATGTCGTGTCAAGACTATAGGCCTGGTTACTGACTCCTTTATCGCTTCACACAGGCGCATTGGCCTTTTGGCCAAATTCTCGTTGGGTGCACTGTCACGCTGGAATACGATCCCCGTCCAACGACCGCCGATTCTTTCTTCAAGCAGCTTTACCTCATCCATTGAACAATCTCCCTTCCCAAATCCTTAGATACTCCCTTTTACGCTTTTTGCAAATAGATCGCCTGCTGTGGACACTGGGCGACGCATTGGCCACAGCCCATACACTTCATGGGATCAATCTGGGCAATCTCATCAATGAAGATAGCGCCGGTTGGGCAGATTTCCTGACAGGCACCGCAAGCAATGCACTTGTCTCGGTCTACAACCGCGACCACCGGAAAGACCGCGTGACCTTGATCCAACTCGGTGATGCGCACTCTTATAGCCAGGAGTTGATTTTCTATCGCTCTCGCCTGGCTCTTAAGTGTTGCGAGCTTTTCTTCCGCACTCACCTGGATACGCATTTTTTGCGATGTGCCGAGCGCGAGCACTGTTCCATTTACCGATCGCTTCGCTGTGCGCATACGCCCATGCATGCCCCGCCGACCGCCGCCCATACCTCGTCCTCTTCCCATGCTTATGCGCATACCTCCACTCGTTCTAATACCAGGCCGTGCGGTACTCCCTGAACCGAAGGATTTCATCTCCTCGCCCCTGTTTTCATAGCAGTGTGTCTTGTGTTTAAGTCCCCGCTTCATCACAAACGATTCCGCTCCTTCTACCTACCTCTTGGTAACCGAAATGGAAACCACCGCGCCTCTTGCTAAACGTTGTGGGCTTGGCAGGATAACCTGGAAGAAGAAACCGAGCCTCGGCCAGCCGACCGGTCAGGTAGGCATCCAGCACCTCATCTACCATGCCGCTCACAAAAGGTATTATTTCAATTCCATATCCTGCCACGACTGTAGCCAGGGACCGTGAAATCGCACCGCAGATCAGGACTTTCACACCAAGGCGTGACAATACTCCTGCGCGCAATATCGACGGGCCCTCGTCAAGAGGGATTTGGCTTCGATTAGCCTCCTTACCACCGTGTACCTCCACCAAAACGAGGGACCGTGCAAAGTCAAAGACAGTAGAAACCTGGCCAGCCCATGCGGGGATTGCCACCTTCATTCTTGGCCTCTCTTTTTTTACCTTCATTCTTGGCTTTTTTATTTAACAGCAACTCGCGTGCCATTACAATAATAGCACGCCCCAGAGCCAAAAAGTATTTAAAAACAAGAGGTTACCGCTCAAGTGTTGAAAGAGGCAATGGGCGAATAGTAGCAGTCCTGCTACTTACATGGCCTTAAAAGGTAGCATAATCGCAACCATGGCACAAGGGTAAAGAGAGAACTTAGGGGCTTCGCCCCAATTGGAGTATTGGAGTAATGGAGCAATGGAGTACTGGAGCATTGGAGTACTGGAGTATTGGAGCAATGGAGGACTGGAGTACTGGAGTGATGGAGTGATGGGTTTATAGGAACAAAGATATAGTTTTTATCCACTTTTGACATTCACTACTCCAGTACTCCAACACTCCAATACTCCACGTAAATGGCATAAATAAATTGCCACATCAAGTTATGATTTCAATAAGCCATAGAAATTCGGAGACGGGGAACTTAGGATTGTTTCCCGGACGGAGGCACCTGAAGACCCAGGGATTTGATCTTGCGGAATAGTGTGGTCTTGTGGATCCCAATCTGGCTGGCCGTCTGCAAGCGGTTCCAGTTGTTACGCCGAAGGGCGTTCATCAGGAAGGCGGCTTCCATCTGCTTGAGGGACATGAACTCTGTCTGTTTCGGGCAGTTAATGCAGGCGGTGAAACATAGCGGCTCCGGGAGATGCCTTCGTTCAATCTCGCCCGAACGGCAGAGTACGAAGCCCCGCTCAATAATATTTTTCAACTCGCGCACATTACCCGGATAGTTGTAAGACATTAAGCAAGTGAGCGCTTCATCAGTGATGCCGACCACCTCTTTGCCTTGTATGGTGTTCAGGCTTGCAATGAAGTGGTCCACAAGAAGCGGAATGTCCTCCATGCGCTGCCAGAGTGGCGGAAGCTCAATTCGCACTATATTGATTCGGTAGAAGAGGTCCTGCCGAAATCCGCCCCTTTCCATCAAATCTGACAGGTTCTTGTTCGTTGCGGCTATAACCCGCACATCTGCCTTGAGCGATTTGACCGAACCTAATGGATCGTAGACCCGGTCTTCCAGAAAGCGCAACAGACGGACCTGCAGGGCAGGCGAGACATCGCCGATCTCGTCAAGGAAAAGGGTTCCACCTTCAGCGATGGTAATACGGCCCGGTTTGTCCTTTCTCGCATCCGTAAAAGCGCCCGCCTTGTAACCAAAGAGCTCCGACTCTAAGAGCGTGTCCGGAAGCGACCCGCAGTTAATAGCCACGAAGGCTTTTCTTCTGCGAGGACTCAGGTTGTGAATGGCACGGGCAACAAGTTCTTTGCCCGTGCCGGTTTCACCGTCGAGCAAAACGGTACTCCCACTCTCAGCAATCCGGGGAAGCACATCGAAGATCTCACGCATGCGGTGGCTGCGACTGAGGATATCCTCAAAGCGATAGTCACGTTCGATCTCTTTTCGAAGCTGCTCTATCATCGTGAGATCACGAAAGGTCTCCACCCCTCCGATGATGTCGCCCTGCCGATTCTTTAGAACAGCCGTGGAGATACTGATTGGACGACGATTACCATCTCTGTCTACAATGGCTGCCGCCTTCCCCACAATCGGTTTTCCGGTGTCGATAGTCTCCCGGAGGGCACAGTTGCCTTCGCAGATATTCGCTCCTAGTATGTCTTTGCAGGGTTGACCTATAGCTGCATCGCGACGGATACCGGTAATCGTTTCGGCCGCACGGTTGAAAGACGTGATACGCCAATTCCGATCCACCGTAAAGACACCCTCGGTGATTGAGTCAAGAATTATATCCCGTTCTTTGGTGGGCATAAGATAACGCACGACCTTTCCGTGGCGACTTTACCTCGTACCTGTAAGCCTACGGATACGTTGTTCAACCGGTGGGTGGGTGCTGAAAAGGCTCATGAGGCTCTTGCCCGCCAGCGGGTTCATGATGAACATGTGGGCTGTGGACGGGTTTGCTTTCATGGGTATCTGCCGCGAGGCCGAAGATATCTTTTGCAAGGCGCTGGCTAAGCCATAAGGGCTACCCGCAAAAGATGCGCCTGCTGCATCGGCTGCATATTCCCTGGACCGGGATATGGCCATCTGGATCAGCATGGCCGCAATGGGGGCAAAGATTGACATGGCGATAAGGCCAATCATGTCCCCGCCATCATCATCATCCCGACTCCCAAATCCACCAAACAGGGCCGCCCACCTGGCCATGCTGGCAATCATCATAATCGCACCCGCAAGGGTGGCCGCAATGGAGCCGATCAATATATCCCGGTGCTTTACGTGTGCCAGTTCGTGGGCAAGCACACCCTTTAGCTCGTCTTCATTCAATAACCTCAGTATCCCCTGAGTGACCGCCACCACCGCATGCTGGGGATTGCGGCCCGTGGCAAAGGCGTTCGGGGATTCAGAGGGCATGATGCAAATCCTGGGCATGGGAAGGCTGGCCTGCTGGGCCAGTTGTCTGACAATTCGATGCAAGTCAGAGGCCTCAGCCTCAGAAACCGGTCTGGCCCTGTACATCTTTAAGACTATCTTATCCGAGAACCAGTAGCTGCCAAAATTCATGATCATAGCAAAGAAAAATGCGATGACCATCCCGTGAGTTCCGCCCAGATAACGGCCTATAATCATGATCAAGCCGGTTAGTGCCCCTAAAAGAAGTGCGGTTCTTATCGAATTTCCCATAATTTCTCCTGTACGATTTCGGATTTCGGAATGCGGAATGAGACGATTGCGGATTGCGGAATGCGGATTGAAAGACAATTCGAGCAACCAGCCCGCCTATGGCGGATCTACGACATCCAGTATCCAGTATCCAGTATTAAGTATCCAATATCCAGTATCCAGTATCCAGTATCAAGTATCCAGTATCAAGTATCCAGTATCAAGCTTCCGACTTAAAAACAATCTTTCCTTCGTTCACGTGAGCAACGATCCTGGCTCCTTCCCCAAAGTTTCCCTGGAGTATCTCCATGGCCAGCGGGTTTTCGATATGTTTCTGGATAGCCCGCTTCAGGGGACGGGCCCCGTACACCGGGTCATAACCCTCACGGGCCAAGAGCGCCTTCGCTGCATCCGAAAGGTCCAGGGTAACATGTTTGTCTTGAAGTCGCTTCTGCACCCCTTTGAGCTGAATATCCACGATGGAATTGAGCTGCTCGGGTGTAAGATTGTGGAAGATGATGATGTCGTCGATTCGATTCAGAAACTCCGGCTTGAAACCGGCCCGTAAGGCCTCCATGACACGCTTTTCCATCTCTTCCCGGTCGCCCACACCTAACTCCTGTATCCAGTTGCTACCAACATTTGAGGTCATGATGATGATGGCGTTCTTGAAATCAACGGTTCGACCATGACCGTCGGTCATGCGGCCATCATCCAGGATTTGCAAAAGCACGTTAAAGACTTCAGGATGGGCCTTTTCGATCTCGTCAAAGAGCACCACCGAATACGGCCGGCGCCTGACCGACTCGGTCAGATAGCCACCCTCCTCATAGCCCACGTACCCGGGAGGCGCGCCAATCAGCCGGGCAACCGAATGCTTTTCCATGTATTCAGACATGTCAACGCGAACCATGGCCTGCTCGTCATCAAAGATAAACTCTGCCAGGGCCTTAGCAAGTTCGGTTTTCCCCACGCCTGTAGGTCCCATGAAGATAAAGGAACCGATGGGACGATTGGGATCCTGCAAACCGGAGCGTGCCCGTCTCACCGCATTGGAGACGGCCACAATCGGCTCGTTCTGGCCTACAACCCGTTTTGAGAGCCGTTCTTCCATTTGAACGAGCTTTTCCCTCTCTCCTTCCATCATCCTGGCGACCGGAATACCGGTCCACATGGACACCACCTCGGCCACATCCTCAGCATCGACCTCTTCCTTGAGCATCTTGCCGCCTGACTGAAATTCGGCAAGTGTTGTCCTGGCCTCTTCGAGGCGTTTCTTCAGATCGCTTGCCACGCCGTAACGGAGCTCTGCAGCGCGGGCCAGATTCCCCTCACGCTCGGCCTGCTGTGCCTCAATGCCCACGCGCTCCAGTTCCTCCTTGGCCTTGCGAATAGACTGGATGGTCTCTTTTTCGTTTTGCCAGTGGACCTTCATTTTGCCGCTTTTTTCCTTCATGGCTGCAAGTTTTTTTTCAAGCTTAGCCAGTCTCTCTTTTGATGCCTCGTCCGTCTCCTTCTTGAGGGCCTCCCGTTCGATCTGAGCCTGGATAATCTTGTGCTCCACCTCGTCGATTTCAGCCGGCATGCTGTCGATCTCGATCCGGAGCCTGGAGGCAGATTCATCGATGAGATCGATGGCCTTGTCTGGCAGGAATCGATCCGATATGTAACGGTGGGAAAGGGTCGCCGCACCAACAATGGCAGAGTCCTTGATCCGCACCCCGTGATGGACTTCGTATTTTTCTTTCAAGCCTCGCAAAATGGAGATCGTGTCCTCCACTGTAGGCTCCTGGACAAGCACGGGTTGGAAACGCCGCTCCAGGGCAGCATCCTTTTCCACGTACTTTCGATACTCCTTTATTGTCGTGGCCCCTACGCACCGCAGAGTACCGCGGGCCAGGGCAGGTTTCAGCATATTTGACGCATCCACAGAACCCTCAGCAGCCCCGGCCCCAACCATGGTGTGGAGCTCGTCAATGAACATAATGATTTCGCCCTCGGCTGCCTCGACTTCTTTCAACACAGCCTTCAGGCGGTCTTCGAATTCACCGCGGTATTTCGCACCTGCCACGAGGGCGCCCATATCAAGGCCAACCAATCGCCGGTTATTGAGGGTCTCAGGCACATCGCCGTTGACGATGCGCTGGGCAAGGCCCTCCACAATAGCTGTCTTTCCAACGCCTGGCTCACCAATGAGAACCGGGTTGTTCTTGGTACGTCGAGAAAGGACCTGCACCACACGGCGGATCTCTTCATCACGGCCAATAACCGGGTCCAGCTTTCCAAGGCGCGCCAGATCGGTCAGATCCCTGCCATACTTTTCCAGGGCCTGATATTTTTCCTCCGGGTTGGGATCGGTGATTCGCTGGGTGCCCCGTATATCAACGAGAACCTTCAGGATCGTCTCGCGGATTACCCCAGCGCCGGCCAATATCCGGGCTGCATCTGTCTCTTTCTGGTCGGTTATGGCCACCAGGATGTGTTCTACGCTTACATATTCATCCTTCAGCTTGGCCGCTTCGGCAAAGGCCCTATCAAGCACCTTTTTGGTGGTTGGAGAGATATACGCCTCCCCCACGCCAGCCCCACTCACCTTGGGCTTCTTTTCAAGGGCTTCCCTAACCTCGTGCAGCACCTGTTCAGATGATGCACCCAGCTTCTGAAAAATGGAGCGGGCAATCCCCTCGGGCTGTTCCAGCATGATCTTCAAGAGATGTTCTGGCTCTATTTGTTGATGCCCCAACTGACTCGCCAGGGCCTGGGAGCCTTGAATCAGTTCCTGAGATCTCATGGTAAATTTATCGAAACGCATAATCTTCTACCTCGGTTTTCACATAAAATAAGCACGTGATATGTATTGTCAAACCTTGCCATTTCAGCATCCGCGCTCTGCTCCCGTCGCGACGTTCACGGAGTAGTGGAGTATATGTGGATGAAGCCCTATTTGTGCCCCTCATATTCGTCGGTAAGTCTTTGAAAGAACCTCTTCATGAAAGCGTGTCGTTCTTCGGCCATACGCCGGCCTTCTGCTGTAAGCATGCGTTCTTTGATCCTGGAAAGTTTTAGCTTATACTCCCGATATCCCGTGTCTTCCTCGGTGTATGGTTCTGTATCCTCGGGCTCGATATAGGGGTTGTGGAGCTTGGCTCCTACCTCGCCCGCGAAGAGGAAGGTCCTGGCGATACCCACGGCACCGATGGCATCCAGTTTGTCAGCATCAAAGAGCACCTTCGCCTCCAGGGTTTCTGGCTGGCGATCTCCACGGAACCTGTGGGATTGAATGCAGTGGATGATATTGCCCATTTGGTCGTCAGGAATTGAGTGTTTTGCCAGTAAGTTGCGGGCTATCTCCGCCCCTTTTTCCGCATGGCAAATCTCGCCCTTTGATTCATCTTCGTACGACCTTCCCACATCATGCAGGTAGGCCGCAATCTCCAATACCGCCAAATCCGCTCCCTCAACCCGCCCAATATGCATACACAGGTTGTACACCCGCTGGGTGTGCTCCCAGTCATGGCTAGCACGGGCATTGGAAAAACACCTGACGGCAAAGTCCTTGATCTGCTCAACAGTGGACATGATAGTGATTGTCAGTGGTCTCTTAACTTCACCCTGTCCGCCCCAAAAAGGGCGCTTTGGAGCCAGTCAAAGCCGAACTTGAGCAAGGCGACCTCATCGGTCCTGATCTGTTCGAGGATGTCTTTTTCAACATCGTATTTATCCAGAAAGCTGCTTTCGAGTATGAAGCGTTTGAGCCTGTCCACGTTGGAGCTCACCATGAAGAACATTCTCCGGCTTTCTTCGCTGAGCTCCATCTGAAACCCAAAGGACTTCTTTTTCAACATGAACTCCATCCAGCCCTTGTTGATTTCGTCGTACGGCTCGACGCCTTGATCTTTTCGCCACTCGCTCACGGTCCACTCCCTGTCTGAATGAAAGCCAAGACAATGGGATTCCCTCACCATAAAATAGAAATCCTCCCCTGTTGGCTGGATGTCCTGCTCCCTGAAGGAGGCCATGCCCAGAGGATAATAGCGACAGGTCACAGGGCGGTCTTCATATATCGCACATCCCTCCGGAGTGACAAAGGGGCAGCTTTTCTTGTCGTCATCGAGCATTCTCAGAGTGATCACTGGAACTTTAGTCCTGACCATCATCTCTGGCTTTGTGTATATAGCCAGGAACTGATCACAGGTGAGCCCGAGTCTATTTTTCATCCGGATGATGTCATACGGAGTTAGGATGATATTGAGGTCGCTGCAACAGTGGGTATAGCACTTCATCCCCTTGTGGCAGGCAAACTTGAACCTGCTCTCTGCTGTGTATTTCCTCGGTTCAATCCCGTCCTGATATGTCTCACCTCGATTCTTCATGTTGAATCCTCTCTTGTTATAAAATCGCTGTGCGATTTTCTATGAACGATGAATTTCCTAAGTAGTGCTTGAACGAAAACCCTCCAAATCTCCCCCCTTTGAAAAAGGGGGGCCGGGGGGGATTTTGGCAATCGATTGAAATCCCCCTAAATCCCCCTTTACAAAAGGGGGACTTGTAAGGAAATTCACCGGTTTTCGTTCAGGCACTAAGTAGCAACTACTACCATGCGAGGTTCTGGTGTCAATCTTTTTTGGAGTGGGGTGAAAACTGGATGCAGCTTGACATTTCAGCACATTGGTATATTCTGTTTGAGGTTTTCCAAGAAAAATATTCGGAGGTCTGACATGGCAATTCTTACACGAGAAGACGTATACAATAGGATGGTTAAGGAAAAGAAACCTGTATGCCCCCATTGCGGCCAAGAGATGGTGATATGGGAATGCCCGCCAATGACCTTTTCGGATGGTTTGGGGTGGGGGACGCCGTATCTTTACGTATGCTTCAATGATGATTGTCCTCTTTATCTTGAAGGCTGGAAGAACATCATGGATCACTATTCAAACGTTGCATCCTACCGTTGCCTATGTGATCCGAGTTCAAAGCAAATGGAGTGCATGCCCGTATTCAGCCGGGAAGGGGGCAGAGGCAGTATCATTGATGAAGAGATCAAGGCCAGGGAAGAGGCAAGAATAGCCGCGGAGAAAAGAAGCCTGGAAAAGCTGGAAGTCTATTTTGAGGCCAGGGATGCTGATGCCATCCTTAGAGTACTTTTGGCTGAAAAGACTTTACCGAAGGTTCGGTTGGGGGCGGCTAAAATGATAGGGGAAGTTGGCGAGCTGGATGTTATTGAGCCCATCCGAAATCACGCCTTTGAGAATGACCAGATTAACGAAAAGATTGCGGCCAGCATTGAGCAGATTCACAAGCGAAACTACACCAAGGAATGTCCCTTCTGTGCCGAGATTATCAAGGCACGTGCCATTGTGTGTAAACACTGTGGCAAGGATCTGCCGGAGGCCAAGAGCGCATAGCGCAGAGCGCAAAGCGTATAGCGCAGAGCGCAAAGGGCAAAGCGTATAGCGCATAGCGCAGGGAGCAAAGCGCATGGCGCATGGCGCAAAGGGCAAAGCGTATAGAGCAAGACGTACAGAGTAGAAGGCCCACTTTAGTTCTACCCCTGCTCCATGCTCCCTGCTCCATGCTCCCTGCTCATGGCTCCATGCGTTTTAGCTTCCTTTGAACATTGATGTTCATCTCATCGTATGAACGGAAGATGATCTTTTCCCGTTCCAGCCTTTCTTGGGGAAAGGGCTGAAGCTTTATTCCTTTCATACGTTCAATGGCTTCTTCCCTGGACGGAATAGCATCCATGCCCTCCTCAAGCACCTCGCCGGTCACGGTATCGAGCAATTCCGCATCCTTTCCGTCTGTGACTACGGAAAATGGGATTTGGTAGACGTCCAGCAACCTCGCTGCGGCAAGTGTTTCTCTTTGCCTTGAGACCAGAGAACCTGGCACGCATTTCAGCACCATGAACCTTTTTCCCTGGACGCGAACCGCCAGGTCCACATTGGAGTAAAGTTCCTCCTCCCCGATGGTAAACTTGAGGTCAGCGTCTACCTCAATATCATTCTTGCTGTAACCCTTTGTGTCTACCAGGAAGCGTTCCACACGCTGTCGATTTTCTTCTGCCCCGATGTTTGGGACCTCGTTTCCTGTCACATAATCGGTTAACATATCGTAAGGTTTGGGCTTGTCTAACATTAGTACCTCCCCATCCGATTTCGGATTTGGGATTTGGGATTTGGGATTTGACCTAACCCCGATTGGATTTACACAAAAATCACGTGTTCTTCAAATCCGCAATCCGCAATCCGCAATCCTAAGGCTTGAGCTCTTGTTTCAACAGGCAACAGGCAATCTTATACCTTGGCCTTCCTTGTTTATCATAACTTAGGTTCCCCGGCTGAATAAGCTTGTTCATCACACAACCTTCTGGAATCGACAGTTGAAACAAGTTCCTTTCATTAATCGGGGGGGTTGGCGTGAGCTTGTTATTCTCAAAGATATACGAATGAAGCGGGAAATCTTCGCACAGGGGGCATTGATAAATCCTGCCGTTCGGAAAAACAAAGTAGTTTTCCGCAACCAGGGCCGCACACTCAAAACATTCTGAGCGGTCCAGGAACACCTTAGGATAGGTAACGTGGATGCCGAGTCGGGCAGCTCGGGCTGCCACTCTCGGCACAACAGCGGCCCATTCCTTTCTGGTCAGTTGAAGTTTGTGTTTTTCGTCCTGTGCTGATCGCCCTCTGATTCCAATGACTTGAATGAAAAACCTATCGATGCCGATGGCCTTCAAAAAACCCGGCATGTTTTTCAAATCGCGGATATTCAATTCGCTCACTGTGTAGATCAGGCTGACCTTAAATCCCTTTGCAAGTGCCTTTTCTATGCCCGCCACACACTTATTGTAGCTTCCTTTTCCCCGAATGAGATCGTTGATCTCTTCACATGATCCGTCCAGGCCGACGCTGAAATAGTCTATTTCTTCGGGGGTCACCTTTTCCAAAATATTGTTGAATAAGAACCCGTTCGTGTCCACAGTGATAGAACCGTAATCCATCTTTCTCGCGGCCTTGATACAAAGATCAAGGTCTGGATGCAGGGTTGGCTCGCCCCCTATGAAGATGAGATTGGAGACGTTTTTCTCGTGCACCAGGGCCTTTAACCACTTCTTTACGGTCTCGACAGGCAGGGTTTGTTTGCCGTGGTGCTGAGGGTTTATGTAGCAGTGCCTGCATCTCAGGTTGCAGCGAGTCAGTATGTGAAAGAATATGTTTCTGGCGTTTTTCTGAAAAGCTACGGTTTTTGTCATATCAGCAAGTACTCGAATTTCTGTAACCGTTCACACTCTATTGCACCATGTCATTTCGACCGAAGGGAGAAATCTTGATAAGCTACTGTCGCATACAGGATTTCTCGCTACGCTCGAAATGACAAAAGGGGAGTTAGGCTTTGATCTCTTATTATCACTCAGGTACCAAATAGGCAAGGACCGGCCAATAGGCTTGCCTTTTGAACCCATTCCCATTAAGCTATATTTTATAGGATCGTCAAATGCGCTTTTTGGAAACAGCTTTAATTCAACGTCTCGCAATTTCTACAACCCATTGAAATTCCTACGACTTTAGTCGAGTGGTTAAATAGTCGAGTCGTCGAGTCGTAAAGTCCTTGAACCACTCGACCAATCAACCACTCGACCAATCAACCAATTGTGAGCGAAGCGAACTAAGTTCGGATTTTAATGACTTAACTTTAGACACTTTAGTTCACCCTGGCCCAGACCCCTGGCCCAGACCCTGGCCCAGACCGGGATTATAGGCTTACTAGATCAATTTAAGCGAGTCGCGCCAGGGCGGGCCTGGCTTATAGGCTCAGTCGGCTGATTCGAGCATGCAGCACCCTGTACACCTTGTCCGCCGGTTCGAGCACGTCGCGCCAGGGCAGGCTGGCTCATAGTCATAATAGGCTGATCCAGGCACGTAGCATCCTATAGGCTTAACAGGTTGATTTCAGCACGTAGCGCCAGGGCGGGCTTTAGGCACTCAGCAAATGAAATATATTGATGGGGAAGCACAGGAGGATCTTCTTAGTAAGAAACTTGAAGACGGCGAACTCTTTTCGTTTCGGTGTCATGAGGGGTTGGAATGTTTTACGAGATGTTGTCGAAACCTAAACCTGTTTTTGTACCCTTACGATGTGCTTCGACTTAAGAATCGGCTGAACATATCCTCGGAACAGTTCTTAGACGGCTACGTGGACATTGTGCTGCGGGAATCGAATTTCTTTCCGGATGTTTTGCTCCGTATGGCCGAAAACGAGGAAAGGACCTGTCCGTTCTTGAACGAGTCAGGGTGCACGGTTTATCCGGATCGGCCTGATACCTGCCGTACTTTTCCTCTGGAACAGGGAATTCTATTTCAGGGGTCGGCGGGCAAGGCAACTGATGTGTATTTTTTCAAACCCCCTGACTTTTGCCTTGGACAATATGAAGCGCAAGAGTGGACAAGTGAAAGCTGGGCAGAGAACCAGGGGGCGGTATTTTATCATAAAATGACCGCCAAATGGGCAGAAGTAAAAGGCCTGTTTCACTCTAATCCGTGGGGCCAGGAGGGGCCCTATGGACCAAAAGGGAAGATGGCCTTTATGGCTACGTATAACCTCGACGGATTCCGCAATTTCGTTTTTGAGAGTACATTTTTGCGAAGATACAGGGTGAAGAGAAAGGTATTAAGGAAAATCGAAACAGACGAGGTGGCGTTGATGAAGTTTGGTTTTGCGTGGGTCAAATTCTTTGTCTGGGGAATCAAGCATCCTTACTTGAGGCCCCGCTAAGTAGTGCCTGAACAAGAACCAGTCAATAAGCTCTTGGGGGAGAGATATGTCTTTACAGATTTTCGTTGTTGTGCAATAAGAAAAAAGTTTTTTTTGCTTTCAGCTTTATGTACTGTTGTCTTTGTATATTTAGCTTAAGAGGAGTCTCAAGGTATGGCCCAGTGGCAGGCCTTAAGGAAAGAATCGTATAAGGTAAGATCCATACGGGAGGGAATAGAGGCATGGGAGAGGGAGTATCTTTCTCCTTGTGCCTGTTTGAGCAGTGAGTCCCGGGGAAGGGTAACCCATGAAAAGCCCTGTCCCATGCGTACTGAGTTTCAAAGAGACCGGGATCGCATTGTCTATTCCAATGCCTTTAAACGCCTCAAGCACAAGACCCAGGTTTTTCTTTCTCCACTGGGAGACCATTACCGCACACGGCTCACACACACCCTGGAGGTCTCTGCGATTGCACGCAACATGGCCCGGGCATTAAGGCTGAATGAGGATTTGGCCGAGGCCATAGCCCTGGGACATGACCTGGGACACACCCCCTTCGGACACGGTGGGGAGGTTGTGCTAAACGAGATCTATTCAGAAGCTTTCTCTCACAGGGAACAGAGCCTGAGGGTTGTTGATGTGCTGGAAAACCAGGGCCGAGGCCTGAACCTGACCTTTGAAGTTCGTGACGGGATTCTGAAACATTCCAAAGGGTATGGAGCAGTTCTGCCTGATGAGCCTAATGAGATGCCTGCAACCATTGAGGGCAGCGTGGTGCGTTTTGCTGATATTATGGCCTATCTCAATCATGACCTGGACGATGCCATCCGTAGCGGCGTCATCCACTTGAAGCAGGTTCCAAAAAAGTGTACGGAGGTATTGGGTCGTTCCCATTCTGAGCGGATCAGGACCATGATAAACGACTTTGTGACATCAACCCGGATTGAGGGTGGAGAGATCCACCTTGCCGTGAGTGAGTCGGTTTCCGAGGCTATGGGTTTGCTCAGGCAGTTTCTCTATGAT
>JAGMBW010000120.1 GCA_023129535.1 Desulfobacterales bacterium
TTGGATTTTACTTGCACTATTACAACTATTCCTTTAAAGTAAATGGTCATTTAAAATAATTTCAAAATAAGGATTTGAGAAATGGTGATAAAATCTCGTGTAGTAATTCCCATTATAGCAGTCATCGTGATTGCTGCCGCTTTAAGCCTTTACCTTTTCACCACCAAAAAGAAGATAGAAGAAAAACCTGAAATTACTATTGTAGAACCGGTTGAGGAAAAACCTGAGGTTACCGTTACACCGCCGGCTGAGGAAAAACCATTGGAAATGGCAATCAAGGAAGAACCCATCTTAGCTCCTCCTGCCGAGAAAGAAGAAATTCCTCCTTCCTCTCTTTACCCATGGGTGGTTCAGGTAAGTGCTTGTCAATCCTACACACAGGCCAAAAACTTTCAGGAAAGACTGAAAAATAGAGGGCTTAGGGCATATATCAGCGAGGTAACCCTTAAGGGAGAAAAGTGGTACAGGGTAAGGATAGGATTTTACTCCACGAGAAAGGAATCAGTGAAAATAGGAGAAAAGATTGTATCAGAATTCAAGATGAAGGATTATTGGCCAATACAGCCCTCGAAAGAAGAGATAGAGAAGCATTTTCAGGAAACAACTTAGCCATACAGCGAGCGCATTCCCCGCACCTTGCTGCGGGGAGCTTCAATCTAAACAATAGTCAATCCGCTACGGGTGAGGTTGGAACCTGCTCTGGGGATTTCTTTGCGTGAATTCGGTTTTCCTTCTCCAGGGAGATGCGGATACTGTCCAGGATGCCGTTGATAAAGGCACCGGAATCTTCGGTGCCGAATTTCTTTCCGATATCTATTGCTTCGTTGATGGAAACCTTTGGTGGAATATCATTGCAGTAAAGAAGTTCATAGACAGCGGATCTCATAATGTTGCGATCTACCCTGGACATACGGCTGATCTTCCAGTTTTCTGAAAAACGTTCAATCAAAGGGTCGATCTCGCGTTGAAATTCTTTTACGCCTTCGACTAGTCGAAGAAAAAAAGGTTTTACATTTTTCGAGACTCCGAAATGTTTGCAAAATAACTCAACAGACTCCCTTGAGTGATCCTGGTTCATCTCGATCTGAAAAAGAGCCTGCATGGCGAGCTCTCTTGAACGCCGGCGATTCCCCATCCGCTAAATCTTATCCACAGACTCCATAAGATTGGCCATCTCCATAGCGGCCACGGCTGCGGTCCAGCCCTTATTCCCAGCCTTTGTGCCAGCCCTTTCTATGGCCTGTTCTAAAGTATCCGCGGTGAGCACACCAAAGATAACCGGAATGCCGGATTCCAGCCCGACCAAAGCGATTCCTTTGGAAACCTCTGCACTAATATACTCAAAATGAGGCGTGGAACCCCGGATCACAGCCCCCAGACAGATAACGGCATCATATTTTTCTTTTTCAGCCATCTTCTTTGCCATGAGAGGGATTTCAAAAGATCCAGGCACCTTCACGATGTTAATGTCCTCGTCACGGGCCCCGTGACGATGGAGGGCGTCCAGGGCACCGGTCAACAGCCTGTCACTGATGAAATCATTAAAGCGGCTAACAACCAGGGCGAACCTCTTGTTCTCAGCAGATATTTTTCCTTCATATACATTTGGCATGCTGGCACCTCCGTAATACTTCACCGCAGAGACGCAGAGAACGCTGAGGTTTTCTTTTTTCTAAAAAAATCCTTCCTCTCTGCGACCTCTGCGTCTCTGCGGTGAATCATCTTGCTACATTTTCAATCCCTCGGTGAACGATTACGACCCTTCTTAGCGTTTTGAGTCAAGTTTCAGCAAATGCCCCATCTTCAATTTTTTGCAGCTGAGATATCCCTGGTTATACTCATTGGGCGTCATCTCAATAGATACCTGTTCGACCACGCTCAGGCCATAACCTTCAAGTCCCACGATCTTCTTTGGATTGTTGGTCATAAGGCGCATCTTGCGCACACCCAGATGCACCAATATTTGAGCGCCAATGCCATAATTCCTTAAATCGGGTTCGAAGCCCAGAAGCTCATTGGCCTCCACCGTGTCGTGGCCCTGATCCTGCAACGCATACGCCTTCAGCTTATTGAGAAGTCCGATCCCCCGGCCTTCCTGGCGAATGTAAAGAAGAACTCCTGTGCCTTCTTGTTCTATCATCCTCATGGCAGCATGAAGCTGTTCCCCGCAGTCGCACCGCATGGAACCAAACACATCACCGGTAAGACATTCCGAATGAACACGCACCAGGACCGGCTTGGTAAAATCGATTTCCCCCCTGATCAGGGCGATATGCAGCAATTCGTCCACATCATTCTCATAGACAGTGGTCTTAAAATCACCTGCGATACTGGTCGGAATGACTGTGGTGGCAACAGGATGTACGAAGCACTCGGTTTGAAGTCGGTATTCGATCAGGTCTGCGATGGTACAGATTCCGATATTATGCTTTTCTGAGAATTTTTTCAGGTCAGGCATCCTGGCCATTGTGCCATCTTCATTCATGATCTCACAGATCACCCCTGCCGACCTCAAGCCTGCAAGCCGGGCCAGATCTACCGACCCTTCTGTCTGGCCGGACCGGACAATAACGCCGCCCTTTCGTGCACGAAGCGGAAATACGTGCCCAGGCCGCACTAGATCAGACGGTTTGGCATCGTCTGCTACGGCCGCAATGATCGTTGTAGCCCTGTCTGCGGCCGAGATGCCTGTGGTCACGCCATGTCGGGCCTCTATGGACACGGTAAAGGCCGTGTGGAAACGTGAGGTATTGTCGTCAGCCATGGGAGGCAAGTTCAGGGCTCTTACTTTATCCGGAGTCAAAGACAGGCAAATCAGCCCCCTGCCATATTTAGCCATAAAATTAATCGCCTCAGGTGTCACCTTTTCGGCAGCAATGGTGAGGTCCCCCTCGTTCTCCCGGTCTTCGTCATCAACGAGAATGACCATCTTGCCTTGCCTGATGTGTTCCGTGGCTTCTTCTATGGTCAAGCACGCCATGTTGTTCTCCTTACATGAATCCTGTCTTTGTGAGCAGGGTTTCATCAATGGACGAAATTGTATTCTCTGTCCTGGTGTAACCGTTAGCAAAGTGCTGGGTGAAGCGCTCAACGTATTTTCCTATCATATCTGTCTCAATGTTGACTACATCTCCCACTTTCTTGAAGCCCATTGTGGTCATTTTGGCTGTGTGAGGGATGATACTCACTTCAAAAGAGCTTCTTTTGCACTCATTTATTGTAAGACTGATGCCATCAACAGCAACAGAGCCCTTTTGAACCATGTAGCGGGAAAGGGCTTCTTCCACCCCAAACGTAAAAAGCATGGCATTGGCCAGGGGGCGTTTGGCCTTCACGGTGCCAACACCATCAACATGTCCGGTCACGATGTGTCCATCAAGGCGATCACCAAGACGCAGTGGCCGCTCCAAATTCACCCCGTCTCCCACCTTTGCTTCGCCCAAAATCGTCTTTGAGAGTGTCTCAGGAGAGACGTCAACTTCAAAGATACTTTCCTGAAAACGGACGACAGTCAGGCAAGCCCCACTCACAGCAACGCTATCACCCACCCTGATCCGTTCAATAGGAAAATTGGCTTCAATACCCATGCGCAGACCACCTACCGCGCGGCTCAGCGATTTAACTGTTCCAAGACCTTCTATGATGCCGGTAAACACCGGGTGTTATCTCCCTGTATGGTAGTGCAAGTGCCTAAAGTGTCTAAAGTGAACTAAAGTGCCTAAAGTTAAAGAAGTAAAAACCAACGGTTACAAAAAAGTTTCTTTAAGTCGTGCCCGAGTTCGCCTCGTCCTGCCCCACAATGCCAGCCCTTGGCAGATACGCGACGTTCTGGCGGGCGGGCCTCAACTTTAGCTCACTTTAGGCACTTTAGCTCACTCCTGATCGCTCAGGTATCCTTCGATCATCACGTCATCTTCAAATCGATGAACGGAGATATCTTTAAGCCTGATGCTTTGCCCCATGAGGTCAACGCCGGGGCCGGCACAGATAGGAACGCCGTCGTCACCGCCATAAATCTTGGGGGCATAAAACATGTAGACCTTATCCACGATCCCAACCCTCAAGACTGAACCATTGACGCGGCTTCCCCCTTCGATCATAAGGCTAGTAATGCCCATCCTGCCCAGCTCTTTTACAAGGGCTGTGAGGTCAATTTTGCCCCTCTCGTCGTTCAAGGGAAGAAAACGCACACCCGGTCTTTCCAGGATCCTTCTCTTTTCCGCCGGGGCCGAAGTACCGATCACAATTAAGGTATCAGAATGTGAACTAAGATGCAACAGCCTGGCATTCAAAGGTATCGATAGATGAGTGTCAAGCACGATCCGTATGGGGTCTGATCCCTTACGGCCTTGGAGGCGGGTTGTCAGCCTGGGGTTGTCCTTAAGAACCGTTCCTATGCCCACCATGATCGCGTCAACGGCATGACGCAGTTCATGGACGAATTGTCTTGAAAGGGGATTAGTGATCCATTTGGAATCCCCTGTACGTGTGGCAATGCGACAGTCGAGCGTAGCCGCACATTTCAGGATAACAAAGGGGAGTGATGTCGTGGCATATTTAATGAAAATCTCATTGAGACGGTGACAGGCATCTTCACAGACCCCAACCGAAACATCCAGGCCCCGAGTCTTCAAAAAAGCGAGCCCACCGCCCGTCACCCGCGGATTGGGATCTTTCATCCCTGCTACGACTCGTTTGATACCACTTTTCAGGATTGCTTGCGTACAGGGCGGCGTCCGCCCTGTGTGGTTGCATGGCTCAAAGCTCACATACAGCGTAGCCCCTCTGGCTTTCTCCCCAGCATCATTGAGGGCGTGGATCTCGGCATGGGGGCCACCTGCCGCCTGATGAAAACCTTTTCCCACAACCGTGCCGTCCTTAACAATAACTGCGCCCACCATCGGGTTAGGCGAAGTCCAACCACGACCCTCTTCAGCCAACTCAAGGGCCATTTTCATGTAAGTTTCATCCAGGAGAGTCATTTGTCATTTGTCATTTGTGATTTGTCGTTTGGGCACTTAAGACTTTTTCCCGGGAGCACCGAGCAAATGCTTGAGCTGGGCCATGAAGTCGTTGATATCTTTGAACTCACGGTATACCGAGGCGAACCGGACATAGGCCACGTCATCCAATTCATGGAGTTTGGTCATGACCCGTTCGCCTACCACTGAGGTAGGAATCTCTTTTTCCCCCATTTCCTGCAGTTCCCGCTCAAGTTCATTCACAAACTGCTCGAGGGTGTTGATGCTAATGCTTCGCTTTTCACAGGCCTTCTGCATCCCGACAAGGACTTTGGTCCGATCAAAGGTCTCCCGCCTCCCGTCCTTCTTGATCAGAACAAGCGGTAACCCCTCGACCCGTTCGTAGGTGGTGAATCGGTGCTTGCAGGCCAAGCATTCACGGCGACGCCTGACCGCATTCCCATCCTTAGTCACCCTCGAATCGATGACCTTGTTGTCCATCTCCCCGCAATATGGGCATTTCATAGTCTGTTATCCGATTGTCGATTGTCGATTGTCGATTGTTGATTGCCTTCGGATTGTTGATTGTCGATTGTTTTATTCAATCATCAATCGTCAATCGACAATCGACAATCCATTCATTCATCCGGGTAAGTTTCACCCCGGCGGCCTCCAGCATTTCCTCTGCCATAGAGTCCGCGTAGCCTTCTGCATATATGATCTCACGCACGCCCGCGTTGATAAGCATCTTGGAACAGATGGAACAGGGGAGGTTCGTGCAATAGAGCGTGGCCCCTTTGATGGAAACCCCATGATAGGCAGCTTGAATAATGACGTTTTGCTCGGCATGAAGGCCTCGACACATTTCATGTCTCTCGCCGGAAGGGATCCCTAATTCCTCACGCAGACAGCCAATATCGAGGCAGTGAGGAAGTCCTGTAGGCGCTCCGTTATAGCCCGTTGCCAGAATTCGTTTGTCTAATACTGCAATGGCCCCTACATGGCGACGGAGGCACGTAGAGCGCTTAGCCACCAGAGAGGCGATATCCATAAAATATTCGTTCCAGGAAGGACGGCTCATGTACGATTTTCGATTTTCGATTAGGAAATCTTCGGCCGTGCTCTCTACTCAATGTCAATCTTCTCCAGACGGCGCTGATGACGTCCCCCTTCAAAGGGGGTCTCAAGCCACGTATCTACCAACTGCAACGCCAGCGCATCACCGATCAGTCGGCCGCCCATGACCAGGATATTGGAATCATTGTGGCGCCTGCTCATGATGGCTGAAAAAAGATCGTTGACCAGCGTGGCACGCACACCGCGAAAGCGGTTGGCGACCATAGACATGCCAAGTCCTGTCCCACAGATCAAAATGCCGCGATCAATAGTGCCATCTGACACCCTGGAGGCAACCTTTTTCGCAAAGTCGGTATAATCCACGGATTCTTCACTGTGAGTCCCAACGTCTTCTGTGTGTATGCCCTGGTCCACGAGATGGGCTTTCACCTTCTCCTTCATTGGATAACCCGCATGATCAGATCCGATGATAATCTTCATATCAGGAATGCTCTGTTATATAGTTAATGGCATCTTGAACCGTTTGGAGTTTTTCTGCTTCTTCATCAGCGATCTCTATGTCAAACGCCTCTTCCATGGCCATGATTAATTCTACCAGATCAAGTGAATCTGCGCCGAGGTCATCCACAAAAGACGCCTCCGGCACCACCTCACCCGGTTCAACACTCAGCTTTTCAGCGACTATCTTTTTTATTTTTTCTTCAACTGCCATGCCCTGTCACCTCCTTTCTTATGCTTTGAACTCAGTTTGCTTGTAGGGTAAAGCGCAAAGCGCATGGAGCATGGCGCATAGCGTGAATTCCCAAGAACAAGAATCCCTGCTCCTTGCTCCCTGCTCTTTGCGCTATGCGCTCTGCGCTCTGCGCTCTGCTATGGCTTCACATATACATCCCTCCATTGACGTGGATAACCTGTCCTGTGATGTAAGAAGCCTTTTCTGATGCAAGGAAGGCAACCACCTCAGCCACGTCTTCGGGCTGGCCGATGCGCCCCATGGGAATCTGGGCCAGCATGGCCTCCTTGGCCTTTTCAGGAAGGCCTGCTGTCATAGCCGTATCAATAAATCCCGGCGCAATCGCATTCACCGTGATTCCCCTGGAAGCCAGTTCTCTTGCCGCCGTCTTGGTCAGGCCGATCAGGCCCGCCTTGGATGCCACGTAATTGGCCTGCCCTGCATTTCCCATCACACCGACTACCGAGGCCATATTGATGATGCGCCCTGCACGCTGTTTCATCATAACCTTGGCCACAGCTTGTATGCAGTGAAAGGCCCCCTTGAGATTGATATTTAGAACGCGATCCCAATCCTTTTCCTTCATGCGGACTAAAAGCCCGTCTATGGTAATGCCAGCGTTGTTTACCAGCACATCCATACGGCCGGACTCCTCTATAATCTTCTTGAAGAAGTTCTGCACATTTGACTGTGAGGCCACATCCACACGCCCCCCCCATGCACTGCCCCCTGCAGCTTTAATAAGCTCCACCGTCTCTTCACAGTTAGAATCGTCAGGATCACAGTGATTAAAATATATCTTGGTGTCAGGACCAGATAGGCGCAATCCGACAGCACGACCTATGCCGCTTGACCCTCCGGTGATTACAACCACGCGTTTTGCATCCATATTCATAAGCTCCTACACTATCGACAATTTTCTGTCGATGTTCCACCGCTAAGTTCTTAAATCCGCAATCCAAAATCCAAAATACCATACTATCCCCTGCCAAACAGGATATCGGCAAGTGCATCCATGTCCTGGACCAGCCCCCTGTGACCTGCCATGAGAGCCTCATAGCCAATTTTTTCCCTTAGTGGCGAAGGAATCTCTTCGTCAGCCAGGCCTGATCCTGTAACGATTTTGATGGCATTCCGGGCAACCAACTCGGCCACCTCACTGGCAAAGATTCTGGACATGATTACGATCTTTTTTGCGTCGGATGATCTGTCCTGGATCAGGCGCTTCGCCTTCCTTGCCATGCTGATTCCCACCTCAACATAGGTCATCATATCTGCCAGGCAAAACATGACGTATTGCTGTCTGGTAAGCCTTCGATTGTGGACCAACATGATGGTTTCGTTCAAGACATTTGCTGCCCAGGAGTATGTCCCGGCACCGATCTCAGGCACGGATTCATGAAGGGCTTCCATCTCCTGTGCCATGGCCCCGTAATAGTCGCCTTTGGACTTCACGGTCGCCCGCCACCTGAAGGTGCTGATGATGTTTTGCTGGATCTCGCTCGTGCCCTCGTAAATGCAGGTAATCTTTACGTCTCGCTTGATCTTTTCAACCTCATATTCGGTTATGTATCCATACCCCCCCAGGGCCTGGATGGCGTCATCTGCAGCCTTGTTCCCGGCCTCCGTGGCAAAGTATTTGGCTATGGAACCTTCCACCTGAAGGTCCTTTTCGCCTGCATCCAGCCTGGTGGCTTGTTCATCCATATAGGCAGCACCCGCCTCAAGCCGGACTGCGTGGGGCACGACCAGCTTGTGGGTATAGCCCTGCTTTTCCGAAAGGGGGCTTCCAAACTGCACCCGTTTTTTTGCATAATCTTTTACAATCTCCAGGGCAGCTTCTCCTGCGCCAAGGCCCATGGCTGCCACCATGAGCCGGGTGTGCCCGAAGACCATGTTGGCCTGTCTAAGGCCCTTGCCTGGCAGACCACCGAGAAGATTTTCAACCGGGACAAATACGTTGGTAAAAGTGAGGGGGGAGGTGTTGGATGCACGAATCCCGTGCTTTTCTTCGCCCTTTCCCTGGTGGAAGCCTTCCATACCCTTTTCGACTATTAAAAAACTGGGTCCTTCCGGGGCTTTCGCTAAGACGGTGATAAAGTCAGCATATCCGCCATTTGAGATAAACTGTTTGGTCCCGTTGACAACATATCCCGTGATTTGGCCGGCGTCATTCTGGACAGGTTGGGCTTTGGTCTTCAGAGCTGCCAGGTTGCTGCCAGCCTCGGCCTCGGTCACGGCATATGCGACCAGGGTATCACCCTCAGTAATCTTGCCCAGCCATATTTGCTTCTGTTCTTCAGTGCCAGCAAACATGATGGGATCTGCGCCGAGTTGAATCGCAAAGAATGCCGTGGCCACGCCCAGACAGATCTTGCTCATCTCCCTTGTGAGGGCACAGGCGTCTCTGGCGCCCCCGCCCATGCCGCCATATTCCTCGGGAATGAATAGGAGTTGTAGACCAATATCAGGGCCCATCATTTCTCTGATGATCTCCTCGGGAAACTCCCCCTTCTTATCAAGCTCCAGTATCTTTTCTTTTGGCAGGAGACGCTTCCTGACGAGCCCCAGGGTATCAAGGACAATTTGCCTCGTTTCAAGGTCAAGGCCCGATAGATCTTGTAGTGTATCTCCGGTTTTTCCTGGCATCTGAGGTCAGCTCCGCGCGCTCGTATGGGACAGCTGAGAAAAGGGACCTCAAGCGAGTACCGTGAAAGCAGCTCCGCGCGCTCGTATGGGGCAGCTACACTTCTTCGGTTTCGATCACAGTACGCCCCTTGTAGTGGCCGCAGTTCGGACAGACATGGTGTGGCAACTTGGGCTCATTACACTGGCGGCAGGTCGACAGATTGATGAGTGTTATCTTTTGATGGGTTCGTCGCTTGCCACGTCTTGATTTAGAAATCTTACGATTGGGTAAGGCCATGGGTCATCTCCTAATGTATTAACATCCGTCTGTTTTCCTGAATTGACTACAAATTTTCATATTAAATCAAACTCATGCAGTAAAACGTAGTATCTAACCTGTTATTATTTCATGTGTTTTTGAGTTATTACTACAAAGGATGAGAACGCAAAAATCTAATATAGGCAAAAAAAAGCTTTGTCAAGACCTTTAACACCCTTTTTCTCATATTACAAACTCGGGTGCCATTCTGCCGTAGCGGTTCACCGTTCAGGGCTCACCGTTCAGGGTTACCTTTCAGTAGGCTTTCACAGGTTCAGAGCTCAACGTTCAGATTTTCGGTGAACCCTGAACCTTGAACCTCTGAACCCGTGAACGGTTACATTCTGCCTTGTCGAAATGATCAATTTGTGTTATTTGTGTAAAAAACAACGCAACGAATGTCGAACCACGAACAACAAAATGGAGGCGATGCATGTCACGCAAACCTGCTGTGGCCAACATGTTCTATCCTGGTGATCAGCGTCGGTTGAAAGAGCAGTTGAATAAGTTTGTCCGACCGGTACCAGAGCCAAAAAGGGTGCTGGCTGCCATCTCACCGCATGCAGGGTATGTGTATTCCGGTGGGGTAGCCGGTGCCGTTTTTTCTCAAATCCGCATTCCGGACACTATGGTGATCCTGGGACCGAACCATCGGGGCATAGGGGCTGCGGTTGCTTTAAGTGCCTCCGGCATATGGGACATGCCCCTGGGGCCGGTTCCAATCAACGAGGCCCTGGCCGAATCCATCCTGGCGGTCTCGACATCCGGGGTCAAGATGAAGGACGATCCTCAGGCACAAGCCATGGAACATTCCATCGAGGTTCAGGTGCCATTTCTTCAATTTCTGCGGTCTGAAGTGAGTATTGTACCGATTGCTCTGGCGCACCTGACTTACGATGCATGTCAAGAGCTTGCCAGGGCCCTGGTACAGGGGATACAGGATTACGACAAAGAAGTCCTCCTTGTAGCAAGCACGGATATGACTCATTACGAGTCTCAGGAATCGGCCAAAGCCAAAGATAAGCTGGCCATTGATCGTATCCTTGCTTTGGACCCCAGGGGGCTCTATGAGACCGTTGCCCGGCACACGATATCTATGTGCGGGGTGATTCCCACGACTATCGTGCTCCAGGCATCCAAGGTGTTAGGCGCAAGCAAGGTTGAGCTGGTCCAGTATGCTACATCGGGGGATGTCACTGGCGATTATGCCCAGGTTGTAGGATATGCTGGCTTTATTGTCTATTAGAAAGGAGTGCCGTAGCGAGCGAATCTAAAAATGGCATATTCCTTTACGGTTGAAGAACCCTCCAGCTTGCTGCAGGGTTCTTCGAATGAATCTTGTGTAGGGACTTGACTTCTCATCGGCTGTCCGGTAAGAAGTATTGATAAAATTTTGCCGGGGCGCGTGTTGCCCGGTTGCCAAGTTTGTTACTGGGGGATCGTCTAGTGGTAGGACAGTGGACTCTGGATCCATTAACGGGGGTTCGAATCCTCCTCCCCCAGCCAAAGGCGGAACTTGGTTCGCTTCGCTCACAATTGGTCGAGTGCCCGCCCTGCCCGCCCTGGCGCGACATGCCTGAATCAAGCTATAATCCCTGCAAACCAGGTCTGGGCCAGGGGCGCGACGGCTTATTATAAGCTATCAAGCTATCAATCCAGGGTCTGGGCCAGGGGTTGAGTGGGCGTACCGATACTCGCGACGGGCAGCGCCCTAAATTAGGGCATCGCCTGGACTGGGCCGATTACGTGCCGTAGCTTTCTTGGGGATTTCTGAACGCAGGAGAATTAGTGCTCGATGAAACGCTGCAACGGCGGGCATGGAACATCGATAGTGACCTGCAAACCAAGATCCTCTTTTGTAAAAAATAACTATAATGGATAAGCCTGAATTTGACAAGCGAAATCGTGCAACCGTGAAAAAAGGAGGGGGCAGGATAGAAACTCGCTGTGCAAAGCCTTAAAGCTAACCTCCCCTGAACCGAGGTTTAGGAGAGCATGTTACTGAGTAGATGGAGCCACCCTCCGTGTATGAACATAGCAGTGACAATGGTTAGCGGCAGCAAATCTCACAACTCTTTGTCATTTATATCAGGATATGTTTTGAAAAGTCAATCCACAAGATTTTGGAGCAGCAATTCTAATTTTGGCTCTCAA
>JAGMBW010000121.1 GCA_023129535.1 Desulfobacterales bacterium
GGAAGCCATAATTAGAATTGCTGATTTTGGAGTGATACTGACAAGAAGTGATAACAATTCCAGAGAACCGCGGTAACATATTGAGGTTGACGCCTGTGCTGATGACAACCCGTAGTTTTTTGTGCTGATTGCCAAATGTTTGTATTTTTTTGCTTGACAAATAGAACATTCATTCTATACTAGCAACAAATATACACCTCAAACCTAGGTTGAGCGGTTCAACGTTCACGGTATAACCTTAAAAAGATATTTTGACAGGATGAACAGGATTTACATGATTTTTCTGCCCCGCCAACGGCGGGGCAAATAAATATCCTGTTTATCTTGTAAATCCTGTCTAAAGTCATTTGAACCCTGAACCCGTGAACGGTTATGTTTCATTTTATGGAGGCAGCTCATGGAGGCTCTATCAAGCAAGCAGGCGCAGGTATTAAAGTTCCTCATAGATTTCAACGCAGGGCACGGGTTTCCGCCAACCATAAGAGAGTTGTGCGATTATTTCGGGTTTAAGTCACTCAACACTGCCCATTTTCACCTGCGGTCCCTTGAAAGGAAGGACTATATCCAGATTCATCCGGGCAAGGGGCGGGGGATTACACTGCCCGGAGCCCGTCCCCTGTCTGAAAGACAAATCCCTGTGGTAGGCAGGGTTGCGGCAGGTATGCCTATCTTAGCCGTTGAAAATATCGAGGAGTTTTTGGGCATAGACAGGCGGTTTTTCGGTGCTGAAGAATGCTTTGCGGTTCAGGTCAAAGGGGACTCCATGGTAGATGCCCATATTCAAGACGGAGATTACGTGATCATAAAGATCCAGGATCAGGCCCAAAACGGTGATATTGTAGCTGCACTGATTGAGGATGAGGTGACCCTGAAATATTTTTACCGGACCAGAAAACAGATCAGGCTGAAATCAGCCAATCCCGGGTATCCTATGCTGATTTTCAAAAAAGGGGACCCCCGGTCTTTTAGAATACTTGGGGTCATGGCGGGGCTAGTTAGAAAAGGGTAGTATATGTTTACCCATCTTCATGTTCACAGCGCCTTTTCCTTTCTTTACGGTACATTTACGCCCGAGGCCCTGGTGCAGCGGGCAAAGGAGATGGGATTTGATGCCATTGCCCTTACGGATAAAAACGGTTTCTATGGGGCTGTTCGATTTTACAAGGCTGCTATATCTGAGGCCATTAAACCGATTCTCGGATCTGAGATTACCCTCTGGGATGGGACTTCCCTTATATTGCTGGCTGTTTCTTTTGAGGGTTATAAAAATCTTTGCCGCCTCCTGTCCAGGGCATATGAGCAAGGCCCAGGAGGCAAACCTGCCTGTACCCTGAATACCCTTGCGCCCTTCGTCCAGGATCTCATCTGTCTGACCGGAGGAAGAGACGGAAGGTTGCAAAAACTGATCTTTAGGGGAAGCCTGGACCAGGCGCGTCATTGGCTTAATATGCTAAAAGAAATCTTTAGCCCTGGACACCTCTTTGTTGAAATCCAGCACCATGGACTTCAAGGCGACCATGCCTTCATGGAGGCCACAGCAGAGTTGGCCAGACAAATTGGGCTTGCTCTGGTGGCGACCAATGATGTGGCCTTCTTAGACAAGGCGGACTTTGAGGTCCATCAAAGGCTTATAGGTATTCAGCAGATGGTTCATCACAGGGATGTCCACGGGGTTCCCAATGAACAGTTTTATCTCAAATCAGAAAACGAGATGAGGATGGGAGTCCCTTACGGTGAAGCCCTGGAAAATGCCGCAAGAGTTGCCGAAAGTTGTCATCTGGAGCTTCCCATAAACCAGATTCATCCCCCCTGGCACCTCCTTCCCAGAGGTGAACCTACAGACAAATTCCTTACCAGGCTTTGTTTTTCGGCCCTGGCAGTAAAATACAAACCGGTTACTTATCAGGCCATTATGCGCCTTTCGCGTGAATTGAACCTTGTTTGCCAAAAGGGGCTTTCCGGGTATTTCCTCCTGGTCAGGGATGTGTGGGATTTTGCCAGGGCAAAAGGTATCCGCTGCACAGTGAGGGGATCAGCAGCCGGATCCCTGATGACCTATTTGCTTCTGGGGGGTGTGGACCCGCTGGAACATGACCTTTTGTTTGAAAGGTTTCTCAATGAAAGCCGCTCAGATATGCCTGATGTGGACCTTGACTTTGATTCTTTGAGAAGGGATGAGGTCATCGCCTATGTAATGGAAAAATATGCAGGCCGGGCCGCCATGGTTGCCACTATTCCAACCTTCAGGGCCCGCGGGGCCATACGCAAGCTCGGAAGGGCCTTTGGGTATTCTTATGACAAGATCAATCGATTGACCTCATTTTTGCCATATTATCTGAAAAGTTCCCAGATTGAGGCAGCCTCCCATACCCTCCCTGAACTGAAAGACACACCCCTTAAAGAGGAGCCTGAACTCCTGAGGGTGGGTGCAAAGATTTCAGGCCTTCCCTATCAGCTCTCAGTTCACCCCGGTGGTGTGGTCATCGCACCTGATGAATTGGCTTCATGGGTCCCTGTAGAAATGTCCAACAAAGGCTTCCCTGTGGCCCAATATGACAAGGACGATGTGGAGGCTCTGGGCCTTGTGAAGCTTGATCTTTTGGGACTCCGCATGCACACGGCCATCCAAAAGACCCTCGACCTGCTTGCGGAGCAGGGGATTTTTCTGGATCTTGATGATATTCCCTTAGATGATGAAAAAACTTTTCGTCTCTTGAGGACCACAGAGACTGTAGGGGTCTTCCAGGTTGAATCCCCTGGCCAGCGTCAGCTCCTGGGAAGGCTTCAGCCCAAAAAATTTTCAGATATTATTGCCGAGATTTCCCTTTTCAGGCCCGGCCCTATGAAAAAAGATATGGTGACCCGATATGTTGAGAGACGAAAGGGCAGGGAGCCGGTTTATTATCCTCACCCGGATCTTGTGCCAATTCTTGCTGAAACTTACGGTGTTGTATTTTTTCAGGAACAGGTCTTAAAGATTGCCCACTGCATAGCCGGATTTTCCGTGGCCGAAGCTGACCAATTGCGGCGGGCCATGACCAGAGATCGCTCTGCCGCCGAGATGGAAAGGATCAGGCCCTCCTTTATCCAGGGAGCCATAAGACAGGGCTACAGCCAAAATACAGCAGAGGAAATCTTTGCCATGGTAGCAAACTTTGCCGGCTATGGTTTTTGCAAGGCACATGCAGCCTCCTTTGCCCACATCACTTACCAGAGCGCCTTTCTCAAGGCCAATTATCCCGTTGAGTTTTACCTTGGGCTTCTCAATGCAGGCCATGTGGGCTCTTATCCCAAGAGCGTGATATTAAACGAGGCGAAAAGGAGGGGAAAGGATTGCGGATTGCGGATTGCGGATTGCGGAATGACACGAATGCGGAATGCGGATTGCGGACACGAAGTGCAATGTTCTCAAGCCGCCAGGCGCAACCCTGCGCTAATTAAAATCCGAAATCCGACACGGAGTGAAGCTTGCGCTAAATCCGTACTGTCTTCAAGGCGTAAGCCGCAAATCCAAAATGCTATATTTAGGGAGGATCTTGAAAGGCACGGATTTATCAAAAGTGCTTCCTTAAAATGGAAATCCGATGGAAGCGTGATAAAAACTGCCGGTCGCGTCATCATCATTCACACACCACTCACCAGGAGTGGGAAAAGGGTCATGTTTTTGACCCTGGAGGATGAAGACGGGCTCTTTGACCTGACCGTATTTGAAGATGTTCAAACCCGATATGCCAAAAAGATCTTAGCCAGTACAGTGCTCCTGGTAGAGGGCGTGCTGAACCGTTTTGGATTAAGGAGTGTGTCGATTGTAGCCAGGCGTTTTTGGACTCTCAGAGAATTTTATGAAAGGCTCAAATATGGAAAAGACAAGGGTGGGCACGGCGTCCTGGACCGACAGGACCCTGATCGAAAGCGGCACCTTCTACCCGAGGCAAGTAAGTACCGCGGAAGACCGGCTTAGATTTTATGCCGGGCATTTTGATACCGTAGAAGTCGACTCCACCTACTATGCCCTGCCTGCTGAGAGAAATGCCGTCCTTTGGGCAAGGCGCACGCCGCAAGGGTTCATCTTTCACATCAAGGCATATGCCATGCTCACCGGCCATCCCGCTTTGATCAGAAGCATCCCGAAGGTCTTGCGAGGAGAACTGCCCAAAGAGATCCTTCAAAAGACCCAGGCCAGTGAATTCCCAAAGGAGGTCGTGGAGGCGGCCTTTGACATGTTTCAAGCTGCGTTGAGGCCATTGAAACAGGCCGGAAAGCTTGGGTGTCTCCTTTTTCAATTTCCGCCCTGGTTTGTGCCGTCTGTTAAGGCTTATGCGTGGCTGGAGCTGGTGCGAGAAAAACTTCCCGACCATCACATATCTGTGGAGTTTCGTAACTGGCGATGGATGACTTCTCCGGATAAGGAAAGATCTTTGAAGTTTTTAAAAGCCCATGCCATGAGCTATGTCGTCATAGATGCCCCCTGGATCAAGGGCTGGCAAGGTCCCATGGCGGTCACCGCAGCCATTGCTTACATTCGCCTCCATGGCCGAAACCGCGAGAACTGGTTCAAAAAAGGTATAGCAACGGTGGAGCGGTACAGATATCTATACAAGGATGAAGAACTGACAACATGGGCTCATAGGGTGAAGATGGCAAGCCAGGAGGCGGAACAAATCTTTGCTATTTTCAATAATTGCTATCAGAACTACGGTATCAAAAATGCCAGGACCTTTGGAAAATTGCTTCAAGAAGAATGAACGGAGAATTGGAACAACTGGTCAATGTCTCTCGCGTGTTTGCCGATACAGATAAAATCAGGATTGTGCAGATCTCTCTTGTTATAGTCAAGCGGCATTTTGTCGCTTAAGCGCAATACTGCCCCGCCGCTTTGTTCAACAACACACTGGCCGGCTGCTGTATCCCATTCCATGGTTGGACTGAGTCGTGGGTATATGTGCGCACTCCCTTCTGCTATCAGGGTAAATTTCAAGGCGCTACCTGCAGGTATGAATTTTACCTCTCCATATTTGTCTTTCATTGTTTGGACGAAATCTCCAAGACCCTTTGCGGCATGGGAACGACTGCCAACGATCGTTAGTTTGCTTCCTGCCTCACTGCCGGGCTGATCCAGTGGCAACCTCTTTGCAAAACGGACAATACTTTTAAGGGACGAGGGAGCTTTTGTGAACCGCCCAACTATCTCCGTGCCTTCCAGCTTATAGGAACCAAGCCCTTCCGCCGCAAAATAGACAAAGTCCCTGGCCGGGACCAAGACAACCCCCTGCACCGGCCTGTCCTTGTGGATCAACGCGATATTTACGGTGAATTCACCCGTTCGCTTGATAAACTCCTTGGTCCCGTCCAGGGGATCAACGATCCAGAAATATTCCCACGCTTTTCTCTCATCATATGGGGCTAATTTTCCTTCTTCACTGAGAATAGGAATCTCTTTCAAGGCTTGCGATGATAAGTGCTTCCCAATGACTTTGTGGGCCCTTTCATCAGCAAGCGTCAGTGGTGTCTTGTCGTTTTTATACCAGACATCAATATCACCCTGATAGACCTCAAGAATTGTTTCCCCGGCCTTTTTCGCGGCCAGTAACGAAAGACTAAGGCATTGTTCAAAAAACGTGCTTAACATTTTCATGTTCAACCATCCTTTCTGTATTCAACCTAAAATGATCGGTTCACGGTTCACGGTTCACGGTTTTAACCCCTGAAGGTGGGAGCGGCTTTCCAGCCGCGACAATCGAGGCTAAAAGCCTCTCCCACATGCGCTGAACCTCTGAACCTTAGTACTTGAGGCATGATCCTTTTGATATCAGCCAGTTAGGCCTGCCCTGCCCGCCCTAGCGCGACAGCTTTAGCATTGATGTGCCGTCCCTATCATCCCGGTCTGGGCCAGGGGCGC
>JAGMBW010000122.1 GCA_023129535.1 Desulfobacterales bacterium
CCTCTGCCATGATGGGGGCCGACTACGGTGCTTTTGCCAACGGTCGCTGGTACATGTCGAAAAACATCCAGGAGATGATTGATTGGTTGGAATTTAAGCTTAAGGTGAAGTAGAATTTTGTTGTAAAGGAGGTGGCAAATAATGAAGATAAAGTCAATCGTAGGCGTTCTAATAGTGGGCATGCTCTTTGCCGTATCCGTAGCTGCTGTTGGTGACAATAGGGGTGCTGAAGAGATGGTGCTTCAGGGCGGGAAGCTTGGAAGCGTGCCCTTTCCTCATCACAAGCACCAGGACAGACTTGAAGATTGCAATCTTTGCCACAATTTGTTTCTCCAGTCTGCCGGGAGTATCGAAGATCTAAAGGTTCAAGGGAAGCTGGAGAAGAAAAGGGTTATGAATGAGTGCCGGGGCTGTCACAAGGGAAAAGCCGGGAAAGGAGAAAAGGCCGGTCCCACCAAGTGTAAGGCTTGCCACCAAAAATAATCTGGTAGCCTTTTGGAAGCGCAAATTGAACTGCAAAAGCGAGCGCTAACCCCGCAGCTTGCCCTCCGGGGCGTAGGCCCTATGGGCCGGAGGCTGCGGGGTTAGCGAGCGAATCTAAAAATGGCAAACTTCCTTAAGTGTTGTTATTTTTATGGGTTCCATGCAGGGGTGGTTCCCGTGGCTTCGCTCGGTTTCCAGGCACATTATGTTTTTTTCTCTGCTCAAAGCAAAGAACCTATCGAAGGGGGGAGGGATCAAATGAGTGATCTAAAGGGTAGTCAAACTGAAAAAAACCTGCTTACGGCCTTTGCTGGTGAGTCCCAGGCACGAAACCGTTACACATATTTTGCCAGCCAGGCAAAGAAAGAAGGTTTCGTGCAGATATCATCCATCTTTGAGGAAACAGCCAACCAGGAAAAGGAGCATGCAAAAAGGCTGTTCAAATTCCTTGAAGGCGGAGAGGTTGAGCTGTCTGCTGCTTTCCCGGCCGGTGTGATCGGCAGTACTCTGGAAAACTTAAAGGCTTCTGCTGAAGGCGAAAACTACGAGCATACCGAGATGTATCCCGGCTTTGCCAGGGTGGCTGGTCAAGAAGGCTTTGAAGATATTGCCAAAGTCTTTGAGGCCATTGCAGTGGCTGAAAAGCAGCACGAAAAGCGTTATCGGGATCTTGCAGCCAATATCGAAGGCGGTCGTGTATTCAAGCGGGACAGCAAGGTTGTGTGGCGGTGTCGCAATTGCGGCTATTTGCACGAAGGTGAAGATGCCCCGGAGGAGTGTCCTGCGTGCGCGCATCCGCAAGCACACTTCGAGCTGTTGGGTGAGAACTGGTAAACAAGATTTAGTATTGCCGCAAACCAAGTCACAGCCCGTGTGGAAATGAAGTAGAATTCTTCAAGGACGACTCAACACGCCGGTGCAAGAAATGCGGTCATCGATTTGTGAACCCTGAAATGGATTTTGGCTGTGCCTCGTAGTGCCAGTATGCCGAGCAGTGTCTGGGCAACCTTCCTCCGGGGCTTTTGGCCGAAAGAGATGACCGACCTCATCGTCAATCTCAAGGAAGGTCAGAAGGACAGGGAGCCGGAAAAAGACAGGTTGTGGAAGATTATTGAGAAGACATTTCTTACCGATACCGGCAAGCGATTAGCCCGAGAGGCCTTGTTGAGGGCAGAACAATGAAGGTGACAAGAAGAATCATTGAGATAGATGAGGAACTTTGGGATGGGTGCGGCCAGTGCGTTCCCTCGTGTGCTGAGGGGGCCATCCAGGTCGTTGAAGGGAAGGCCAGGCTGGTTGAGGAGAAATATTGCGATCGAGATATTGAAGTCAGCCGATATCAAGAGCATCACCGTGCCCATCATGGAGGTGCCATGCTGTTCACGGCTTCCCATAATTCTCAAGAAGGCCATGGAAGGGGCGAAAAAGGAGACCTAAATTCCTGAATTCACAATTTCTAAATTCCGGCTTGTCCGGCTAAGGAGGTACACGTTATGAAGAAAAAGTGGATTGTCGTATTGGGATGCTCAATCAGCGTGTTCTGTTTCACTCCCTTGGCTGTTGGAGCTGAAGACGCCTGTATCACCTGTCACAAGAAAATTTCTCCAGGACAGGTGGCTGCCTGGGAGTCTAGCATGCACAGCAAGGAAGACGTGACGTGTTCCGTGTGCCACGGTGAGAACCACAAAGGGGCCAAAGATGCTCGTCTTGCTGAACTGCCAGACGAACACGTTTGTGCCGACTGCCATGAGGAGCAATTTGACCAGTTTGCAAAGGGCAAACACAACTTTGGCTGGACAGTCATGAACGCCCTTCCTATCACCCATGTTGAGCCCGATGAGTTAATGGAAGGAGGCAGGGGCTGCGGGGGCTGCCACAACATGGGGATCAAATCCGAAGAACAGAAAAAGGAGCAACGCGACAAAGGCTACCGCTACCAGAACAACTCCTGTGACGAGTGCCATACCAGACACAGCTTCTCCAAGAAAGAGGCCCAGGACCCCAGGGCCTGCCAGCAGTGCCACATGGGCTACGATCACCCACAATGGGAGATGTGGAGCAGTTCCAAGCACGGCGCTCGTTACGCCATGAAGGAAAAAGGCAAGCTGCCCGAAAAGGCTCAAGCCCCTACCTGCCAGTTCTGCCACATGCCTGACGGCACCCATACCAACAAGACCGCCTGGGGTTTTCTGGGCGTGCGGCTGCCCCTTCCTGAAGACAAGCAGTGGGCCGCAGACAGGCTCACTATCCTAAAGGCCCTTGGGGTACTGAATCCGCAGACCGGAGAGCCCACCGCCCGCTTGGAGCTGGTCAAGGCAGTCGATCTTGCTCGCCTTACTGAAGAAGCCTGGCACACAGAACGAGAAAAGATGATCAAACGCTGCAAGCAGTGCCACGCTGAGCAGTATGCCCGCGAACAGCTCGCTATGGGAGACTCTATGATCCAGAAAACCGACCGTCTCCTGGCAGAAGCTATCGAGATCGTTGCTACCCTGTACAAGGACGGCATCATCAAGAAACCTGATCATTATGCCTTTGCCTATCCGGACTTCCTCTATTTCATGCAGACCGGCGGTTCCCACATCGACCAGGTTCTTTTCCAGATGTACATGAAGCACAGGATGCGAACCTACCAGGCGTTTTTCCACGTGAACCCGGATTATGCTTACTGGTACGGCTGGGCCATGATGACTAAGGATCTGGATGAGATCAAGGAACTTGCCAGGACCATGAGGGCGACGGCCAAGATGGAGAAATAGACATGGGCATGGTTTGAAGGGCTCTAAGTTTCCGTGAACAATGTCCTTGCGTTGTCTCCAGCCTCTTCGTAAGCGATCATGACAGGATTATCCGTATGACCTCCCCTTCGTACCCGGCCAGCGATACGTTCAAGGGCAATATCAACGTTATCAATCCAAAAAAATAAAGGTGAATTCTGTAGCCTTTACCTTATTTGGACCGGCGAGAATGTATAAGTTTGGGGCCATAGCCCTGCCTCCGTTCTTTGATTGTTCTACCTTAGGATCGTCAAACCTGAAAACTTGAAGTTGTCGTCAAACCTAAAAAGTACAGGAAAATGTTTCAAATCTTTCCTCTTTAATTCAAAAGCGAAATTGCCATAATCCGGTTTGCTGCCTTTTCGTTTTGCTGGCCCCATATGTATATCGATTCTGTGTGGGCTAATAGAACATTCGATAAAGATTTTTGGCTCTTCAGCTCATGAAGCAGTCGGAAAGCCTCTCACCACGCTGATGCCCGAACGATTCAGGACCGACTATGAAAGTGCAATGAATCGAATGGTTGCAACTGAAGACAACCTGTCGATCTTCAGTCGTGTTGTGGAAAAAGGTGAGCCGTATACTGCCTATGCGAAGCCTTTTGAGTACGCGGAACATCCGGAACGCGGGGTGACATACTGGGACTGGACCCTTCATCCTGTAAAAAAAGTTTCCGGGAAGGTGGAAGGGCTCGTCCTGGGCCTGGTAAACGTTACCGAGCGCATTAAAACGGAGGAGAGACTGCGGTTTCTCTCTTCCCAGCTCCTGACAGCCCAGGAAAATGAAGTCCCCGAGCCTTTGAAGATGGTCATCTTCCGGGTCTTGCAGGAAGCAATGAACAATATAGTCAAGCACAGCGATGCAGATCTCGTGCGTCTTTGCTTCAAGAAAACAGATGCTACCATATGGTTGACTATTGAGGATAACGGCCGGGGGTTCGATCTGGAAGGTGCACTCTCTTTGAACAGTTCAGAGAAGGGATTTGGGATCACCAGCATGAAAGAACGAACCGAGCTTGCTGGGGGGTCTTTTGCTATTGATTCCACACCAGGGGCAGGAACCGTTGTCCGGGCCTCGTGGCCATCTATTCCGTAATCAGCCCCTTTTCCATGGCAAAAGCTGTCAATGCCGAGGCATTATGGAAGTTTAACTTCTTCATGAGGTTGGCCCGGTGCTTTTCTACTGTTTTTACACTGATATAAAGGTAACCTGCAATCTCTTTGTTCTTGTAACCCTCAGCAATCAGTTTGAGAACCTGTCGCTCCCTCTGGGTCAGGCTATCCCATGACGACTCACCTTTTAAGGGTTTTCTTCCTTCTAAGTACCCTGCCACCAACTTTTCTGAAATGCCCGGGCTAATATAAGGCTTGCCGGCCAGAACACTTTCTATCGCCAGCGTCAGCTCGGCGTGGGTGGCATCCTTTAGGAGATATCCATCTGCGCCTGCCTTCAACGATGCAAAGACGTATTCCTCGGCCTTATGAACTGTCAACACCAGGACCTTTGTATTGGGACTTTGCTCCTTGATTTCCATGATTGCATCCAGGCCATCCATCTTCGGCATGGAAAGATCCATCAAGACAAGGTCGGGCTTGAATTTCTCTACACATCGAATGGCATCGCGGCCGTCTTCTGCCTCCCCCACAATCTCAAAATCAGGATTCGAAGACAGCAAGGATCGCAGCCCTTCTCTGAGTATCGTGTGATCTTCAGCTATCACAATGCGATATGGTTTTTTCACAGAAATCATTCCTACCTGTCAATAATGTCTCCTCTAGTCTGTCCTCAGAAATAATACCTGACCCTCAATTCTACTTTGTAATTATTCTGCTTTTCACCATATTCACTGAACCTTTCTCCGGCAATAAATGTTCCTTTAAGTCTCAACTCCAGATTCGTGATACGGGTATATAATAGCTCCGGCGATAGGGAA
>JAGMBW010000123.1 GCA_023129535.1 Desulfobacterales bacterium
CCTTCCTTTCGCTATTCGATAAAAAATCTTGCGGTTTGTCAAATATGGGCATATAATATTTTTAGTGGCTGAATGAAAACCCGTCTTTTTGTCATTTCGAGCGGAGCGAGAAATCTTTAAGCTTCTGGTTTGGAATAAGATTTCTCGTTGCTACGTTCCTCGAAATGACATTATTACCTAGTTTTCGTTCAGGCACTAATTAAACGTCTCGGAATTTCTACAACTTATTGAAATCACAGAGCTTTAAGCAGCCATCTATTCATGCATTCCGATCTTCCAATTGGGGCGAAGCTCTTAAGTTCTTAACCTGGAGGTGTGACCATGCAAGTTGCAGTTAGTGAGTTTAAGTCTAAATGCACGAAAATTCTTCGTAACGTATTTAACACGGGACAAGTGGTTGAGATTACCAGGCGCGGTAAAGTGATGGCGATTGTAACCCCACCGGGACCTGATAAAAAGGCTGATCCGGAAGAATTTCTTGGTTGCCTCAGCGGCACTGTTTCTTACTTTCCGGGTTGGGATGAACCGCTCGGTGAGGGTGAATGGGAGGCGTGCCAGTGAAATATTTACTGGACACAAACATATGGATTTGGATGGTTGAAAACCCAGATCTAATATCACCGAAATTTCATCCCGTTATTCATGATCCTGACAACTATCCTTTCAGGCTGTCTGCGATCAGTGCCTGGGAGGTCGCAAAGAAAATATCCATTGGAAAATTATCTCTATCTGTACCTGTCCGGGATTGGCTTACGAAAGCAACCAGAAAGCCGTGTATTGATATCATTCCGTTAGATGTTGATATAGCCCCGGAATCGACTCAGCTTCCCGGTGTTTTTCATACAGATCCAGCCGATCAGATTATTGTTGCTTCAGCACGCCTGTACAATTTGACTCTCATCACCAGTGATCAACGAATCGGTGACTATCCCCACGTGAAAACTTTGTGACTAAGACCAATTGTCATGAATGAGCATAAACTCGAGCGGAATATCTTGTTCCGCATATCTGCTTTATAAGCGTCCGCGCTGCCTCAGAAATGCGTGTATTATGGCTAAATCACAAATGTTTTGGCTCCGTGGTGAATTTTTCTGGATCTAACCCTCCTTTTCTGAGCTCAATTTCTTGCCCAGAGACCGGGTGAAATTCCAGATTAGTACACCGGTTGTAATTAGCAAGCCGATTATCTGGGGCCAGACCCGGCATATCCCCTGACAGCCGCCGCTTGGGGTGCCTGTGGTAAGCCCACTTACAGGTACACACATCGTCTTTCACCTCTCCGCACATCTCCATTATCGCTTGACAATTCACCAAATGATGGCATATTATATGCTATACTTCAAAACCTGAGGGAGGCAGTAAGATGAGCACGACAAAAACAAGTACAGCCAGGGCTCTACTGGACCCTGAAGTCAAGAAACAAGCTGAGGCCATCCTGAAAGAATTGGGGCTGTCAGTTTCAAAATCATTCGAGTTGTTTTATCGCCAGGTTATTGCCCAGCGTGGATTGCCGTTTGAACTTCACGTGCCAAACGAAAAGACTATGAAGGCGATTGAGAACTCCAGGCAGGGCAAGGGTAAGAGATTTTCCACAGCTCAAGAACTGTTTGATGATCTTGGAATCTAAAAGCATGAGATCCATCAGGCGTGATACACAATTTAAAAGGGACGTAAAGCGGGTTAAAAAACGTGGTAAAAATATTGAAAAGCTGAAAAACATCATTCATCTTCTGGTCAATGCGGAAAAACTGCCGCCAGAAAACAAAGATCATGCGCTCAAAGGGACCTTGAAGGACTGCCGTGAATGCCACATTGAACCAGATTGGTTACTTATATACCGCATAGAGGGAAGTGAACTTTGTCTTGTACGAACAGGAAGCCATTCGCATTATCATTAACTTTTCCTTTATCCGGTTCATCCTGCCTATCCCTGTTTGCATATATTGTTTCAGAAATCGCACTGCACACCCAGCCGGAAAACCCGTTCATCACCGGCACTGCCCCGATACTTCTCATAATGCTTGTCCAGGAAGTTGGTGGTTTGCAGATAGACCAGCCAATCTTTCCACGAACGTTCCACACGAATATCACCGATATAATGGCCAGGTATCTCTATGCTGTTGCAGGAATCGTCAAAATAGGATAATTCCACTTGACAATACTTAACAGATATGTTAATTTATTAATAATGAAATGGACAGTTGAATATCACGAAAAACTTGAAGAATGGCTTGATACGCTTCCTGCTGATATTAAAGCAAAAATCCTGAGAATCGTGGAAATGCTTGTTTGTTATGAACCTCATAACGTAAGAGAACCTTATGTAAGGCCCGTAAGAGGCTATAAAAAGCTTTTTGAAATTCGAGCCAAGGGAAAAGACGGCATTGCAAGGGTTTTTTATTTTACGATGAGTGGTAAGCGCATCATATTGATTCATGGTTTCATTAAAAAGACGACCAAAACACCAAAAAAAGAAATTAATATAGCCCTTAAAAGGATGAAGGAGATGGAAAATGGCCAAGTTAAAGAACTGGGATAATATTAAAAAAAAATGGCTTGCTGATCCCAAGGTGAAAGCTGAATACGATGCCCTTGAGACCGAGTTCCAAGTTGCCAGTGAAATAATTAAAGCCAGGTCCAGGCTAAATATTACACAGGAAGAACTGGCAAAAAAAATTGGAACAAAAGGATCGAGTATTTCACGGGTAGAATCTCGAGGATACGGCAAGGTTTCTTTGGCTATGCTCAAAAAAATAGCTGATGGTCTGAACTGTAAACTTGAAATCAAACTAATCCCAAAACGTAGAAAGGTTTAATTTTACCAGTCAGACCACGTTCTGTTTTTTTTCGTTCTCGGTTATCTAAGTAACCTTCTGTTTTCTGACAGGGGAGGCAAAGCAGGTTTCTTGCGGTTCTCTTCCTCTTCATGCTTAGTTGCCTCTTGCTTTTGAGGCACCTTTTCCTCTATTGATGAAGGAGTGATAATCTCAGATTTTCTGTCCGTCCCCTTTTGAGAAAGTATAAAGTAAAGGCCCCCAGCAACAGCAATCAGAATAATTACTAAGACAGAGACCAATATGCGCCACTTGCTTGTCATTTTACTTCAGCCTGAATCTATAAACGTACTTGAATCTTGATTCCTCCCCTATTGGCGCTAATCTCCGGGAGGAGTTTCAGAAGTTCTGTCAATATCCGGACATCCAAGTCTTCTAGTTGTTTACGATAAGGATTTGCTTGCCTTGTTGCTGATCACAGGCCAATAGAGACTTGGAACATAGAACCAATACGACCGGAATCAAAAGGAGATAAGTACGCAGGGGATATTTCAACATCTGTAAATTCTACTGCATTGTGGAAAGGATAATGCTAACGCGGCTGCTCTACGGAAGAAGACAAAAAAGAAGCTATCCCCATCCCAGAATCAAATTCGCTTTGCCGTACATCAAAGCTTTTAGTTGTTCACTGCGACGAGTATTCTTCTTTTCCACGCCCCTACTTACTATGCACAGAAAACGTTACCGTGGCATTATAGCCGACCTCCAGACACTTGCCCACCAGCTCTTTGGGACCGCTCTCCTCGGTAACTGGTTGTCGTGTCTTGACTAGGGCCAGCCACCGACCGGGTGCCGTCACGCGAAGCTTGGCCACGCCTTTAGAGATTCTTGCTTTCAATCCGTACTCCCCACTTGCACCGTATTGGTCTCCAAAAGCTACCAACTGCGGAAGTCCGGTGTCCATATCTGATTGTACCGGCTGTCCCATATAAAGCACCTTGAATGAAACGATATCTCCCACATGCACCTGCGTTAGGTCAGTAAGCGGTATAAGTTCCAGGTCGTGGCCCAGTGCTTTGGGTTGGGTCCACTTGCCAACCGTGGTAAACGCTTTCGCAAAGCTTTGGTAATTGAGACTTCTCTTGACCTTCCTGGCCCCCTTGATCTGGTCAAGGGGCTGGCGGCCCCATCTTTCCTTTCCTTTTTGGTCGATCCAGATATTGAACTGGGTCTTTTTCATGCTGGCCGCTATCTGATAGGTCCCCTGTGGGGCAATGTCCTTGAATAGCAACTGCCGGCAATATGCATCGCCTTCGAGGATTGTTCCCCCGGGAAAATCCGGACTATCTTTTCCCTTGCTGTTTTCAACGCCTTTATTGGCTACGGGATTAAAGGGAAAGTCTATTTTCTTGAGGTCAGGGTCATAGACCCCGTAAGTGGCGAGTTTGTCACCCGTCAGGAAATCATCCATGGGAAGGGCATGACCCCATCCAAGGTTGATAGTGATGTGGCCAGGCGGGTGGGCCATAGATTCAGTCACGCTGACAAAGAAGTTGTGGGCCAGGGCCCTATCTGCTCCGATAGTAAACATTACCAGTGGCGTTAGGATCATCATTAAAATAATCTTTTGTTTCATAGGAATTCCTTTCTGGTTTTCGATTTTTTGGCAGGAACGGCCGGCTTCCACTGGGAAACCGGCCGAACGTAACGACTCAGAAATTGACCCTGAGGGAGGCCCCCACATGCCAGGCACGGCCTTCCATGATATTCAAATTGGTGGGATTATCATAATATTTTTCGTCCGTTAAATTCTCGACCAAGAGAAAGGGTTCAAATATAACATCATCTTTGATGTCCCAGCGGTATAGAATTTTCATATCCCATATTACATCGTCTTCGGAAGGATGGTCTTTTCCATAGTCAGCCTGAAGCCAGCCAAGATTTTTATAATCGCTATACTGTCTTCCCCAGAGGGAACCAGAGAATCCATATAGATCTGTTACCGTCATACCATATTGAAACATCTGATCGGGTTGGCCGAAAAGCCGTTTATCAGCGGTCTCATCTCTCCTTTCTAAATCTGTATATGCGAAATGTAATGTCAACCAATCTGTGGGATAAACCTCAAACAAAAACTCGTACCCTTCGAGGCTTGCTTGTGCCACGTTTTGCAATTGCATAACGCCTCCAGGTGTCGCCGCACTCTTTATTAAATTCTCATAATCTACATCGAAATAGCTAAACTCGGCATAGGCCCATCGGCTCAGCCTCTGTTTCAGACCATACTCCCAGCCCTCTGTTTCTTCTGGCTCCAAGTTCGGATTTGACCCCAGCCACGCAGGGCCGTGAAGCTGCATGGCATTCGGAGGATTAAAGGCCTCGGTGTAAGAGCCCCAGAGCGTAGTCCAGTTATAATCTGTGTGGGCAAAAGGAAAGACAGAAAGGCCAAACCTTGGATTGGTTGAATCTTGATCTGATGCCTCATCATAGTTGTAGTCATCATAGCGTACACCTGCCAGCAGCAAGGCATGGGGAATCGGTCTAAATTCCACTTCTGCATAAGGAGCAGTGTAGGTTTCAGTCTCAAAAATTGAGAAATCCGGCTTATGATTTTTCACCGTCGTCCAATCAAGATCGGATTCCTTATATTGTACACCTGTTATGAACCGCAACCGATCCTCGGAAAGCAAGTTAAAAGTCCCGCGTACTTCACCCCATAAGAAGTCATTTTTCATCATAGACTTATTACCCCCGTCTGTATAGTCACTAAGGGAATGGTCGGCATCAAAGCCATTATAACCGTATGTGTATCCAAGATCATTCTCTCCGCCCCCAAATGAGACGTACAATGAAAACCAGTCTGTAAAATCTCCTTCGTAAGTCAGGTAGCCAGTCTGTAGCTTAATGGGATCAAGATCCCATATTTTTTTGGACCAAGCTTTGGCTTTTTCATGCTGGTATCCTTTGCCACCCACAATAGACCTGGAATCGTTGTACATATATTCAAGACTGATCACATGGTCTTTCAAGATGTCATAGTCGAGACGGGCATAGAGGTTTTGCCGATCATGTTCCACAAAAGGAATTTTTCCCTCAGGTGTATCCCATTCATCTTGAGTGTCCCCGTATACGTTGACATAATAGGAAAGCTTATCATACCCACCGCTGAGGCTAAGACCACCCCGAAGTTCTTTGCTGTCACCGTAAAGGATATTGGCTTCCACATACGGATGATCCCTGTCTCCTTTTTTGGTGATGATATTGATCGTGCCCGATATTGCCTTTCCGCCGTGCATTGTGGACTGGGGGCCTTTCAACATCTCTATACGTTCAACCGCGCCCATCCCTATTAGCGTGGAATCAAGAGTATAGCTAGTAGCAAAATGCCTGGTATCTCTTCCATTAATCAGGATGGCGGGTTGCTGACCGCGAATCCTCAAGTCAGGCCATCCCATAGATGACGCTCTTACAGTATACACCCCCGGCACATTCCTGACGGCATCATAAAAATTGTCCGTCCTGGCCTTCAGTTTCATATCTTCCCAGGTAACCACATTAACCGAAGCTGGTACCTCTTGAACATTAATTGGCGTTTTGGTAGCCGTAACCACCATCTCCTCTATCTCTACCGGTCTTTTTACCTTCTCTTTTTCCTCTGCCGGCTCTCTTTTCTCCGCCTCTCTTTGGGCCACAACCATCCTGACTTCCTTTTTATTCTCCTTCAAAACCGCCGTTCCCTGATTCGTAACCATGTAGGTCAGGCCGGTGCCCTTTAGAATCTTCTTCACGGCGGCTTCGGGAGAGTAGATCCCGTGCACACCCGGGCTTCTCTTCCCTGCCACCAGTTCGTTCAAATAGACGGGCTTGATGCCGGTAAGTCTTGAGTAGTTGTCCAGGGCTTCTTCAAGGGAACCGGCCTCAATATTGAACGTTTGGGGTACGTTGATCGGATTTGCTTCCTTCTGCTCCGCCATGGCTGGACCAACAGCCAAAATCAGCAAAAGAATGCCTGCCAAAAAACCTGTCTTTGCTTTTCCCGTTTTCATTTCTCTTTCCTCCTTGTTTGTTTGGTTGACTCAATGTGATTGACTTCAGGTTATTCTCACCGCATTTTCCAGATGTCAGATGTCAGATGTCAGACGTCAGATGACAGAAAAAACTCAACTGACCACCGCCCACTGCCCACTGACCACTGACCACTGACCACTGATCACTGATCACCTGTATAACGTTATTGTGCCGTCGCCCTGTCTCTCGGCCTTAAGCGACGCGGCCGCCATAATGACCTCAAGGGTCTGATCCAGATCGCGCATGTCAAACGTGCCTGTGATACCCTTTGCCTCCAATTCCGTGGAGACCAGCTTGAGCCGTACATCGTGGTAAAGTTCCAGCTCCCGCAAGACCTGTCTCAGTGGTGTGTTCTTAAAGACCACCTGCCTGTTTTGCCAGGCCAGAACCTGTTTCATATCCGAGGGCCGCAACGTTGATAAGCGCCCTGAAGGGTCGATATCCACGCCCTGACCTGCCACCAATGTTACCCCTCTCACCCTCATATCGCCAGTTCCTGATGGTGCATCCCTTACCAGGACACGTCCGTTCTGCACATCCACGGCCACCCGTCCGGTACGGCTCTTCACGTTAAAGGCCGTACCCAGAACCCGTACCAGGCCGTTGGGGGTACGCACCTCAAATGGCCGGTCCGGAGCGGAAGCCACCACAAAGAAGACCTCTCCCTCATTTAACTCTACCTGCCTCTGACTCTTGCTCATGCGAACGGAGAGGGCGCTCCTTACGTTCACCTTCAGGATCGAACCATCGCTTAAGGTGAGGGTTTTCTGCTTCCCAGTTGCGGTTTTGTATGCATGAACTGTTACGGGCTGCTCAGAGAAGTAAGTTCTGAAAACCGGTAGGCAGAGCAGGACCAGGACTGCCATGGCCGCTACACTTAGGGCCACTCTATTTTTCGGTTCCTTAAACCTGGAGAGTATGGCCTTTACGCCTGCGTAGATTTTAGCTTTGTAAGGATGGATGGAAATTGGTGCAAAGACAGGGGTCAAAACACCCATGTGCTCCCAAGTCCCGCGCATCTCGTCAAACGCTTCACGGTTGGCCGGATCCTCCTCCAGCCAGACAGCCATCTGTTTTTTGCCCTCAGGTGTAAAATCCTTGTCCTGAGACCGGACCAGCCATCGTGCGGCCTGCTCCAGGCGATCATCTCTTGATAGACTCAATTTCATGGCCTCCTGGTAACTACACAGGTTCAAAGTTC
>JAGMBW010000124.1 GCA_023129535.1 Desulfobacterales bacterium
GGTTCAAGGTTCAAAGGTTATAATATATTGACATCCCTCACTTTACGGTTCACGGTTTTAACCCCTGGCCCAGACCGGGATTATGGGCTCAGTAGGTCAATTCAAGCACGTCGCGCCCCTGGCCCAGACCGGGTTGGGGAGCGGTGATAGCCTGTCCTGAGTGTGTCGCGCCAGGGCGGGCATGGCGGGCTCTGAACGTTGAACCGCTCAACCTCTGAACGTTACTACTTGAGGCATCATCCTTTTGATATCAGAGACTTAGGGCTTTTCAACCGGGAACATTGAACGTTGAACCGCTCAACCTAGGTTTGAGAAAGAGTTGGCAAGATGATATGCCCAAAGTGCGGATTTGACCAGCCAGATGACATATATTGTGCGCTTTGTGGCGTAAACATTGAAAAATATGTACGCAAGAGAAGGAAAAGGCGGTATAAGGTATTTCTACTTATTGCCTTAATCGGCATTGCAGGGCTGTCCATCGCAAAGTATATCAACTCTGTCTATAACGTCCAAACCTCTAAGCTGGCCCGCAAATACGCTTACAACAAGACCAAAGCTGAAATAAAGGACGTTGCCCGCCCTGGAGCGAAGCCGGGCCGACTCTTGTCCGGAAAGAAACGAGACGCCCCAAAAATAACAGCTTACCACCCTCAAACCCGGTCACAAAAGGAACCCTTTGCGCCCGAGAGAGATGAAGATAAACGCCTTTCCCCCTCACATCAGCAGGAGGCAGAGTTGGGTCGTGACAAACAAGGCAAGTACACGGCCAGAGAATGGTTTGAAAAAGCCAGGGCCCTGGATGATGAGTCCAAGGCTGAAATAGAATGCTATCAAAAGGCCATAGAACTAGATCCCGAATTTGCCCCTGCCTATTATCGTCTTGGTGCCATCTATTACCGCCAGGCTAATTACAAGTTGGGCGATCAGGAATTCGCCAAATTTCTCAAATATGCTTCCGAAACCGACAGAGAAGCCTATGACATCTATGTGTACTATTCCCTGTCCGACGTAGAAAGACTGTTTGAAGAAAAAGTAAAGGGTCCATCTCTTGCTGAAGAGGCGGAAAAAGAAACACCTACAGAAGGCGAGAAGGTAGCAGGAGAACCCACCGGCGAGGAAGCAGAAGAATTGACCGGTGAGGAAACAGGTTTGGAAACAAGCGAGGATGTCATGACCATTGTTCGCTTTTTTCCTGTCGATGGACATATTATAGTGCCTGTTGTCTTGAACGGCTTCCTCAAGGCCAGCGTGATGGTCGATACCGGGTCCGGAATCACGATTCTTTCAGGAGAAATGGCACGGAAGCTCCAGTTGGAAGGAGACCCGGACAATTCCATCACCCTGAAAACGATGGCCGTGGACATCCAGGCGCAATTAGCGACCCTAAATTCCATTCAGGTCGGAAATCTGATCGAAAAGAACTTCCGTGTGGCAATTACACAACTACCCCTGGGGGAAGAAAGAAAATTTGATGGTATTCTGGGAATGGATTTCATGAATAAGTACAAAATACATATTGATAATGACCATGACAGAATACTCCTTTGTCCAGGCAAGAAAGCCCGTTAATAGACAAAAAAGGGCAACAGCACAAGCCGCAGCCCCTTCATTTCTATGGTGCCGAGACCCAGAATCGAACTGGGGACACGCGGATTTTCAGTCCGCTGCTCTACCGACTGAGCTATCTCGGCAGTAAAAAAAGGGAACCATTCACGGGTTCAATAGTTCAGGGATTCAGGGTTCAGTTAAAAGAATAGAAGTCAGAGATCAGAGGTCGGAGGTCTGACTTCTGATCTCTGACTTCTGACCTCTGGCTCCTGAATGGTGAACTCTGAACCTGTGAATGCTTACAAAAAAAGCTATTAGAACCCATGGTTCTTGTCAAGGGTTTTTTGGGAACCTCACACGTCTCCAAAGCAGTACTGCAGAATGGCACATGCCGCAACAGCCGCAGTGTCTGCCTTGAGAGTTCTTGGGCCAAGGGAAACCCGGACAAAGCCGCACTCAAGCGCGAGTTTTACTTCCTCGGGCGTGAAGCCGCCTTCAGGGCCTATAAGGGCCAAGACCTTTCGCAAATTTGTTGCATCCCTCAGGTAAAGCCGGGATTTGAGTCCAGGCTTAGCGTGATGGAAAATGATCCTTAGATGGTAGTCTTGGGACATGCCAAGCACCTTCTTAAAAGAGGCTGGAGGCCCAAGACGCGGTATTTGAAATCGGCCGCACTGTTTTAATGCCTCCCGTGCAATAGCTTCCCAGCGTCGCGCCTTTTCCGCCCAGCGTTCCGGTTCAGGGCCGGGCGCGTTCCGTTCGGCCATCAGAGGGATCAAAGCATGTATGCCCAGTTCCGTGGCCTGCCGAACAATACGATCCATTTTTCCGGCCTTGAGAACAGATTGTGCGATGGTGATTTTTACAGTAGACTCTGAGATGGAAGAAAACCGATCCAGCACGGAGAGGGTTATGGCCTTTGGCGTGCTGGCCGAAATTCGGGCCCGGTATTCCAGGCCCTGGCCATCGAATAGAAAAATCTCGTCCCCGGGCTTTAACCGCAGCACCCTTCGAACATGCTTCACATCGGGCCCTGTCAGGGTCGGCCTGTCAGATAGGATCTTTTCCCTGTCAATAAAAAAACGTCTCATGTTGCGTCACCTTATTTAGTTTCTTTAGCGAAATTCGTCTTTGCGAAATGATCAACATCACTGGGGTCAATTCATAGATTTCCGTGGCCCTAAAAAGTGAGTTTCGCTACAGAAACTAAATAAAAGAAATACTTTTGTAAATTGCTTTTTACAAAGATCTTGACATATTGTAAGAGATCGTGATAATTTTCAACAAAATGAAGAATTAGCCGCTTTTAGAGCGGCGTAGCCGCCCGCCCGCTTCGCCCGCCTGCCACCCGCCTGGCACTGGCGGGCAGGCCTGAGCAAAAGCGACCCGCCTGCCATCGCCCCTCCGCCAGGACTTGGGCTGTCTTCCAAAGATTGGCACTGGCGCGCAGGTGGCGGACAGGCATCATATAAAATCGCGCGGCGATTTTATAAGGAGTCTCGTTATGAACACAGAAGAGAAAACCCCAAATGATCGGGCATCTGCCGGGAATGCCTCGGGTGAACAAGAACCAGAGATGGAAGAGATCCTTGATCTCGTGGATGAGATTTCCCCGGTTGATGACAGCAGTCAACCGGAGCAGGCCAGGGACATGGCCCCCGAGACAGACGAGGAACAGGTGATTGATTTGACAGACATAGTTGAGGAAGGTCGGTCTGAAATCCAATTGGGTGAGATAGCTCTTGAAGGGGAAGCAGAGGAGATCTTGGAGCCGAAGGGAGAGCAGGCGACTGAAGAGGAAGAACCTATTGAACTGGGCGACAAAATGGTTCCTGAGCTCGATATTACCCTACCAGAACCCGAGGAGGATAGCCTGATAGATGTACTCGGTATGGAGATATATGAAGAAGGCGCTGAGACAACTGCTGAGACACCGGCAGATGAGGAGCTGGCAGACGAGGAGTTGGCCGTACCTGAAGAGGCCGTGGAAATGCTGGTCGATACAGGCGAGGCCCAACCGAAAGCTGAAGTTCAGCTTCAATTAGACTCTGAGGAACTGGGCATTGAGCAAAAAGTCGAACCGGTACTTGAAAAACTCTCCGATGAAAAGCTGGAGGAGATCGTCACAGGCATTGTGAAAAAAGCCGTAGATGAGAAGGTTGAGCGCATACTCCTTGAAGCGGCCGAGGCGGCTATTGCCAGGGAGATAGACAGACTCAAACAAGCCCTTTGAGAGCCGAGCAGGGCGAGTCCAAGTTCGTTCAACAACATTGGGGGTTAAGGAATTAATCCCCTTTTCAATTTTGGGAATGAGTTACATGAGTTCACACTTACTCAAAAAAGGCTATGAACCTAAGAAAGTGGAGCGGCGTTGGTACGCATACTGGGAAAAGGAAGGTCTTTTTTCAGGCGAGGACGTGAGTGACAAAGAACCCTTCTCGATTGTTATCCCTCCGCCGAATGTAACGGGCGTGCTTCACATGGGCCACGCGCATAACAATACCTTGCAGGATATCCTGTGTCGTTACCGTCGCATGCAGGGCTGCAATGTGTTGTGGATGCCGGGTACGGACCATGCAGGGATTGCTACCCAGAATGTAGTGGAAAAGAGGCTTGCCAAAGAGGGGAAAAGCCGGCAGAGCCTGGGGCGTGAAGAATTTATCAAGCGGGTCTGGGAGTGGCGGGAGGAATACGGTGGCCTGATCATCAAGCAGTTAAAGCGCCTGGGGGCCTCGTGCGATTGGGACCGGGAGCGCTTCACCATGGACGGGGGTCTTTCCAAAGCCGTGAGGACTGTCTTTGTCAGGCTTTATGAAGAGGGCTTAATTTATCGCGGCAACTATATCATCAACTGGTGTCCTCGTTGTCAAACCGCTCTGTCAGACCTGGAAGTGGAGCATGAGGACCATAACGGGCATCTGTATTACATCAGGTATCCCTTTCAAAAAGGAAATGGCGGCATTGTTGTAGCGACCACACGTCCCGAGACCATGCTCGGTGATACGGCCGTGGCGGTAAATCCGAACGACAAACGGTATGGCGGACTGGATGGGAAAACAGTTATACTCCCCCTGATGAACCGAAGCATTCCTATCATCTTTGACGACTATGTGGATATGAGCTTTGGTACCGGCGCCCTGAAAATCACGCCCGCCCATGATCCCCATGACTTTGAAATAGGCCAGCGCCGGAACCTTGACGTCGTTAAGGTCATAGGGGGGGATGGCCGCATGAATGAACAAGCAGGCCGTTTCCAGGGAAAAGATCGTTTTGAATGTCGAGAACAAGTCCTCGAGGCCCTCAGGGATGAAGGTCTCCTAGAGAAGGTGGAACCGTACCAGCACAGTGTTGGACATTGCTATCGATGTCGGACAACCGTAGAGCCTTATCTGTCCAGGCAATGGTTTGTCAGGGTCAAGCCCCTGGCGGAAGAGGCCATTGCCGCGGTTCGGACAGGTGCCACCCGAATCATACCCGATACCTGGACCAGGACATATTATGAGTGGATGAACAATATCAGGGACTGGTGCATTTCCCGGCAAATATGGTGGGGGCACCGCATCCCGGCCTGGACGTGTGAGAACTGCCATGAGCTCACCGTAGCCATAGACCCCCCCACGGTGTGCCATGCCTGTAAGGGTACGGCCCTTGTTCAGGAAACGGATGTTCTGGACACCTGGTTCAGCTCAGCGCTTTGGCCCTTTTCCACCATGGGCTGGCCCGAAGATACTGATACCCTGAAAACCTTTTACCCTACGTCCGTCATGGTCACCGGCTTTGACATCCTGTTCTTCTGGGTTGCCCGGATGATGATGATGGGACTTCACTTCATGAAAGAGGTCCCGTTCAGGGACGTCTATATCCATGCCCTGGTGCGGGATGCTGAAGGCAAGAAGATGAGCAAGTCAAGGGGGAACGTGATCGACCCGCTTTACGTGATTGACGAGTTTGGCACAGATGCCTTCAGGTTCACCTTAGCTGCTTTCGCGGCCCAGGGACGGGACATAAAGCTCTCCGAGGACCGCATAGAAGGTTACCGTCACTTTATCAACAAGCTCTGGAATGCTTCTCGGTTTTCGCTCATGAACCTGTCGGATTTTGAGCCTGACGAGACCGGGCAGGATGCCCGGGACCTTTCGCTGGCAGACAGGTGGATTTTAAGCCGGCTCAACGGAGTCGTGGAAATCGTGACAAAAAGCCTTGACGAGTATAGATTTAACGATGCTGCCAGTGCCGTTTACCAGTTTGTGTGGCATGAGTTCTGTGATTGGTACTTAGAGATAATCAAGCCTGTCCTCTACGGGCCCGAAACTCTGTCTTCCCCATATGTCACGACCCGATTTACCCTCTGGTCGGCTCTCAACGAAACCCTACGTCTGCTCCACCCCTTTATTCCATTCATTACCGAGGAAATCTGGGACAAGTTACCTGGCACACAAGGCTCCATCATGAAGGCGGAATTTCCATTCCCCTCAAAGGCACGGGATGACCGTGAGGCTGAAGAGGCCATGAAGGTGCTCATAGGCGTGGTTAGCGGAATACGCAATATCAGAGGCGAGATGAACGTTGCGCCTTCCTTATCTGTAGACGCCATCGTTCACAGCCCGGACAAAGATGTCCGGGAGTTGGTTGAGCGACACCGGGACATGATTTTAAACCTGTGCAGGTTAAAGGGCCTGGAGGTGACGCCACCGGATGAGCGCCCCGCTTCATCTGCAACATCGGTTTTCGGCGGTTGCACCATCTTTGTCCCTTTAAAGGGCGTCATTGACTTTGAACTGGAGCAGGGCCGTCTCAACAAAGAGATTGCCAAAATCAGCAAAGAGCTCGATGGGATTGGCAAAAAGCTGAGCAACGAAGATTTCTTGAAAAAGGCCCCACAGGACGTGGTTGACAAGGTAAGGGAAAGGGGGGAAAGGCTTGCGGAAAAGAGAACCAGACTGCATGAACATTTGGACAAGGTCAGCCATCTGGATTGATGATTGTCGATTGTTGATTGGCGATTGAAAAAGACAGTCAACAATCGACAATCGACAATCGACAATCCGAAGGCAATCGACAATCAACAATGTTCAATAACGAAAAACTGATTCGCCTGGCCCTTGAAGAAGACATTGGGCCCGGAGATTTCACAACAGAGGCATTGATCGATAGAGATCGCATGGCGCAGGCGGTGATTCTTGCAAAAGAACCTCTGGTCGTGGCAGGGGTAGAGGTGGCCCAGGAGGTCTTTAACATCCTTGACCCTGCCATGCGTTTTGAGACCACCTTTCGGGACGGTGACAAGATAAAAAGTGGGGATGAAATCTTAACAGTATGGGGCAAACTTCAGGCCCTGCTGACAGCGGAACGGACAGCCCTTAATTTTCTTCAGCGCCTCTCTGGGATCGCAACCCTTACCCGCCAGTATGTGGATCAGGTGGCAGGGTCTAATGTGCGGCTCACCGATACCCGTAAGACCGTGCCGGGGTGGCGTAAGCTGGAAAAGTATGCGGTAAAGATCGGAGGCGCATACAACCATCGTTTTGGGCTTTATGACGGTATCCTGATCAAAGACAACCACATTGTGGCATGCGGCGGGATCAGCGAGGCCGTGGCTAAGATTCGGGATAATCGGCCGCATCTTCTGCGAATAGAGGTAGAAGTCTCAGACCTGAATCAGGTCAAAGAAGCCCTTGAAAACGGCGTGGATATCATTATGCTGGACAACATGGCCCTCGAGCATATACGCAAAGCCGTCCGTCTTGTGGACGGGAGGGCCGTTGTGGAGGTTTCCGGAGGTGTGACTCTGAATTCATTGGCTGAACTGGCCGATACCGGAGTTGATATTATTTCCATAGGCGCCATGACCCACTCGGCAAGGGCCGTGGACATCAGCATGCGCGTGGTTGTCTGAAAGGTCTCTATTTTTTTCTTTTCTTATCCATGCTTGTAGTCTGTTTTACCCATCACATCGTTGGGTGCGGAAAGGCTTTGCCTGGTGCTTTCCATGATGCTGGCGGTATTGGGGCTGATGACTCTTACAAGGAAACCGGGGAGCAGAGCGCAAAGAGCAAAGAGTAGAGCGCAATTTCCAAATCCTGAAATCTAAATTTCGCCATCTTTTTCACCCCATGCTCTCTGCGCTATGCCCTCTACTCTCTACTCTTTCCTCTCTGCGCTCTGCGCCTTCCGCTCTGCGCCATGGGCCTTACGCTTTGCGCTCTGCGTCATGCGCTATGCGCTCACTCCCACCAGTACCTTCACCTCATAGGGCTCAAATTCTCCCAGCACAGTTCCCTGCTTTACCACGTATCGCTGCCTGACAAAGGGATCATCCAGATAGGAAAAACTTGTTGGTATGCCCTGAATTAAACCCTTTACAGGTCGATCAATCACATTCACAACCAAAAGGAGGCATTTGTTGTCCATCGTCTTGAAACCCGTCGTGGGTATCCTCGGCCATCCGGCCGGTTCATGCTTTGGCCCCCCAAATGCCTGGACCACGGCCCAAACCGTTCCGGGTCTGCTAGCCTTGTCCACACTCGCTGCTAAAATAGTTCTTGCACTGTCAATGCGGTTCAGATTTTCGGTGAACCCGGAACCTTGAACCTCTGAACCGTGAACGGTTATACTTTGTTTAACTTGAGAATCTTCTGTGATCTGTGGTACATGCTACTTGTGAAAATACTCAGGCACATATTTTAAGTCAATGCCTTTAAGATCAGCCTCATTATCACAGCATTGATATGCTTGGTCATTTATTATCGCTTTGATCTGCCCTTTGTTGAGTCCCTTGAGCTTAAGAGCTATAAAAAAGGGACGGTAGATAATCTTGGAGATGCGCTCATGGCGATCTACGGTGCCCCTGTGGCTCAGGACGATCATCCCTTGCGGGCATGTCTTACGGCCACGAAGATGCTTAAAACGCTTTATGATCTTCGAGAAGGCTGGAGGAAAAAGGTACTTCCCTTGATCAAAATATGCGTTGGCATCAACACGGGGGATTTAAATGGAGCTTAGTGGAGAGAGTATGACTGACAAACCTTTGGGCGTAAAAATTTTTTTGACGGTTTTCATTTTCGTGTTTGCATATGTTCCCGCGGCCACAGCCGGAACCCTGACAATCAAGACTGAGACAACGGTAAAGACAGAGAATGATCGACTGCACGTTACCGTCAAAGTAGAGAACACTGGCAATGTAGGCGCTCACAACGTGCAGTCCAATCTGGTCGTCCTTGGAGAACGGTTGAAGAGCCCTGTCAAAACGGAGCTTGGGGTCAATCAATCCGATGCCTTTGACTTTGAGAAAGTCGTTTCCGGAATCAAGAAGGGAAGGTATCCGCTAACAGTCATGGTCGATTTCCACGATGCCAACCAGTATCCCTTTTCGGCCCTCTCCGGCACGACCTTCTACTTTAAGGAAGACGTCAATGCGGATCTTCTTTGTCTGACTGACGACATGACCATGGACGAGAATGGGGAGCTGCGGTTTGTTATAAAGAACTTGGGATTTGGGCCGAAGAATATCCTGGCGACCCTTGCGCTTCCCAAAGAACTTTCCACGCCACGCCCCCAGGTCAATTTTCAGATCGAATCGAGGGGTGAGAAGACGCTCATTTTTGAGATTGTCAATTTTTCGGCCCTCTCCGGCGCTACCTACCCGGTCTTTTGCTACCTTGAATACGATTTAGGAGATACACACTATACGGCTGTTTCAAGGGCCGTTGTGAAGATTGCAAAGTCGGAAAACTGGTTTCGACGCACACGGTGGGTCTGGATAGGGGTGGCGGTCCTTGTTGGGGCAGCCTTCGTGCTGTACCAGTTCAAAAGGCGCATAGCGCGTAGCGCATAGCGCAGAGGGCAGAACGCATAGCGCATGGCGCAGAGCGTTAGGAGTTGCAAAAATGAGTAACCTTTTAATCCTTCTAAGAAAACGACATCTGATATCGGAGAATATGCTTGAAAGGTTCTTGGATCGTCTGGATCATTTGTGCAGGCAAATAATAACCTTTCAGAGAACCTTTAGGTAGAAGAGCGTCTTGCGAATCCGATACCCAACAAACCCAATAAACCTCATAGTTAACTTTGCCGTCTTTGCCCTGATCTACGGTTTTCTCCTGAGTTACTTTACGCCCTCGCATCTCCTATCCAGGACCATCACTACAGGGGGAGACACACCTTCTCACTATTTGACAGCCCACTATCTTATCAATACGCTTTTGCCCAAATATAAGATCATCGGGTGGATGCCCGGAAATTATGCGGGATTCCCCATGTTCCAGTTTTATTTTCCTCTCCCCTTCCTGATCATGGCCGTGCTGAACGTCTTTATGCCGCTTCAGATCGCCTTTAAGCTGGTTACGGTCCTTGGGATTTTCCTCCTCCCCCTTTGCGCATTTGTCTGCCTGAGACTGCTTGGCTTTCGATTTCCGGCCCCGATAACGGGGGCGGTATTTACGCTTCCTTTTCTCTTTATGGAGGCCAATTCCATGTGGGGGGGGAACATCCCGAGTACACTGGCCGGCGAGTTTACCTATGGGATTGGCTTTGCGCTCCTTGTTGTGTATATGGGGTCATTTCATCGGGGCGTTACCGAGAATAAGTACGCAATCTTGAATGGCATCCTGTTGACCCTGATCGGCCTCTCCCATGGCTACACCCTCCTTTTTGGTGTTTGGGCAGCCACTTTTTTCCTCTTTACCACAGAGCGATTCTTGCAAAAGACATGGTATTATTTGAAGGTGAACGCCCTTGCCTTTTTCTTGCTCGGTTTCTGGATTGTCCAGCTCCTGTGGTTCATGCCTTACACCACGCGCTACAATTTTGTGTGGGTCCTGGATGGCATCTTGCAGGTCTTTCCCCCGATCCTATTGCCCGTGATTGCGCTCGCAGTCGCGGGGACTGCATTGGCCCTTGTATTTAGCATACGAAACCCAGTGGTCAGTGGTCAGTGGTCAGTGGTCAGTAACGCAACAAACTCAACAAACCCAATAAACGCGATATATTATCTGTGGTTCATCTGCTTGTTAGCGACAGCCTTTTATTTTGTGGCCTACAAGATTGACGTCGTGGATATCCGTTTTATCCCTTTTATCCAGTTCTCATTGATGCTGTTGGGGGCTGTGGGTCTTTACCACCTGGTGTCTCGTCTAAAGGCTTTGTCAATCCTTCCGGTCTTTCTGGCTGTGATCACCGTATTGCTGGTCAACAGCCAGATCAGTTTTATCCCCAAATGGATCGATTGGGACTATTCGGGCTTTGAGAAGAAGCGGGTATGGCCCCAATTCCGGGCTGTTCATGATTACCTTAAAGGAACATGCCAGGAGCCGAGGGTGGCTTACGAGCACGATTTGAAACACCGTGCTGCCGGAACGGTTCGGGCCTTTGAGATGCTCCCATATTTTTCAGGCCGCTCCACGCTGGAAGGGCTCTATATCCAGTCTACCGTGACATCCCCTTTCGTCTTTTACCTCCAGTCTGAGATCTCGGAAAAGCCTTCCTGTCCCTTGCCGGACTATAACTATTCAAGGCTTAATCTTGAAAAGGGGCTGAAACATCTGAGACTTTTTAATGTTAGCCACCTGATCGTGGTCACAGACAAGGTCCGTAAGGCACTTTCTAAGTTTAGTGAGGTGGTTCGTGAAAAGGATTTCTCTCCTTATACAATTTATCGGCTGTGCAAAAATTCTGACCGTTATGTATCTGTACTTGATAACGAACCCGTCCTGCTGATTACCAAGGACTGGCGGCATGAAGCATTTCGATGGTTCCGAAAAAGCGACCTGAAAACCTTTGTGGTCTTTAAGGAGAAGCTTGAGCCGGGAGATGCCGAGCGCTTCAAGACAATAATTGAGGGCCAACTACCGGATACCTTGCCCCGTATACCACTTCAACAACCTACATCACCACGTCTCCCAGAAATCGACAATCGACAATCCCTGGCCCAGACCTGGAATACAGACGCAACAGCCTTTTCCAACCACGTCGCGCCAGGGCGGGCGACAATCGACAATCCGATCAGGGAGATCATCCGGCCCGAAGAAATCGTGATCGAAACCGCAAACATCGGCCTGCCGCATCTGGTGCGGGTATCGTATCATCCGAACTGGCACGTGGAGGGAGCAGATCGTATCTATGTTGTCTCACCTTCCTTCATGCTGATCTATCCCACACAAGAGCGTGTCAGGCTCTATTTTAGCGCGTCACTTCCAAACTATCTCGGATGTGCCTTGAGCCTCCTGGGGGTGTTATTCGTTATTGGTTATTCGTTATTCGGACACAAAGTCAAGTTTGTGCTAAACCCATTTTCAATTTTCAATTTTCAATTTTCAATTTTCAATTGGCTGAAGGCTTTAGTTCCTCTTCGATTACACGATTTGGCCTGGAAGAAAAGATTGTTGCGAGGGGTTGTTATCTGCCTTATAAGCGTGATAACCGTCTTTATCCTGCTGGTCCACCGCAATGACGCAACGATTATTTACAACAAAGGCCTATTTTATTATAAGCAGGGCGACTATGTGAAGGCACGAGAAACCTTTGCAAAGGCCATGAAGCAATTCCCTTATTCGCCGATTATAGACCAGACTGTCTTTCACTATGTCATTACGTATTTTAAGGATGAAAAGTGGCAGCAGGCCCTCGATGCCTTTGAACAGATGGCAGCAGACTACCCGGAGACCCGAAAGCTCTCGGAGGTCTTTTATCATATTGGTATATGCCACCTGAAGTTGCACCGGCCCGACGAGGCCGTATCGGTCTTTAACAGGATCGTGGAGGCATTTCCAGATGATCGCTGGGCAGGCTATGCAAAGGAACGAATAGGGGAAATTGATGAACGAATAACCAATAACGAAGATGCAGAAGGTCCTACTCGTCAATCCTGACTGGCCGGGGCGAGTCAGCCGGAAGGGTAAGCGGTTTAACCGTGCCTGGCCGCCCCTGAGTCTCATGGTATGTGCCGCCATGTTGAAAGAGAGGGGATTTGAGGTTCAAATCATTGACGGCCGTGTTGAGCCGGGCTGGCGCCGCCGGGTGCATAAGATCTATGGTCGATATGAGTGGATTGTCTTGACCTCATCTCCGCTGGACCGCTGGCAATGTCCCAACCTTGAGATTGACCACTTCATAGGAGTTGCACGGTCTTTGCCGTTGGAAAAGTTGATTATTGTGGGGGCGCACGGCTCCCTCTATCCGGAGGGAATGCTGGAACGTACAGGTGCCCGTGCCGTTATTGTGGGTGAGCCCGAGAAAGTACTGCTCAGGCTTATTTCAGAGCATGATTGGAGCGGTATCCCAGGGGTCGCCTTCAAGGTGAACGGCACGGTCAGGTTCAACGCTAAGGCAAAGCCGCTTGATATGGCTGAGCTTCCCATACCTGCCTTTGATCTGATCGATTTCGGCAAATATCGTTATGAACTCCTGGGGAACCGCTTTGCCCTGTTTGAGGCCTCGCGGGGCTGTCCCTATCGGTGTAGTTTCTGTTTGAAGGTTATGTTCGAGGAAGGTGTCCGTTTCAAGCCAGTTGATCGGTTGATGGATGAGATAGATAGGGCAGTCACAAGATTTGGAGTACGCACGGGATACTTCATTGACCTTGAGTTTACGCTAAACCGGGATCGAACGGTGGCGATCTGTAATCGACTGATTGAACAGAAATATCCTTTTATTTGGTGCTGCCAGACAAGGGCCGATGCTGTAGATGCCGAGCTGCTGTCCAGGATGAGCCGGGCAGGGTGTCGCCTGATCCATTTCGGGGTGGAGTCCGGCTCTGAACATATCCTGCGCAACACAAAAAAGAGAATCGAGTTGGCCGCCATCCAAAAAGGGGTTCGACTGACGCAACAGGCAGGGATCGATGCCGCCTGTTTTTTTATGTTCGGGTTCCCAGGAGAAACGCCGAGGGACATGGAACAGACGATCTCCTTTGCCGAGTCGCTCAATCCGACTTACGCCTCGTTTCATGCGGTCACGCCTTACCCCGGAACTTCCATTTACAAAAACTCAATCTTCGCGTCAACCAGCTCAACAGGTTCCTTGCGCTTTCCAGCCAGTTGCCCCGAGCACAACCCGCTCTTTCTTGATTCTGTGGTACGGCGGGCTTTTAAAGGCTTCTATTTGAGACCTAAATATATTATATCGCGGCTCATGCAGAGAAACATCAGATCGTGGATGTGCCAGTTGCGCCTCTTTAGAGGATTTATAACTTAATAAAATCGCGAAGCGATTTTATGGAGCGATTTTATAACTTGAAAAACAAAGGGTCAAGTCTTGAAACTTGAATAGATTGCTTTTTTCTGTTAAGTTTGGGGCTCTGTTATTGCAACCATATAAAAAGGCGTCTGACATGGCACGACCTTTAAGGATATCGTCCGGGAGCTTTCTACCACGTGACATCGCGAGGAAATGAGCGAAAGGCAGTTTTCAAGAGCAAGCGAGACAGAGAGAAATTTCTTGAATACCTTATCAAGTATGTTCATTCGCCTATATGTTGATGCCGTAATAAAATATTTTGCAGAGTCCTTATGTAAATTTTGACCATAAGGTCCTCACAATATATTGAATTGGAAATCCGAATGCGCTATCCGCTATGCGGACAGGGATGCCGATACAACATCAAAGACCTGATCAACCGTGATCGCCTTCATACACCTGGCATCAGTGCAACTGGTCTTTCGGTGGTTATAGGCTGAAAGACACGGGCTGCAGGCTAATCCCGCAAACAGGCAAGTCGTATTCTCACCAAGCGGGGCATAAAGCACAGGGGTCTCCGGCCCGAATAGGACGATGTTCTTGATGGCGGTCAGCCCCGCAAAGTGCGCAGGACCCCCGTCAGCCGTAACCAGCACATCGGCTAAACTCAGCAGATCCAGTAAATCCCTGAAAGAAGTCTGGTCCGTAAAGTCGATACACCGCTCCGGGCCGACATGACCAAGTATCTTCGCAGCTTCCCTTCCTGCTCCCTTCAGACCGATCACGATGACCACAGCATTGAATCGCTGGATGATCCTGCGGGTCAGTGCTGCATAGTTTTCTACAGACCAGGCCCGCACCGGCAGCAGGTCGCCTGCACTGGGGTTGAGGAGGACCAGGTGTTCAGCCTCATCCACCACAGGGTTGATGGCAGTTAGACGGGCCTTGAGATGCTTCAGGTCTGCTTCGGCAGACTGGTAACACGGATTCACCAGATCCCCTTCTGAAATTGTCTCTTTTACAAGGGGATATTCGTCCTCTCGCTCAATCGATTTCACTAAGGCCAGAAAGTTCTTAGCCATGTGCTGGTGGGAATTGTAAAGGACCCGGTGGGTCATGAAGCTCCCACGGTAGAGCCCTTCCTCATGATATTTTGCGTATCCAACCCGCATACTTGCGCCAGAAAGACCACTCAACAGGGATGAAAAGCGAGAAAAGAGCTCCAGATCAAAAACCGCATCGAGTTGTACTTTTCGCATCGCTACCAGGGCCCTGAGGGTGCTGAAAAGAAAATGAAAAGGAGAGTCGATCTCTATGGTCAGGACATGTTCTTCGGGTATAATATCAAGCATCTCCACCGAAAAGCCGTTTTGCTCAAAGGTCAAAAAATAAAGCTCCGCCCCGGGATAGCGTCTGAGCACATATTTGAACGCCGGATAGGCAAGGATAGCGCTTCCCATCTCGGAAAGCTCTATAAAGAGCATCTTCGGGCATGTCGTGGCCTGAGGCGGTTCGTGTCGTGGAGAATACTTGACGCGGTCAAGGATTCTGTATGCAAGAGAAACAAAGAAGCAAGCCGGGATGCCCACCCATTTGTCAATGGCCCTGATGAGGTCGAGATTCATAAGTTCAGTGTCTAAAGTGAATAAAAGAAAGTGCCTAAAGTGAGCTAAAGTGCCTAAAGTTAAAGAAACAGAACAAAATCTCCCAAAAGCATTTCTTCGGGTCCTCAACTTTAGTTCACTTTAGGCACTTTAGACACTTTAGCTCACTTTCAGTACTGCTAATCAAACAGAATTCGCGCAATATCGTTATAAAACACATAGATCATAAGCAGAACCAGAACGAAGATGCCAATCTGCTGAGCTATCTCCCGCATCTTGAGGTTGAGGGGCCTGCGGCTTACAGCCTCGATCAAAAAGAAAACAAGGTGTCCTCCGTCGAGGACTGGGATCGGCAGCAGGTTGATTATACCCAGGTTCACACTCAACAGGGCTATAAAAAAGATGAGATTGACGATGCCGGCCTTGGCCTGTTGTCCTGCCAATTGGGCAATCATTATGGGGCCGCCCAGGGTCTTGGCCGAAAGAGTGCCGGTGAGGATCTTTCCAATCGCCAATACCGTGAGTTTGGTAATCTGCCAGGTCTGCATCACCCCCTGGGCTGCGGACTGAAATAGGTTGAGCGGCTTCACGGTAACGGCCCCGGAAGCCGTTATTCCTATGGCATATTTCTCAATCTGTTCTCCAAACAGGTTCCGGGAAGCAATGAGTTTCGGGACGACATTTACCCAAAAGGTGCTGCCATCTCGCAATATTCCGATTCGCACCGGACGACCACGACTTTGCTTGATCAGGTCAGCCATCTCTTCCCATCTGCTCACCGGTTTTCCGTCAATAGACACAACACGGTCCCCTGGCCGAACGCCCCCTTCGTAAGCAGGCATCCCCTTTTGAGCTTCTCCCACCTCCGGCTGCATAATCGGCAGGCCTGAGACCTGAAAGAATACAAAAAAGATCACCACCGACAGCAGGAAATTAAACGCGGGACCTGCAAGGACGATCAGGGTTCGCTTGAAAAGCCCCTTGTGTGAGAAAGACAGGGGCAGGAGGGAATTATCTATCTCTTCGTCCGGCTTTTCCCCCACCATCTTCACGTATCCGCCCAGGGGGACCGCTGAAATCATGTAGTCGGTCATCCCGATCTTCTTGCCCACGATTCTGGGACCGAATCCCAGGGAGAACTTTTCCACACCCACGCCCAGAATCTTTGCCACAATGAAATGACCAAACTCGTGCACGAAAATCAGAACACCTAATACAATCACAAGTGAAATAATGTTGGCACTCATACCTGCCCGCCTTTGCCAGGCTCGCTGGCAGATAAGCTGTATACTGTGGGTGGCGATGGCAGGCGGGTAGCTTCCTCAGCCGCGCGGCGCGCCCAGGCTGTCGCAGACAAGATATCTGAAAGCCCCGGGTCGGGAACCGGTTTGTGTTTCGTCATCACCTGTTCAACCACTTGCGCAATACGCCTCAACCCGATATGGTCGTTCAAAAATGCAGCGACTGCCACTTCATTCGCAGCACTCAACACGGCAGGCAGGGTCATTCCGATCCTGCAGGCCTCAAGGGCCAGAGCAAGGCAGGGAAACTTTTCGAGGTCCGGTTCCCGAAAGGTAAGAGAACCTATATCAATAAAATCTGGATGAGGCAGCCCGAGGGAAAGCCGCTCCGGATACGACAGGGCGTAAGCAATGGGTACCCTCATGTCAGGCAAACTGAGCTGGGCCATCACGGCACCGTCCCGATAGACTACCATTGAATGGATCACGCTTTCAGGATGGATCATCACCTGAATAAGCTCTTGAGGTACACCAAAGAGCCATTTTGCTTCGATAACCTCAAGCCCCTTGTTCATTAGTGTGGCGGAATCTATTGTGATCTTTGGCCCCATCTTCCATGTAGGATGACAAAGGGCCATCTCTGGGGTGATCGCGTCAAGATCTTCTGCGGATTTGTCCAGAAGGGGTCCCCCGGAGGCTGTAAGGATTATCTGCTTAAGGTCTTGCCTGCGGTTTCCGGCAAGGCACTGAAAAATGGCACTGTGCTCGCTGTCTATGGGGATAATTGAGACCCCTTTTTTTCGGGCAGCGCCCATCACAAGCTCCCCCGCCATCACAAGACTCTCCTTATTGGCAAGGGCAACAGGCTTGCCAGCCTCAATCGCAGCCATAGTGGGAAGGAGGCCGGCTGAGCCCACCATGGCCGAAACCACAAGATCAGCCGAAGTTAGCTCAGCAGCGGCTCTGTATCCATCCGAACCGTACAAGATTTTTAGAGGGATTGCGCCCCCGACCATCTTTTTGAGCTGGCCGGCCAGATTTTCATCCAGCACCACGGCGACCTCAGGCGTAACACGCATGACCTGTTCGGCCAAAAGCCCTATATTTCGACCTGCTGTTAGGGCTGCAACCGAGAATCGCTCCGGGAACTGCTCCGCCACACGCAAGGCATTCCTGCCCACTGAACCCGTGGACCCTAGTATCGAAAGACGTTTCATATGATTGAAGATTGACGATTGACAATTGACAATTTGTTTTATTCAATTTTCAATTGTCAATCTTCAATTGTCAATCCAACAGGTACGTCTTGAAATAATAGAGCGTTGGTGCTGCAAAAAGCAAGGCATCGATCCGGTCCAGGAGGCCTCCGTGTCCCGGGACGATCGCTCCGGAGTCCTTCACGCCGACTGAGCGTTTCAACATCGACTCAACCATATCACCTGTCTGCCCCAAGGTCCCCACGACCATAATCAAAACAATCCACAAACCCCAGCCAAACCCGGGGAAGCAGCATTTCTTAAATAAGGCACCAACCAAAAGATTGGCCGCCAATCCACCCACTGCCCCCTCCACGGTCTTGCCAGGACTGATACTCGGCGCAAGCCTGTGCCGGCCAAAAGCCCTTCCAACGTAGTAGGCAGCAGTGTCTCCGGCGAATATGACTGCCATGAGAAAAAATATCCACGTCACCCCCTGATTCCAATCCCGGATCAGTATCAAGTGACCCAGGAAGAAGGGGATATAAATGAACCCCGTGACCTGCTTGTAAAGGATTTCTGGCACAGTGGTCTGTCGTTTGAACCCTGCCAGGCAAATTGTGGCAAAGGTAACCAGGGCCAGGACCAACAAGACGGGCGTTGTCCCCAGACCGGCTGTGTAAAAAGAGGCTACCAGGGCCAATCCAAGGGCCAGGCCAGCCGCTTTCATGGCCATTGTCTGCCGGGACAGAACCAGGGCGTAGTACTCTAACAGGCCCACTGCTGCGGCCAGGCCCATCAACAGGGCAAAACAGGTTCGCCCCCCCTTTCCTATCACAAAGGCCAGGAGGGGTACGGCCACCAATGCCGTGAGCCATCGTTTTAGATGAGAAGACATGGAACTCAGCTCCCTCCGCTCACAATTGGCCGAGTGGTTGAGTCGTTGAGTAGTCGAGTCGTTAACCACTTGACCATTTTCCCACTCGACCACTTGACTACTTGACTACTCGACAACAAGTTGCAGCAATTTTCGAGATACTATTCCCTCCGACGCGCCTTCTTGATCTGGTCCCCGGTCACCCCGAACCGACGCTCACGTTTTTGGTATTCATGCACGATGTGAATCAATTCCCCCCTTCTAAAATCGGGCCAGAGCGTACTGGTGACATAAATCTCCGTATATGCAATCTGCCAGAGCAAAAAATTGCTAATTCGCATCTCGCCACTGGTTCGAATCAGAAGATCCGGCTCCGGCATTCCCTGCGTATAGAGATAACTCGAAAAAACCGCCTCTGTTATCTCTTCGGCTTGAAGACGGCCCGCTACAACCTCGGCTGCGATCTTTCGAGCAGCCGCCACAATTTCATCTCGCCCCCCGTAGCTCAAGGCCAGGTTGAGAAGCATCCCCGGGTTTTTTCGGGTCATATCCATGACCTCCTGGAGTACCTTCACCACATCGGCCGGGAACCTTTCCGTCTGGCCAATGGCGTTCAGGCGGATGCCGTTTTCCATCATTTCAGCCAGTTCTGACCTGAGGAACCCTTTCAACAAACTCATGAGAGCAGAGATTTCATGCCGGGGACGCTGCCAGTTTTCGGTTGAAAACGCATATAGAGTCAGAACCTCTATCCCCATCTCACGGCAGGCTCGCACAATGTCGCGGACCGATTCAGCGCCTTCCCTGTGACCTCTGATCCGGTTCAGAGAACGCTTTCTGGCCCAACGGCCGTTGCCATCCATGATAATGGCGATATGGCGGGGGAGTGACTCGGGTTGCAAGGAAGGAATATCAGAATTCAAGGATCTCTTTCTCTTTTTCCTGGCAGGTCTGGTCAACTAGTCGGACGTAATCGTCTGTGATTTTCTGCACCTTGTCTTGAGCCCCGTAGAAATCATCCTCTGCAATGTCGCCATCCTTCTTCAGGCCTTTGAGAAGCTCATTGGTGTCCCGGCGGATATTGCGGATTGATACCCTGTGCTCCTCAGCTATCTTGCGAACGCCCCTGACAAGCTCTCTTCGCCGCTCTTCCGTAAGGGGTGGTATAGGAATCCGGATGACCTTTCCGTCGTTCATGGGGGTCAGACCCAGCTCTGATTTCAGGATCTCCTTTTCAATCTCTGCAATGACCGTCTGATCCCAGGGCTGAATAACGACAAGCCTGCTCTCCGGAACAGACAAGGACGCTACCTGATTCAATGGCGTACGTGATCCATAATAGTTTACCTTTATACCCTCAAACAATGCAAGGGAAGCCCGGCCCGTGCGAATCTTCTTAAATTCATCTCTTAAGGCATCAACGGATGTACCCATCCTCTCCCGCGCATCATCACAGACTGAATCAATCATCTTCTGATGCCTCCCTTATTCGAGTTCCGACATCTTCCCCGGAGACAACTCGTCTGAGATTCCCTCTTACTCTAACGTTGAAAACAATGACGGGAAGCCTGTTATCCATTGCCAGAGAAATGGCCGTCGAATCCATAACCTTCAGTTGCCTCTTGAGCACTTCAAGATAGGTAACGTTGTCCATCTTTTTTGCACCGGCATTTACGACCGGGTCAGCATCATAAATACCATCCACCTTGGTGGCCTTCAGGAGCACTTCTGCACCAATCTCCTGGGCCCTCAGCGCTGCAGCCGTGTCCGTAGTGAAATAAGGGTTGCCGGTGCCGGCAGCAAAGATCACGACCCGCCCCTTTTCCAGATGCCTGACAGCCCGCCTGAGAATATACGGCTCAGCAACGGCACACATCTCGATAGCCGTCTGGACCCGTGTCTGAATTCCCCTTTTTTCAAGAGCGTCCTGGAGGGCAATACTATTGATGACAGTAGCCAACATGCCCATATGGTCCGCCGAGATGCGGTCCATGCCGAAAGAACTGGCTGCCACGCCGCGAAAGATATTCCCGCCACCAACAACCAGGGCGATCTGGACCCCAAGATCGTAAACTGATCGAACTTCTCCGGAAACATAGTCAATCGTCTCAGGGCTTATGCCAAAATCTTGATCACCCATCAAAGTCTCGCCGCTCAGCTTGACCAGGATTCTTTTGTACTTAGCGTTTGTCATTGGTCGATTGTTGATTGTCGATTGTTGATTGTTGATTGGTTGATTGTTGATTCTTGATTGTCGATTGGTTTTCAATCATCAATCGTCAATCATAAATCATCAATCCAGGGACTATTGTTCTCCCAACCGATAACGCACGAAGCGCCTCACACTGATGTTCTCACCCGTCTTGGCAATCATATCGTGTATCAGGTCCTGTATGGTGATGTCCGGATCCTTAATATAGTGCTGGTCCAGAAGAGACGATTCCTTATAAAACTTCTCCATCTTGCCCTGGACGATCTTGTCCAGTATCTTTTGTGGTTTTCCCATCTCTGTGGCCTGTGCCTTATAGATCTTTTTCTCCCGCTCAATGAGTTCCTCGGGGATATCCTCTCTGCGGATACCAAGGGGTTTGGTCGCGGCAATCTGCATGCTCAAATTCTTGACAAACGTTTTGAACTCATCGGTCCTGGCCACAAAATCGGTCTCGCAGTTCACTTCCACAAGGACACCTATCCTCCCGCCAGTGTGGATATATGAATGTATCAGGCCCTCGGAGGAATCCCGGCCGGCCCGTTTTAGGGCCGTGACCAATCCGCTCTTGCGCAGAAAATCGACCGCCCTTTCCATATCTCCGCCCGCGTCCTTCAGGGCCTCTTTGCAATGCATAACGCCCGCATTTGTCCTTGTACGTAGCTCCTTAATCATCTGGGCACTGATTTCTGCCATTTACAACTCCTCTCCCACCTCGTCAGCAGCCTCCTCATAGGTTTGGTCAGATGGAGGGGCTTGTCTTCTAACAATCTCCACAATGGGACCCTCTGAGCCATCAGAAATGACGGCCTGTTCGCCTGGGCCAGCCACAGCGCCTCCTTCCACGGCCCCTGCCTCGACAACCTCCTTGTCTGCCTCGGCCTGAAGGCGCTCTTCCATACGCTCACGACCCTCGATGCAAGCATCGGCTATTCGGGAAGTGATGAGCCGGATAGCCCTTATAGCGTCATCATTGCCAGGGATAATATAGTCTATCTCATCTGGATCGCAATTGGTATCCACAATAGCCACAATCGGTATCCCAAGCCGTCTTCCTTCACGGACTGCTATGTTCTCATTCTTGGGATCCACAATAAATAAGGCCCCGGGCAATCTTCCCATGTCACGGATGCCCCCAAGGTTATTTTCAAGCTTTGCCATTTCTTTGTCCAATCTCAGTATCTCTTTCTTGGGAAAGCGATTGACACCCCCATCGGCAAAAATGCCTGTGAGATACTTGAGCCTATCGATCCCTTTTCTTATGGTCTCAAAATTTGTGAGCATTCCCCCCAGCCAGCGATTATGCACATAGAACATCTGACACCGGTTGGCCTCCTCATAGATCGAATCCCGGGCCTGCTTCTTAGTTCCAACAAAGAGAATCGGTTCGCCACTTGCAACGGTCTCCACAACAAACTCGTAGGCCGTTTTGAACATTCTGACCGTCTGCTGAAGATCGATGATATAGATCCCGTTGCGGCCACCAAAGATGTAAGGTTTCATCTTGGGGTTCCACCGTCTGGTCTGGTGGCCAAAATGGACACCCGCCTCCAGCAATTGCTTCATGGTGATGTAAGACATACTTTCCTCCGTTTTTTTCGGTTTTCCCTCCGCCCTCATCTTCCCCTCTCTTCGCTTCTCATGGCCTCAACCCTCAAAGCACCAAAGAGAGAGTCCAAGAGCGTGTGGATTGTAAAAACTATTTTTAATAACACAGGACATCCCAGGTTGCAACACCATTTTTGAACGAGTATCGGAGTACTCCAATACTCCATCACTCCGTTTTTCTTGCTATTGCCCTTGCCTGCACGACCCGATCGTGGCCACCGTAGTCCTTGATGACAGCCCAATCACTGTATGCTCCAGAGCGTGCAATCAGCTTCTCGACTGCGACCCATTGATCATTACCAATCTCGAAAAGGAGCCACCCCCCGGGAACCAGGCAGTCCGGGGCCTCTCTTATAATGATTCTAATTGTCTCCAACCCGTCCGAGCCCCCATCAAGGGCCTCTCGAGGCTCATATTGGACAATCTCGGGCGGAAGCACCGCAAACTCATGAGTGGAAACATAAGGCGGGTTCGACACGATTACATCATAATAGCGCCCCTGTTCACGCACTGGATCGAACCAGTTGCCCTGCAAAAACGTGATGACTCTGTCGAGTTCGTACGTTCGGGCGTTATCCTGGGCCACGGCCAGGGCCTTTTCCGAGCAATCAACTGCGTAAAACCTGTGACCTGTCCGTTCAGAGGCCAGGGCAAGGACGATAGCACCTGAACCAGTCCCAAGGTCCAGGATTCTCAAAGGTGCCGGTCCCGGAACTGCCGGTACGATCGTGAGGGCAGTCTCTACAAGAGTCTCCGTCTCAGGCCTCGGTATGAGAACATCAGATGTCATCTTCAGATCCATGGACCAGAACTCTCTTTTGCCAACAATATAGGCCACTGGCTCCCTTTGAATCCGTCTTTGAATGAACCTTTTGAAGACCTCAAGCTCTCGGGGCTCGAGGGGACGATTGTACTGGACGTAGAGCCCTACCCGCCCGACACTTAGGGTATGAGCCAAAAGGATTTCGGCAGCGGCCCGTGGCTGCTCAATCTGGTGGGATTTGAAATAGGCTGTGGTCCACTTGAGGAGTTTCAGAATGGTCCAGGTCTCAGGCAGCATCCCTCGATTCTGCCTCAACATCCTGAATGGCAAGGGCCTGATAGTGGGTTATAAGGGCATCGATGATCTCTTCAATATTGCCTTGAAGAATGTCTTCCAGTTTATACAACGTAAGCCCGACACGGTGATCTGTGACACGGCCCCGGGGAAAGTTGTATGTCCTGATCCGCTCGCTACGGTCACCGCTTCCGACTTGACTCCTGCGATCTGCGGAGATTTTTTCGTTCTGCTCAGAGACCATCTTATCATATAAACGAGCACGCAGTACCTTCATCGCCTTTGCCCGGTTCTTGTGCTGTGACTTTTCATCCTGACAGGTCACGACCAATCCTGTGGGAAGATGCGTAATGCGTACAGCCGAGTCCGTAGTGTTAACGCTTTGCCCTCCGGGACCCGTGGAGCGAAACACATCGACTCTGATCTCTTCGGGATCAATCTCGACATCCACCTCTTCCGCTTCAGGCAAAACAGCTACAGTGACGGCCGAGGTGTGGATCCTGCCTTGTGATTCGGTGACCGGCACACGCTGGACCCTGTGAGTGCCGCTTTCGTATTTCAGACGACTATAAGCCCCTTTGCCCTGCACCAGGGCAATTATCTCCTTGAGGCCACCCACGCCCGTCACATGTTTGCCCAGAACGTCTACCTTCCAACCAAGACTCTCGGCAAACTTGCTATACATTTGAAAGAGCTCTGCAGCAAAAAGTCCAGCCTCTTCACCACCTATGCCAGCTCTTATCTCCAGGACGATATTCTTCTTATCGTTGGGATCTTTAGGGATAAGGAGCCACTTTAACTCCCGCTCCAGTTTTTCCAAACGCCCGTACAAGCTCTGGAGATCTTCCCTCGCCAACTCCTTGATACCCTCGTCACTATCCTTCAAAAGATCCCTGGATTCTCGGATATCCTCGCTTAGCTGTTTATACTCACGAAAAGGAGAAACGATCTTGCTCAACTCCGCATGTTCCTTTGCGTACTTTCGATAGGCCTCTTGATCCTTTATGACAACGGGATCGCTCAAGCGCTTCTCGATCTCAACAAACCGTTCTTCTACACCTGTCAGTTTATCAAACATCTTTACCATGAATACTCATCGTTCCCTTAATAAATTCGTACTTAGATTAATTCTTATAT
>JAGMBW010000125.1 GCA_023129535.1 Desulfobacterales bacterium
TGAGTAAGTTTTTAGACAATCATTTGTTTGAGGTTTCGCCTCAGCCTGTTTTATTCCTGGATTCCCGCTTTCGCGGGAATGACAGGGTGGTGTAAGTCTGTGTCATTCCTGCGAAAGCAGGAATCCATAGGTCTGAGGCATTGTATGGTTTACCCGAACTTATTGAGAAGTTACCACCATTTCGACTAACTTGTTCATTTCTGAAATAAGTTCGGATATGCCATACTCTCACAGAACCTTTTCGTCTCAATCAAGGGTTTAGTGTGTCAACATGAATCAGTTTTCTTTGGCTGTCGATGTCCTCCATTTAACATTGATTCATGTATATCAAACCCATTAACCTCCTGTCAAAACAAATAATATTGTCATTTTTCGCGATCCGTGCTACCAATCAGCCTTATTCCAGGTAAAAAAAACGTAACCGTTCACAGGGGCCGCCATGCCCTGTGTCATTGCGAGCGGAGCGAAGCAATCTCATGGTTCACGCCTCGGAGATTGCGGAGCCTGTTCCGAGCAAAGCGAGGAATCTCCGGGTTTGCTTCGGCTTCGCCTCGCAACCGCTACGCTCCTCGCAATGACAAGAAGAAACATCCGTGAACGGTTAAAAAAAACAAGCCAGAAAAGGAATTTTCATGAAACCTGTTGCGCTAATTATCCGCGATGGCTGGGGCTACCGCCGGGAGAGTGAAGGAAACGCGGTCAACGCGGCAAGGACACCCAACGTGGATTCGTATCTGGCGAATTATCCGTGGGCACTGATCCATGCCTCTGGAGAGCCTGTGGGTCTGCCACCGGGCTACCAGGGCTCGAGCGAGGTCGGCCACCTGAACATGGGCGCAGGCCGGATTGTAATCCAGGAACTGAAGCGGATCAACGACGCCATGGTGGACGGCTCCCTCTTCGAAGCGGAGGATTTCGAAGCCCTGCTTCAAAACTGCAAGACTAACAACTCCCGGTTTCACCTTATGGGCCTGTTGCAGGACGAAGGCGTGCACGCCCACTGCGATCAAATGTTCAAGATCATGGCCACGGCCCGGGAACGGGGTGTGGATGAAATCATCGTGCACATCTTCACCGACGGCCGTGACACACCACCACGCTGCACACTCCAATACATCGATCAATTGAATCAGGTTATGAAGAAGCTGGGCAACTGCCGTGTGGGGACCCTCATGGGACGCTATTACGGCATGGATCGTTCCAGGAACTGGGACCTCACCAGCACCGGCTTCGAGTGTATCGTAAACGCCGTGGGCCGGAAGGCCGAAAGGCCCGAGGCTGCGGTGGAGGAGTCGTACGCAAAGGACAAGACGCCCGATGGCGTTGAGATGTTTGACGAATACATCCCGCCCTATGTTATCGCAAATTACGACGGGGTCTGGGACGGCGATTCCGTTCTGCACACCAATTATAGGCAGGACCGCGCCATTCAGCTTTCCATGGCCTTTGTAGAGGATGATTACCCGGGGACACGTTCACGCCGGCCGGCTTGTCTATACGTTGGCCTCACCCGCTATTACAACGAGTTTCCGCGCTTTATCCTTGGGGCCATGGGTTCTGGTGGCGGCATGAAAAATCTTCTCGGAGAGGTCATCAGCAACAAGGGGCTCAAGCAACTCCGTCTTGCCGAGACACAAAAATACCGCCACGTGACCAGTTTCTTCAACGGCAAATCCACCAGGCCCTATCCGGGGGAGGATCAGATTGAGATAAAGAGCCAGTATGATCCCGCCACGTTCGCCTCGCACCCGGAGATGAACGCCTATGACGTGCGGGACAAGTTGCTCGAAATCGTCAAAGATGGCTGTGAATACGCCCTTATCGTCATCAACTTTGCCAACTGCGACATGGTGGGGCACACCGGCGACATGGGTGCTGCCATCAAAGCCGTCGAGGTTGTGGACGAATGCGTTGGAGACTGCGTCAAGCGGCTCCTCGAGCTGGAAGCTGAGATTCTGCTCACTGCCGACCATGGAAACGCCGAAGAGATGATCGACCCGAAGACCAAACGGGTCAAGACCAGCCACACCCTTAACCCGGTAGAGTTGATTTATATTAGCAGGAAAGCCAAAGGTAAGAAGCTGAAACCGGGCGGCAAACTGGCCGACATCGCCCCCACCGTCCTCAACCTAATGAATATCGACATCCCACCGGAAATGACGGCTACTCAACTGATTGAGGAATGAGATGGAGATCTCAGACAGGCTAAATATTCTGGGTCAGATATACGATATCTATGATGCCTTCTCAACGGGCCTAAGCGTGGCTTGCGTGCGCGGCTGTGCGGCCTGCTGTACCCAAAATGTCACCATGACTACCCTGGAAGGATACCGGATTGTTGAGCATTTGATTTCCATGGGGCAAACAGATCTTTTGCAACGCCCGCATTCAGGACAACAAGAACGCTTTCAGCCCGCGGTCACCACTAATGAGCTTGCAACAATTTGTATGGAAGGAAAGGACCCACCAGAGGAGAAGACCGACACGGCCCGCGCAGACTGCCCGTTTCTTTCAAACAAGGAATGTCTCATCTATCCGCAACGACCCTTCGGATGCCGGTGCTTCTTTTCCGCCCAGAGGTGTGAAGCAATTGGCTCCGCTGTGGTAGACCCATTCCTGGTCACGGTGAATACTGTCTTTTTGCAGTTTATCGAGCACATTGATGCGGGCGGGTTCTTCGGAAACATGACCGATGTGCTGCTCTTTCTTAAATCCGAGACATGGCAAAGGCAGTATGAGGCAAACGCAAACGTCAATCATCCTTATGGACTTCGTGTTAATCGCTCTATACCAGGATTTTTGGTGCCACCCGAACATCAGCTAAAGTTACAACCAATCTTAGTGAAGATCAGAAATGTCAGGATGCACTAAGTTAACGGGTCACTGGATGGCATACACGCCTCGCCCGATCCTTTTGATGATCCCCTGTTTGGTAAGTGTGAAAACAATGTTGCGAATCTTTTTGTCTTCAAATCCGGTCTTCGCCTTCAGCCCTGCAACATCAACACCGCTGGAAGACCTCTTAATGACAGCGAGAGTTTTTTCGGTTGCTGTCATCCCGGCCACGCCTCTTCGGGCCTCCTTTTTCCTTGCCGCACCCTTGACAATGGCAGCTTTCTTAACCTTCCCGGCCGCTACTTTGTTGGCCTTCACAGCCTCTTCCAACCGTTCAATTTTTTTTGCGAGTTTTTCAATGTCTTGTTTGGTTGGAATGTTGTAATAGTGAAGAAAGAATCTGATAACCGCATCGACACTATACGATTTCCGCCTTTTCTTCATAAACCTTCCCTCCTCTCTTGAAGTAAACCCTGTTAGATTTTACATGATGCATTATACTCCGTGTGAAAAAGCAGAATACTACTTTGGATACCATCTCCGTGCTTCCACATGCAGTATTCTAACAGGGTAAAAATATAAGTCAAGATAACAATTATTATTTAATACATAGTTTCTGTAAAAAGTCAAGTTCATATCTTATCGATTCACTTCCGTACTCTTTTCTTTGATTTTTTCTTATCGCGTTCAGTAAAAATCATTTTAGTCATTTCTATCTCGTCTTCGTCCATCCTCAAATTTTCCATCTGTTGAACAGTTTCAACAAATTTCTGCCCCTCCGAAATGGTGAAGAGTTGAATGGTTTAAGCAAGTATGTTATCTTCGAAAAAAATCGCAATACCAATAGAGGAAATACCGCATGCCCAAAGCTGTCAGAAAAGCCGTAATCCCGGCTGCTGGGATGGGAAAACGCCTCAGGCCCCTGACATTCTGCACCCCAAAGGAACTCCTGCCGATAGGGGGAAAGCCCATCATTCAATATACCCTTGAGATGTACATGGCTGCGGGCATTTCCGAATTTTGCATCATAACAAGCCCCGACAAACCCCAGCTCAAGGATTTTATTACAGGCAACTGGACTCCCCCTGTCTTTCCTTTTGAAAAAGATGCTCAATTTTACAAACAGCTCCAGCGATGCCGCATCGTTTTTCTTACGCAAAGCCATCCCAGTGGTGTGGCCGATGCGGTCGGGCTGGCTAAAGATTTTGCGGGAGATGGACCCTTCGCATGCATTATGCCAGACTGCTTACTGTTTTCGCCCAGGTCGCACGTTCAACAACTACTTCAGGCATTCGAGAAATACCAAAAAAATGTGATCGGCACGGTCTTTATAAGGGGTGCTGATGTCAGGCACTTTGGTAATGTGGGTTTGCTACGAACTGAAAGGCTCAATGGTAAGTGCTTCCTTATCACATCACTTTCTGACAAAAAGCTGGAGCCACTGACGGCAATGCCTGGTGAGACGATTCATAAAGGATTTGGGGGCGGCATCTATTTGCCGGAATACTTCGACCTGATTGAAATCGTACGTCCCCAGTCCAGAGGAGAGGTAGACGATGTTTCCATCCACCAGATCCTTATCAATCAGGGTAAATTACTCGGGGTTCTGCTGGAAGGCGCGGTCTTTGATGCAGGCCACCCATTGGGCTTTCGCGCGGCCACGCACTATGCAGGACGACGGGTGAATAGTTGTTAGGAGTAGTCATTTTGGAAAGCCGCCCCAGTGTATCTATGAAATCTCCCCGTAAACTTCTTAAGAGCTGTGGGATCCGGCCCCGGAAGTCTATGGGACAGCATTTCCTAACAGATCATAATGTAGCGGCATTGATTGTCAGGCGGGCTGAATTGCAGCCCGGTGATTTAGTCCTTGAAATAGGTGCGGGTCTCGGCGCCCTCACCTTACCTTTAGCCGCATGCGTGAAACACGTGTTCGCAGTAGAGTCAGACTCAAGGATTGCCACCCTCCTTGGCAGTGAGCTGCTGGCCGCAGGTGTCTCCAACGTAACTATCATTCAAAGGGACATCCTTCAGTGCGACATCAAAGCCCTTGCAGGGAAATCAGATGGATCCCTCAAGGTGGTCGGAAATCTGCCGTACCACATCTCTTCTCAGGTGCTCGTACGCCTGATCCATTTTCGCGAGGTGATTGAGGCTGCTTTTCTCATGTTCCAAAAAGAGGTTGCTGAACGTCTCACGGCCAAACCCGGGACCAAGAGTTACGGTAGGTTGTCGGTATTGATTCAGTATTGCGCCAGGATCTATCCTCTGGTCTCAGTGGCTGCCACGGCCTTCTTTCCGCAGCCAAAGGTTGATTCTCAAGTGGTTGGTATTGAGTTTCAGCACACCATTCCTTTCCGCGCAACCGATGAGAGCCTTCTTGTTCAGATAGTTCGGGCAGCCTTTGGGAAGCGCCGTAAAACCCTAAAGAATGCCCTCTTAGGCGGCAATCTGGGATTTGGGGATGAAAGGATATCCGCGGCGTTGGAGCTCGCCGGGGTCGATTCGCGAAGGCGGGCGGAAACCTTAAGCGTCAAGGACTTTGTAGCTCTGACCAATTTCCTTCTGACCGAAGTAGATCGCTCTTGACACCCATCTTTCAGGCTGGCATTATTTTTTTATGAAGGCGATGATCCTGGCGGCAGGCATGGGCACCCGTCTGTTGCCATTGACCGAAAAGAGACCAAAACCCCTGTTTCCGATTCTTGACCGCCCCTTGATTGATATTCTGATTCGCAGTCTTGAGAGGTCGGGATGTGATGCTATCATTATAAACACCTATCATCTGGCCCATATGATTGATGAATTTGTCAAAGCACAGGCATACGCCATCCCTGTTGTGACCCGCTATGAGCCAACGATTCTGGGCACAGGGGGCGGGATAAAAAACGCTGAAGACTTCTGGGACGATGAGCCATTCCTGGTCATTAACGGAGATGTATTCACTGATATAGACCCTGGAAAGGTCTACCGGTTTCACCTGAATCATGAACATCCCGTTACCTTAGTGCTCCACGACTATGCAGAGTTTAACCATGTATGGGTCGATCCCCGTGATCATGTCAGAGGGTTCGGTCACACGGGACCTTGTCCACCAAGCCGCACTGAACCCTCACAGGGGGCAGCTCGCACCACCTTGCCCTCCCCAAAATACCGCAAGTTTGCCTTTACAGGCATACACGTGCTTGATCCACAGGTTTTGAGCTTCATCCCAAATGGAACCTTTTGTAACATAATCGATGCTTACTGTGAGATGATTCACCAGGGATTTACTATAAAGGGCTTTATCGCCCGAAACCACTACTGGCATGACATAGGCACAACGGCGGGATATCGAGAGGCCACAAGAGATGCCCTGGCCAGCAAAGCCTTTAAGACGCTCTTCCCAGAGGCGAAGTCAGACACCCTGGTCTGGTCTAAGCTGAAAGGGGATGGCTCGGACCGAACATGGTATCGAGTCTCTGCGGGAAAGTCCTCCATCATTTTGGTTGATCATGGCCCGCCTCCTGAAACTATCCGGCATCTTGCATCCGGCATCCGGCGTCACCCTATTATTATGGTCGATCATGGCCCTCATCGAGAATCATGCACATGTGAGGCTGACGCCTTTTTCGCTATTGGCCAACATCTCCAAAACAAGGGTGTCCCGGTCCCCCGCATCCTTGCCTATGACCGGCCCTCGGGGTTGGTCGTACTGGAAGACCTGGGCGAACTTCATCTTCAAACCGTCGTTCGCTCTTGTGTGGATACACAGGAAGTTATCGGCCATTACAGGGCCATTATTGATCTGCTGATTGCCACGGGCGTTAGCGGGGCAGAGGGATTTGACCCGGCATGTACGTATGAAACGCCTTATTATGACCGAGAACTTATCCTTGAAAAGGAATCGCGATATTTTGTGAAGGCATTTTTAAATGGTTATCTGGGGCTCAAGCTAAACTTCGAAACCCTTAAGAGCGAATTTGAGGTTTTGGCTCAAAGGGCTCTTGGACATCCCTACATGGGCTTGGTCCACCGGGATTTCCAGTCGCGCAATATCCTGGTAAAAGACGGAAAGTATTACTTCATCGACTTTCAGGGTGCCAGGCTCGGACCCCTGCCGTATGATCTTGCCTCACTGCTCATTGACCCTTACGTGGAGCTTTCCCAGAACTTCCAGAAAGCTTTGCTCAATTACTACATCAGAAGGCTCTCTGATTTCATGCCTGTTCATCCCACCGAGCTTTATGACGCGTATCAATACTGCGCTATTAATCGCAACCTGCAGATCCTGGGAGCCTTTGCCTTTCTGAGCCGGGTAAAAGGAAAAAAGGATTTTGAGACCTATATTCCCCCTGCCGTATCCTCCCTTAAAGCTCGTCTTCGCAGTATTGAACAGGGTCAATGCCCAAAGCTGAGCAGCATTATTGAAAGAATTTGACGCTCAATTACTCACAATCTTCATCTATCTTCGACTTTCTTGCCTTATGTTGTCAGTTCACCTAAGTTGCTGAAAATATCAGAATATTTGACTTGAGTCCAGGAAATTTGAATTTCTTTAAAAAACAACACGTTAAGAAGAATCCTGCAAATTTGTGAAAAAGCCTGCAACATAACAATTGGTGTCAGTATATGGTCCTACTGGTGAGATCCGGGGCCGGAGTGTCTCTTTAGAGGCTATCCAGCCAGTCCATAATCCCCTTTTTATTTTCCCAATCGATTAAGTCTTCAATCTTTGGATCATGAGGCAAAACGGATTGGGTATATTCAATAAATTTCTTCTGTACTTGTCGTTTGCGGGACAGATCCATGTGCAAATAGACCATGGTGGATTCAACATTTTCATGCCCCAAGTGGTTTTTGATCTCTGACAGTGAGGAGCCTGAAGCAAGCATATTCACCGCACATGAGTGACGGAAGCTGTGGGCGGGGTTGATTTGTTTCAGGCGCTTCGGGGGTAAGACCATAGAAAGATATTTTCTGCAGATTCGATAAATACCATGCCTGGTCAATTCTTCTCCCCGTTGATTGATAAAGAGCCGATGTCGATACAGCGGCTTTGGGATAGGGCGGTATTTTTTGATGTAGAGTTCGATGAGCTGAGCGGTTTTTGACCGAAGCTTTAGTTGTCGATAACGATTTGCCTTACCCAGTATGGCCAGAGTCTGTTGTTGGGGATCAAAGTAGTCGACCTTCAGCGTTGCTACTTCACTGGCCCTGGCGCCGGAGTCATGGAGTAGATGCAGGAGAGTGTAGTCACGCAATCCTTGCTTTTTCTTAAGGTCAACTGCTTCAAAGGTTTTAAGAATTTCTTCTTGATACAAAAAGCCGATGAGCTGCTTTTGAGTACGCTTTTGCGGGATGCTGATTATTCTTTCGGCAAGCCTTCGCTTTTCCGGATACATAAACCGGATCATCTTTGCCAGAGATTTCAAAGTAGCCAGGCGCAGATTTCTGGTCCTTGCAATGTTTTTGCGCTCTGATTCAAGGTGATCCAGAAAGCCCAGGATTAAGTCTGGTGTAAGGTGATCAACCCTAAGAGACTCAATCTTGATGGCAAGATGTGTGGCGGCAAACGGAACAAAGAGTGTAAAAGTATCCCGGTAAGCTTTTATGGTCTGCTCGGTGCTGCCTTTTATGCGGGCAAGGTAGTGAACAAAGAACTGATGGATACAAGTAGAAAGTTTCATAGCTGCCCATGATGTGAGCTGACAAAATTAGCCAACCCTTGACGCTGCTCGGCATCAATTACTTTAAGATATTTCATGGTATGTTTATATTCACTATGGCCCATGTAAGTGGCCAGTACAGGCAAAGCATTCTGTGGGGATTTGCCCCTCTTTTTTATGCGTCTTAAGGTGTTGACCGCAAAAGAGTGGCGTAAGCTGTGAGGAGTTGGCGCAGAGAAATTCATATTGCCTATAACCAGTCTATGTTGACTAAGGCCGATGTCTTTGACTGCCCGATGGAACCTCCTACGAACTTGATGATCTCTTAAGGGCTTTTGATTTTTGCCGGCTAAAAGGTATGGGTTTTGATCATCACATAGCAATGCATTTCGCACCGCCAGGTAGTTTTCGATTTCCACGGCAACTGGTTCAGGTACCGGGATCAAGCGGTCCTTTTTAAACTTGGTTTTTTCGATATACACAGTTCTTTCTGCCGGCCGCCAGTGACTGCGCAACAACCGTAAAGGCTCTGAGATTCTCATTCCGCATCGAGCCATGAGCACGATGGCCGTGTATATTGCCAGGTCTGTTAGAAAATAGTGGTCGATTTTACTCAGTCTTTTACAGACTGAACCGAGCAATTGGTTGGTTTGCTCCGGTGAAAACACAAAGGGAATAATGGCACTTTCAGCAAGTGGGGGAACATCTTTGACCGGGTTTTGTACATAGTAGCCCCGGCGCACCATAAATTGGAAGAACACGCGGACCGTAGATAGGATTCCATTTGCCGATCGCGGCTCCAGCTTAAGGTCTTTTCTTAGCTCAAGGAAGAATGGGGGCTGCAATAGATCTGGTGCTGTCTTTTGTTCCTTCAGGTACCGGTCAAAAGTCAGAAGGTGTGACATTAGAGTGCGTTTTGCATATCCGAGATTTTGACGATAGGCGATAAAGTCTCTGAGTTGCGGGGCCAGGAAGCTCTTAAAGTGTTTCATCAAAGAGCACCTCGCGCATGAGTTGTATATGGATGCTAAGATATTTTCGCGTAGACTCAATGGAGTCGTGGCCCATCATCTCTTTGATTTCATATATTGATGCACCCGCCTCAAGCAGGTTTTGTGCATATGTGTGCCTGAGCCAATAGGCTGAGGATGAAAGCCCTACCTGTCTCATACATGCTGTAATGTGGTGGCCAACCACTCCCGGGCTTACTGGCCCATGAGGAGGATGAAAACTTAAGAAGATGGCCCTGTATTTACTGTTGGGCCTGACGCCAATCAGGTAGGCTGCTATGACCTTGATCGTATGCTCAGGCAAAGGAAGCTTTATTGGATTATTGCTCTTTCGGTCCCTAAGGGTTAACTCAGCCCTGCTAAAGGAGATGTCATCTAAGCTGATCTTGCTTATTTCTGCGGGCCGAAGTCCCAAAAAATAGGCCAAATGGACCATGGCATAAGTTCTGATGTCGTTGGCTGAAGAAAGCCTTAAGCCGGCAAACAGTTTTTCTACCTCGTGTGGCCGCAGGAACTTGGGTGGTTTTGCCTGAGCAAATAGGGGTGCGCCTACCACCAGAGGGGCAAGATCCATCTTTATTATTCTGCGATCCTGGTACAGGTAGCTTAAGAAGCCCCGGAGGTAAGACCGGTAGGTTCGTTTTGTATCCTGAGAAAATCCTACATTAAACTCTGCCAGGAACGCATCTACGTGTTCGATCCTTAGATGGGAAAGATTGATTTTGGACTTCTCCAGGTAGTCATGAAAAGAAGCAAGAACCCTTCTTATGCTCCTAATCTGCCCATAAGGAACCTGCCGGCTTTGTTTATGGTAGGCCAGATATTCTTCATAGATGTCGGGCAAATCGATCTGAGAAGCTCGCTTTGGTATAGGCTGACGTATTTTGCCTTGCTCAAAAATATACCGTGAAAGGCCTCTTAGGGCAGGTGCAGACTTTAGCGCTCTTACTTTTTGGAACCACTTGAGCGTATCTAAAGTAAAAATGCCCTCCCAGGTAAATCTTCTGATTTTTATGAAACCGAAGAATTGGTTCAACTGCTGTTTGTAACCTTCTATGGTTTTAGAGCTATATTCTTTGGACCTCATCCAAAGCAAATAATCGCCTATAGCTTGCTCCAAGTCGTGGAGCACGGCTGTATCATCTTGTGGATATCCATGTTCCCGGAACCACCTGTCCAAGCATTCGATCAGTTCCCTGGCTTTTCTATCAAGCATGTCCAGCATCTGCGAGTGACAGCTGGATTTGCTGTGCAATGGCTGCGGGGTCTTGTCCCCGATCGGAGTCGAGGACAAGCTTTGCAGTTGAGCCCTCTTTGGGCTTTGAGGGCAAATCGAGTACCTGGAAGATGGTGCCGTCAAAGGCTATCAGATCCTTTTCCATAAGGCCGTCTCTGGCCTCTATATATTGGCCGAGGTTTAGCTGAAGCAAAGAACAGATAGAGTCGTAGCTGTAAAAAGAAAGACCATGGCGATCTGAGACCAGAATAAGAAACAGGTACAAAAGGAGTTCTTTTTGATCCAGAGAGGATAGAAAACCATCGCTGATGAAACGGTGAGGGATAAAGCTGAACCCACCGTCAATGCGCCTGATGCGGTTGGGATCAAGAATTCTTTTTCTTATCATGGCCCGCTCCTTATTTAAGGATTCATTGTCCAGGTACCATGTTTTTTCGTAGCCTCCTATAAAGTCCATCTTTGCAATCAAGGGTAACCGGCTGGAACGACATGCAAAAAAACTTTTAACGCGTCCATCTTTGCAATCACCGGAACCAGCCAAAATTGGCCAACCAGCTTAAAATCATTGCGTTTTGACGCGTCCATCTTTGCAATCATAGACGCATCCATCTTTGCATCTGAACCTTTAGAATTGCGGCGACGTCTGTTTCTGATGGTTTGAAGTATGCGATTTCTTTCGGCTTTGTCGGGATTCCTTTTGCAGTAGTCTTTCCAATAATTGGGATTGGCCCAAAGCCATTCCTGATGGCTTTGTTTCTGGTCGGCCTTATATACCGGGTCAGTGTCCATCTTATTTCGTTGCCATTCGGCCTTTCTGGCCCTCTGGCACTCCGGTTTCTTGCAGAACCTCTGATTCTTATGCCGGGGACTTGGGGCAAAGTACTCACCACAGTGAAAGCAAGGGATCGAATCCATAGCACCACCCATATTTCTGAAGATTGGCAAAACAGGGGAACCAGACAAATAAGATGGAATTAGAAGAATTATAAGGAGGATTATGAAATCCTGAGGAATAATATGGATGGATCTAAATGAATAGTAGGAATGAAATAAAACTTACAACATAACTAAACTCGCAACACAACTTGCCATCATGAACCGGCTCTAAAAGGATTACTTAGAAACTGTAAAACTAAAGGGCGTCCCCAAGTTTCTCAAGTTTCTATTTTTTCTCCTCGCATGACAGAATTGGTGATAACGACGCGGGCAGAATCATAAACAAAGATAGCCGAGTAATTACTTAA
>JAGMBW010000126.1 GCA_023129535.1 Desulfobacterales bacterium
GAGAGCCAAAATTAGAATTGCTGGATAGGGAGGTCGCAGGTTGACAATAGGGTTACGTAGTGGTAAAGAAATTCTTGATAATGTTAAACATACCCAGATGCGGTGAAGGAGGCACGAATATGGCAATAGATCAGAAGGAGGCATTAGTCCTGTGGTTTGATGAGATAGGAATAAAGGACGTTCCCCTGGTGGGCGGGAAGAACGCTTCACTGGGTGAGATGTATCAGGAACTTGTTCCAAAGGGGGTCAATATTCCAGACGGATTTGCCATAACAGCTCATGCCTATCGATATCTCATTAAGAGTGCAGGGATCGAAGATGCTATTCGTGATTCCCTGGATGGACTCGACACACATGATATGAAGAACTTGCGGGAACGGGGAGAAAAAGCGCGAAGCATCATCAGGAATGCCGAGTTTCCGGCGGACCTTACCGAGGCCATCTTGCGGAGCTATGAAAAGTTGGAAGACAAATACGGCCCGGGTGTGGACGTTGCTGTCCGATCGTCTGCAACGGCAGAGGATCTCCCTGACGCCTCATTTGCCGGGCAGCAGGAGACCTACCTCAACGTCCGGGGCAAAGAGGCCGTCATTGATGCCTGCAAGCGCTGTTTTGCCAGCCTTTTTACAAATCGAGCTATCTCGTATCGTCAGGACAAAGGCTTTGGCCAGTTTGATGTCTATCTTTCTATAGGAGTCCAAAAAATGATAAGGAGCGATGCGGCCAGTGCAGGCGTTACCTTTTCTATTGATACTGAGACCGGCTTTAAGGATGCTGTCTTTATCACCGCCTCTTATGGTCTGGGGGAGAACGTGGTGAAGGGTGCTGTAAATCCTGACGATTACTACGTCTTTAAACCGACCTTGAAGGAGGGCAAGCGTCCCATTGTTGGGAAACAGGCAGGGAGTAAACATATCAAGATGATCTATACTGATGATCCTGACAAACCGGTCAAGGATATCGAGACGACCACGGAGGAACGGAACCGATTTGTCCTTGAAGATGATGAGATCCTTCTCCTTGCGCGATGGACTTCTATTATAGAGGATCATTACTCTGAAAGGGCAGGGGAGTTCAGGCCCATGGATATCGAATGGGCCAAAGACGGCGATGGTGTGAGCGCCGGAACAGGCAAGCTTTTCATCGTGCAGGCAAGGCCGGAGACCGTTCATTCCCAAAAGAAGACTAATATACTTGAGACCTATGTCCTTAAAGAGTCCGGAAAGGTCCTTATTACCGGGCAGGCTGTGGGGACTAAGATCGGCCATGGGGTGGCACACATAATCGAAGACAGCGAACATATTGGTGAGTTCAAGAAGGGTGAAGTGCTCGTTACCACCATGACCGACCCTGACTGGGAGCCGATCATGAAGATTGCAGCAGCCATTGTGACTAACAAAGGTGGGCGCACCTGCCACGCTGCGATCATATCTCGCGAGCTCGGCATCCCGTGTCTCATAGGAACTGAACATGGTACCAAAAAGCTTTCTACTGGAGAAGGTGTTACGGTCTGTTGCGCAGAAGGGGAGACAGGAAAGGTCTATGATGGTCTTTTGAAGTTTGAGGTGGAACAGCTTGACGTTGAAAAGATTCCGGCAACGCGGACAAAAATCATGATGAACGTCGGAATACCGGAAAACGCCTTTAGGGATGGTCAAATCCCAAATGACGGCGTGGGCCTTGCCAGGGAGGAGTTTATCATCAACTCTCACATCGGGATACATCCCCTTGCCCTGATCCATTATGATGAGCTGAAGGAAAAGGCCCGGGATAATCCTGAGATTGCCCAGATCGTGGAAAAGATTGATGAGATGACTGCCACGCATCCTCTGGACAAGAAGGAATTTTTTATCAACAAGCTGACCAGGGGGATCGGCAGGATTGCTGCAGGGTTCTATCCGAATGACGTCATAGTTCGTTTGTCTGATTTCAAGACCAATGAATATGCCCAACTGGTGGGCGGCCATCTGTATGAGCCTGTGGAGAGTAATCCGATGATAGGGTGGCGAGGGGCCTCCCGATACTACGATGAGAAATTCAAGCCGGCTTTTGGCCTGGAGTGCGAAGCTATCTTGAAAGCAAGGAATGAGATGGGATTTACGAATATAAAGGTGATGGTTCCTTTTTGCCGAACGCCAGAAGAGGGACGACGGGTGATCGAGACGATGAAGGAGTTTGGCCTGGTACAGGGCGAAAACGGCCTTGAGGTGTACGTGATGTGCGAGATTCCGAGCAATGTGATAAGCGCCGATGCGTTTGCCGACGTGTTCGACGGCTTTTCCATAGGCTCAAACGACCTGACCCAATTGACCCTGGGACTCGACAGGGACTCTGATCTTGTGGCTCACATCTTTGATGAACGGAACCAGGCCGTGAAAGACATGATAAGAGACGTTATTCAGGTGGCGAAAAGGCGGGGAAAGAAGATCGGCATTTGTGGCCAGGCACCGAGCGATTTCCCGGAATTTGCCACTTTTTTGGTTGAATGCGGCATAGATTCCATGAGTCTCATCCCGGATACGGTGGTCAGGACCAGGTTGGCAGTGGCAAAGAAGGAGGAGGAAATGGGTATGGCACCTTAGTAAAATCCCCCTAACCCCCTTTAGAAAAGGGGGAATGGTTGAAAGTCCCCAATCACACGTCCTCACTCCTGCTTCTGGGGAAGGAGAAATTCTATTATTTTGATGGGGAGATTGAGAGTCCTTTCCATGACTCCCAAGAGCCCGGATCCCACGGCCGAGGCAGAAAGTGGTGTCACTGTCGGATCTCCCCAATCGCCCGTGACCTTAACGGGAATGGAAACGAGGGTCCCGCCGAGGATGTGGCTGACCAGAGGAATTTTTTTGAGTATGGAATCTACCGTTTTCAACGGCGCCACAAGCACCGTGAGATCCAGGTTCTTGTCGAGCAGATCAATATCACCCTCACACACAATTCCGATTGAAGAGCCATCAATGATCGCTTCATTTAACGCGAGCTTGCCATTCTGAAGATTTCCTTTAACCCTGATGGAATTGTAGGCAAATCCCTCCCCGACCACGTCAGGGAGCTTTCCCCTGAAGATCTCGGTAAGATTGAGAAGAGCGAAAATCTTCGCCAGCAGCCCATAGCGGTAAATTCGCCCATTACTCGAAACGAATTCCAGGTTCCCCCGGAGGGACCTGGCCAGATCTTGACTTTTTCCCTTCCCCATGATCTGGCCTTCAAAGTCAAACCTGCCCGTGACAGGTCCCTTTTTGTTTCCCAGGCAGGTGAGGGTTGTGTCCAATTCCTGGTCTCTGGAAACCGGTTTGAAATCGACTTGCAGATCCTGGGGAGTAATTTTTAGAATCCCTGGAGTGGAAATGCCGCATAAATTGGCCTTAGTGATGGCAACCTCAAGCCTATCACGAAGAAAGGAGATATCGGCATGAAAAGGGCTCCAGGTGAAACCCCCATATTGGAAGTTTCCTGATTTCAGTCTGAGAATTCCTTTCACCGGCAGGCACCATGAGTATTCTGCCTGCTTAACATCTCTTTCTCTATTTTTGCTCTCCAGGATTTTTCTTACCTGGTCCCACTCAAGACCATCAGCCGAAAGATCCATATCGAGTAACAATCCTGCCGGTGACAAGCTCACATCTCCTCCAAGTGCAATGCGGCTGCCTTCCCCCCGTATGAGAATGGCCCCTGGAGGAAATGTGATAGAAAGCTTTTCCCGGGTTACATTGAATTTCCCTTGAGTCAGTGTGACCGGCCCAGAAAAGAGATCCGAATTCATGGCAAGATTTCCCACTTCGCCTGCTATTTGAAAGCGCCAGTTCCGGGGTCTCAAGAGTGGGCCTTTCAAGCTCGCTTCGGATATTGCAACTGTGCCTTTTACGGATTTGAAATCTTTGAGTTCATTGCTAAGCCTTTGAAACGACGAAAGCCATGGATAGATTTCGTCCAGGGAGATCAAGAACTTGCCGGATAGGATGTCAAGGTGAGGCGCTTTCTCCCAGTCAAATTGGCCGCTAAGCTCACAAAAAGAGGACTTTCCCAACTTGCCGCACAGGTTTTCTGCATCGATTTTGTCCCCATCAGTGAAAAACCGCCCTCCGTCAATTTTTAAAAGATACGGCATTCGCTCGTATCGGGCAGACAGATTCAATTCCGCAACATCGATGCTCGCTCTAAGAGAGGTTATACTTTCTCCCAGAACCAACCTTCCAAGAGCATTGCCCCCAAGGACGGATGTGCGGGCCATTTCTTTTCGAAAGGTTTCATTCTTTATCAACGATTTGAGGAAAGGCGGGACTTCAACCAGATCAGCCTTTACCACCATTTCCAGATGAAAAGGATCGTTCTCGCCTTTCAGGCCCCACCTCAATATCCCTTCACGACCCCGGGAGTTCTCCAACCGTGCCTCAAGATTTTTCCCTTCAAGAATGCCCTGCGAAATGACTACATCCCCACTAACGCCCTTAAAATCCATATCAGCTTCCGGGACGGATATCTTTCCCTCACGGATGCTCCCCTTGATGAGCATATTTTCAATCTGTGCCAGATCAGCCACCGAATTCCCATGAGCGTGAAAAGTGATCAGCGGTACTGTGCCGCCTTTGAGAATGTCAAAAATCTCCTGTGTGATGGGAATATTCCCTGCCACGGCCAGGGCTGCTTCCCGGGTCGAATGAACATCCACTTTTGTACCTTCCAGTTCCAGGCTCACCCGCGGAGAGGTTTGATCCATAACCAATTTTCCGCTTATATTGAGTTGAGGATAATCAAGATTGAGTTCCGCAAGAGAAACTATTGTCTTGTTCTGATCCATATGAAAACCGGCTTTCAGGCTCTTCCCTTTTACGACACATCTCTGATTTTCCTGTTGCAGGGTCAGATACGGTATAGAACCCTTCAACTCTGCCTGAAGTGCCTTAAGCCCATCCGTCTTGAAATTGAGGGTCAGATTCACTTGCGAATCCCCAACTCGTTGGGGGCCGGGGCGTAAAAGGTATGCAGTCAGCGCTTGAGGTCGGAAGTGAGTCAAATCAATACGTAGATTGCTTTTCAGATCCCTCGAATCCAACCACCCTTTCAAGGAAAGGCTTTCCCAGAGGTTCGATTTACAGGTGAAATCGATTTTGAGTTTGTTTGGCGGGAGATCGACGTGTGCGCGGATATCCTGGAACCAAAAAATCGATCTATTCTTCTCGGAAAGACTTAGCCTGCCTCCTTCCACCTGTACGACGAGGCCTGACGCTTTCAATGCCGCAAAAGCAAGAACGGGAACGGCTTTTTCCTTAATGGTTGCCAAAGAGAATGCCTTCAGTCTCTCATTGTTTTTCTCCGGCCTTTCGGGCAGCTTCATTTTCACGTCAGGGGCTTGAACCTTGAGCACGGCGATCCGCACTCTGCCGGTGAGGAGGGACAAGATCTCAGGATAAATCGTCACGGACTCAGCATCTCCAGTGAGTTTTCCCGGGATTGATACGCTTGCCTGGTGGACCAGCACACGGAGACGTGGAAAAAATGAGAGATCAACCTTATGGAATTCCACCTGGCCTCCCACTGTCCGGGAAAGATTGGCCAAGATCTTTCCCTTCACGGGTTGCAAGTTGATTAACTTAGGCAAAAGAAGCAATAGGGCTAACAGGAGGATCAAAATCGTTCCCGTACTTCCTATTACCCAGAGAGTTATCTTTTTATATCTACTCATTGAGGGCATCCAGGATTTTTACTCCTTTAAAACAGCTTGCAAGATGCTAACAGATACAACAGGATGGAAGTGCTCAGCGACTGGATTCTCTCGACGTGTGCTGAACTTAGGGGCTTCGCCCCAATTGGAGTATTGGAGTGATGGGTTGGGAGCGGCTTTCAGCCGTGATTTCGTGTCCGTTGCCCGTGTCCGTTTTTAGTGTTTCCTGTTTGGTGCCGACTGCTTACTGCCTACTGCCTACTGCCTACTGCTTACTGATTCCGCATAGCGCCTGTCGGCTTGAGGACATCCCCGCAATCCGCAATCCATTTATGTTCCCATTTCCCACGATGTGAGATATTTTTTCTGCTCACGTGTGAGGGTATCAATGAGAATATTCATCGTTGCCAGCTTTTCCCTGGCAATCATTTTATCGATCATCGCCGGTACGGGGTACACCTCGACAGGAAGCGCTTTATCTCTCTTTGCCATGTACTCGATGGAAAGGGCCTGGTTGGCAAAGCTCATGTCCATGACGCTGGAAGGATGTCCCTCTGCGGCCGCAAGGTTAATCAGGCGTCCATCTGCCAGCACATTGATCTTCTTGCCATTTTCTAAGACATATTCCATTGTGAAGGGGCGGATTTGTCGTTTGCTTTTGGCTAAAGTCTCAAGTCCCGGCAGGTCAATTTCTACATTGAAGTGTCCTGAGTTGCAAACGATGGCGCCATCCTTCATGACCTTGAAATGTGGTTTCCTGATTACATTAAGATCACCGGTCAAGGTGCAAAATATGTCACCGATCTTAGCGGCCTCCTTGATAGGCATCACTGAATAACCGTCCATGATCGCCTCAAGGGCCCTTAATGGATCAACCTCTGTCACAATGACATTAGCGCCCATACCCCGTGCCCTCATGGCCACACCCCGGCCGCACCAGCCATAGCCACAAACTACAAATCGAGAGCCGGCAAGGAGGCGATTCGTCGCCCGGACAATGCCATCTATGGTACTTTGCCCGGTGCCGTACCGGTTGTCAAAGAGGTGTTTGGTGTTGGCATCGTTTACGGCGATGATGGGATATTTGAGCACGCCGTTAGCAGCCATGCTCCTCAGGCGGATAATTCCTGTGGTGGTTTCCTCTGTGCCGCCCAGCACAACATTCAACAGCTTCTTGCGTTTCGAGTGAAGCGTGGACACGAGATCGGCCCCGTCATCCATGGTGTACATGGGCTTTAGGTCGATCACCGCATCAATATGGTTATAATAGGTCTTGTTGTTTTCCCCCTTGATGGCAAACACGGGGATTCTGTCATGCTTGACCAGCGAGGCCGCCACATCATCCTGTGTGCTCAACGGATTAGAAGCACACAGCCTCACCGTGGCGCCACCGGCCTTGAGGGTCTGTATGAGAGCAGCCGTCTCCGTGGTTACATGAAGGCAGGCCCCAAGGCGTGTCCCTCTTAAAGGCTTTTCCTTTGAAAATCTGGCCTTAATCCGCTCCAAAACCGGCATGCTCTGCCTGGCCCACTCAATACGTAGCTTTCCCCCTTTTGCCAGTTTTACATCCCTAATGTCAGATTCCATTCAAACCTTCCTTTCGTTGGCCCGTTTAGCCCGTTTAGCCGGTTTGGCCCGTGGGAGCGGCTTCTAGCCGCGAGCCCCTTGAGCCCGTTTGCCTTGAGCTTTGAGCTTTCTGTAAGTTCTCAAAAAGTTCGGTTTTTTTCGTCATTGCGAGCGAAGCGAAGCAATCTCTTTGATAGCGGTGAGATTGCTTCGTCGCTAACGCTCCTCGCAATGACAGGAAATCGCAGTTTCAGGGAATTACCCGAGCTTTTTGAGAAGATACAGCTTCCTCACTTTCTCACCGGCTCACTTTCTCACCGGCTCACCGGCTCACTGCTTACTCCTTACTGCCTACTGCCTACTTATTCCCTGCTCCGCGCTGCCTTTTTCCTGGACTTCTTTATGCCTGCCTTTTCTATCAGCACGTCCACCATATTAGTCTTTTCCCATGTAAAGTCTTCATCATCGCGGCCGAAGTGTCCATAGCAGGCAGTTTTTTTGTAAATTGGTCGCAGGAGGTTCAAATATTCAATGATCGGTGCGGGCCTAAGGTCAAACACCTCGTTGACAATTTCGCAGATCCGCTTTCGGGGAATCACTTCAGTCTTGTAGGTATCAACCAGTACGGAAACAGGCCGCGCCACGCCGATAGAATAGGCGAGCTGCACTTCGCATTTTGTGGCTAATTCGGCTGCTACAATGTTCTTTGCAACATGTCTTGCCATGTAAGAGGCGCTCCGGTCCACTTTCGACGGGTCCTTACCTGAGAAGCAGCCCCCACCGTGACTTCCCTGGCCACCGTAAGTATCCACAATAATCTTTCGACCAGTTAGGCCAGTATCCCCCATTGGGCCTCCGACCACGAAACGTCCCGTTGTATTGATGAAATACTTGGTGTCGCCGTCCATCATACGCCTCGGTATGACCTTCTTGATGACCTCCTCGATAATTGCCTCCTTTAACTCTGAATAGGAGATGTCGGGGCTGTGCTGTGCTGCAATGACAATCGCTTCCACCCGTTTAGGCTTGCCATTTTCATATTCAATGGTGATCTGTGACTTGCCGTCCGGGCGAAGGAAATGAAGTGACCCGTTCTTGCGGACTTCTGCCAGTCGCATCGTCAGCTTGTGGGCATAAGATATTGGCATGGGCATCAGTTCAGGGGTTTCATTGCACGCATAGCCAAACATGAGGCCTTGATCACCAGCTCCCTGCTCCTTGAAAAGGCCTTTTCCGTTTACACCTTGCGCAATGTCAACAGACTGCTGATCAATGCTGGTTACCACGGCACATGTCTTCCAGTCAAAACCCATGCTTGAAGAATTGTATCCGATATCGCGAATTGTGTCCCTGATGATCTGAGGCATATCTACGTAACACCCAGTGGTGATCTCTCCGGAGATAAAGGCAAGACCCGTGGTTACAAGGGTTTCGCAAGCAACCCGTCCCTTCGGGTCAGTCTCTATGATTGCGTCCAAGATGGCATCCGATATTTGATCGGCCACTTTATCAGGGTGCCCTTCGGTCACTGATTCTGAGGTAAATAAGTAGTCTCTTTTGCTCATCCGTCCTCCTTATGCGTCCTGGAATTTCTACAACCTATTGAAATCATATGCCTTTTAGTGGCAATCGATTTATGCCGAGCATTTACGTTATTAGTTATTCGTTATTAGTTATTCGAATAACAATTAACGAATAACAAATAACAATTGTGCCCATCACTCCATCACTCCAGTACCCCATTACTCCAAGGCTCCATGTGGGGCAAAGCCCCTAAGTTTTTTTGTTGTTCCTATCCACAAAGATGATTGCAGGCTCAAAGTCTGCCAGGTTCTCGTCATCTATAGTTGTATAACAGGTAATAATAATTAAGTCCCCCTGTGCCCCTTTTCGGGCTGCTGCACCCTTCAGGGCAATGGTCCCTGAGCCCGGTGCCTCCTCTATTGCATAGGTCTCGAATCGTTCACCGTTGTTGATGTTATACACTTGAACCAGCTCGTAAGGCAGGATGTTTGCCGCCTTCATCAGGTCGGTATCGATCCCCAGGCTCCCTTCATAGTTCAGTTCAACCTCGGTCACCGTAGCCCTGTGGATCTTTGATTTCAAAAAGGTACGAATCATAGGAATTGAATATTGTCGATTGTATATTGAAGGATTAAACGACTACCTGCTAAAGTAGGTAGATTTAAATTACGACTGAAAGTCGGTCATTTCGGCTGAAGCCGATTAATCGTCTGAGACATTGGAGCACCTTTCCCGAACATTCAAAAATCCCCCCCAACCCCCCTTTACCAAAGGGGGGAGCCAAGAAAATCCCCCTTTACCAAAGGGGGATTTAGGGGGATTTTCGGCAGTGGCAAACACTCCGGCTTCTTATACCTCTTACAATATGAACCTAAACTTGCTAAAGCTTTTCGCCTGAAAGGCGAAGGTTTTGAACCTGGCGAATGGAAAAATAAACAGTGAACAATCAATTTTCAATAGTCAATTTTCAATTGGTTCCAATATAGTATTATCTATCAAACGCGTCTTGCCGACCCATACGGCCAGGGCTATCAGGGTTGGGCCGTCAACGCGGTCAACGTTCTTGAGGGTTTCCGGGTCGCATAGGGCGACATATTCGATTTTCGTATAAGGATAGGAGCGGATAAGCTCTGATGCCTCATGGATGAGTTGGCTGGCATCCCTCACGCCCTGAGCTACGTTTTTTTCGGCCTGTTGAACGGCCTGAAAGAGAGACAGGGCAGACTCCCTTTCCTCTTCTGAGAGATAGGCGTTTCGGGAGCTCATAGCGAGACCGTCTGGTTCTCGTACAATAGGGACCCCAATGATCCTTATATCAAAATGCAAATCACGCACCATGCGCCGGATAATAACGAGCTGCTGGTAGTCCTTTTCGCCAAAAATGGCCACGTGCGGTTTGACTATGTTAAAGAGCTTGGTTACCACCGTGGCCACACCACGGAAATGGCCAGGCCTCGATGCGCTACAAAGGTAGCGAGGAAGCAGCTCCAGATCAACATACGTCTGGTACGCTGTGTCATACATGGCCTCGGCCTCAGGGGCAAAGATGATATCGACGCCCTCGGACGCGGCCAGACGCACGTCCCGATCCAGATCCCGAGGGTAGGCCTGAAAGTCTTCTGCTGGGCCAAACTGTGTGGGGTTGACAAAGATGCTTATGATCAGGGTGTCTCCATGTTCTCGCCCCTCACGCACGAGGCCCAGATGACCCTCGTGCATGTAACCCATGGTGGGAACAAAAGCAATGGTCTTGCCTGTCTGCAGCAAGCGCCTTGCCTGTTGCTGCATGTGATCTATGGCTGTGATAATCTGAATGTGGCCCTCCACGCGCAAAAATGAATATTTTAATCCTCCACTTTGCAAATGTCAACTTATACCTTCCGACAGTACAACGATATACTCTGGTTACAATGCTCTGCGTTGTAACCCTGGCCCAGACCCCTGGCCCAGACCCTGGCCCAGACCGGGATTATAGGCTTACTAGATCAATTTAAGCGAGTCGCGCCAGGGCGGGCCTGGCTTATAGGCTCAATCGGCTGACCTGAGCACACAGCACCCTGTAGACTTAGCAAGCTGATTCGAGCACGTCGCGTCAGGGCAGGCTGGACTATGGCCTTAGCAGACTGATTGGTATACGTTCCCACGCAGAGCATGGGAACGAGAATCAATATACTCTGGTTACAATGCTCTGCGTTGTAACCGAACCGCCGGACGCTCTGCGTCCAATACGTGTAGCTACTTACTCGGCGCAGCGCAGAGCGCCTATCGGTATACGTTCCCACGCAGAGCATGGGAACGAGAATAGGGCCCAAAATTGGAATTGCTGGTGAATACTTGGCGAGCTTGCAGATATAGGCCGGGATATGGTATTGCTCACATTGAGAAATCAGGAAGCAATTGTTGAAGAAATATAAAATCACAAAAAACAACACCCAATCAAATGAAGTATTTTTTACTCAATTTGGGTATTAGTAACATAACACGAGCCGACGATATTTGCCCACGGAGGAGTTATGATTGATCGGGGACTCTGGTTGAAGCCCTTCACGGAGAAGTTGACAGTTGTCTTTTTAGTGAGCGCACTATGCCTGGTTTACGGTTTCCAGCGTTATGTACACGGGGAAACAGATCCATGTGCTCCAGCTCAAAGCCGAACCGATGTCTTTAACAGCCCCGAGATCGATCGCATCATCCCTTCCAAACCTGATGACCTGTTTGTGGTCTTGAAAAACGGACTCAGCATATTAATTCGTGAGTCTCACGGATCAAAAGTGGTCTCGTCTCAGGTATTGGTCAAGACCGGATCGATCTATGAGGGGCACAGGACAGGAGCCGGGATTTCTCACTACCTGGAGCATGTAGTATCAGGCGGCACAACCTCAAAGCTTACTGAGGCACAGATCAAGGAGCGTCTTCAGGCCATAGGGGGGGCTACCAACGCCTATACGAGTTATGGCCATACTGGATATTTCATCAATACCATACGGGAACATTACAAAGATGCCCTGTCCTTGATTTTGGCCTATGTGACCGACTGCCAATTTGATGAAACCGAATATCAGAGAGAAAAGGGCGTGATCCTCCAGGAATTTCAGATGGGAGAAAACAACCCGTCCCGCCAGCTCTGGTACTTGTTTATGAGGACAGCGTACCGAAAGCATCCCGTCCGATATCCGGTTATTGGGGAAAAAGAGATTTTTCTCAAAATGGATAAAGAGGACCTCATAGCCCATTATCGTGGGTGGTATATTCCAGAGAATATAGTCGTTTCAGTGGCTGGAGACATAGACAAAGAAGAGGTGCTCAGAACAGTGCTCGATCTTACCCGAATCCTGAAAAGCGCTCCAAATCCTCCGTATGTTCTTCCGGCGGAGCCACCCCAGCTTGCCCTGCGCAGAGCGGAAAAGGCCTTGCCTATGGCAAGGATCGCACAGGCTCAAATTGGCTTTCGAACTGTTGCCCTGACCGATCCAGACCTCTATGCCCTTGATGTGCTGGCCGTGATTATGGGTGACGGCCGTACTTCAAGGCTGTATCAGACAGTGCGTGATCAAAAGGGCCTAGTTCTTTCGATCGGAGCGACAAGCTGGACCCCTGCTTTTGCAAAAGGCCAGTTTTTGATCTCTATGGATCTTGCCTATGACAATGTATCCAGGGCGACGGATGCGGTGTGGGAAGAACTCTTATATGTTCAACAAAATCCGGTCAGCGAAGAGGCCCTGAAACGGGCCAAGAACAAAGTTGTAGCGGACCATATCTTTGGTCAGGAGTCTGTGCAAAGCCGGGCGAGTCAGCTTGCCCGGGATTGGCTAAGCACGGGTGATCCTTATTTCAGTGAAAACTACGTGTCAAAGATCCAGGAGGTCAGATCTGAAGCGGTGAGGCGGGTAGCCGAAAAATACTTTCAGAGAGACCGCATGACGGTGGCGGTAATCAAGCCCCACGGGGTAGCATTGAAAACCCGGGAGTTGCCATTACCAACGCGTGCCTCACAGGAAAAAGTTCACAAGATCATATTGCCAAATCAGATGACCCTTCTTCTGAAAAGGAATACAGCCACACCCATTGTTGCCTTGAAGTTTATGGTAAAGGGAGGACTTCGGTTCGAGCCCGTGGAAAAACCGGGGCTTTCTCAATTCATGGCATCCCTTATGACCAAGGGGACCAGGAATCGATCCAAGATCGAGATTGCAAAGGCCATCGAAGATGTGGGGGGGTCGATTCAGTCCAGCTCTGGATATAACGTAGTGAGCATATCTGTTTCAGTTCTGAAGGAACACCTCGACATCGCCCTGGACGTGCTTTCCGACGTGGTTCTCCACCCCACTTTTCCGGAAATTGAAATCAAAAAGCAGCGGAGGGAGACCCTTTTGGCTATCCAAAGGCTGGACGAAGACTGGACGAGGGAGATTAGTCGACTTTTCAAGCGGCATTATTACCATAAGCATCCTTATAAAAATGATGTGATCGGCTTTGCCAAGGCCGTGGAGAGCTTTTGTGGCAAAGACATAAGAGATTTTTGCCAATCGATCATGTTGCCGAACAATGCTGTTTTGGCCATATTCGGAGACATCGACCCCGAGACAGTGGCTCGCAAGGTTGAGAAGTTTTTTGAAGACTTTCAACCTGGCATTTTGGAACAGCCCATCATTGAGATGGAAACGAAAAATATTGTCCAGGACGAAACCTTTGAGATACTCAACGAGAAGACATCAGCGGCGATTTTAGTAGGGTATAATGGCCTGACGCTTGCCGACCATGACCGCCCTGTGGTGGATGTGCTGGACGCCATTGTTTCGGGTATCCGGTATCCCAGCGGCTGGCTGCATGACGCGCTTCGAGGAGGGGACAGGAGTCTGGTCTATTATGTGCACGCCTATCCCGCCTTTGGGATCGATGGCGGGTATTTCGGCATAATGGCCCAGACCACCCTAAATAATTATGAAGAGGTCTTAGAGATTATTCTGGATAAGATGGCCTTGATTCAAAATACGGAGGTGGACCCCACAACCTTAGAGCGAGCCAGGGGCATGTGCATCACCACACACGAGATCGACCTGGAAAAAATAGGATCTCAGGCATCAAGTGCCGCTGTCAACGAAATCTTAGGATTGGGCTATGATTATGACATTATGTATCCTGGGCTCATTGAGCGTGTGAGCGCAGGGGACGTTTTGCGGGTAGCGAAAAAACTATTTTCCCACCATCTGATTGTGGCAACGAAACCGAAACGATTGAATATTGACGATTGATGATTGACGATTGATGATTGATGAACATCTAATAAGCTCAAGTTTCGCACCCTGAAACAGAAAGAAAGACATATATCCAAAGGCTTTTCTAGCAAGAATTGTCGCGCATTCTGTTTACCAATGCTATTGCGTTTCACGTTATGACATGTTTTCTGGATTCCTGCTTTCGCAGAGCCTGCCCCTGTGAAAACAGGGGAATGACAAGGAGTTGCGGTTTTGTGTCATTCCCGCGAAGGCGGGAATCCATTCAATCATCAATCGTCAATCATCAATATTCAATCCTAAAAGCAACTCAGGTATTTTTGGATGACCTCGGTATAGAATTCAATCCTTTCTTTGTCTTCGGTTCCCCTGACCCCTTTGAAATTGAAAAATGTCAGCGCGTTCTCGTAATTGACCTGAGATAGGGCCTCGCTCCTTTCGATTTCTCGTCGCTTGTACAACTGATTGCCTAATGCCCGGATTTTTTTCATACGTTCCTTCTTGACCAGGTCACGCCGATTATGTGCTTGCAGTAGCTTCAGTGCCACCCAGTACGATTCGAAATAAGTCTTGAGGAAACTCGCAAAATACAACAGCTTGCGGAAACCTGCAGCGGTAATATTATAAGTGTCAGGAAGAGTAGGGTGAGGTATGAGTATGGCGTCATCAATGAAGGCCTTTAGGGTTTTTCTGACCATATATTCAGGGGTCTTGTCCACGTCATACGCGAACTCATACTTGAAGAAATCCTGCAAGAAGTTGTAATCCGACTGCAAGGCCGATGCCGAGAATTGAAAGGCGTCATAGGAAAGGATCGCCAGGGCTGTGTATGCTGCTGGAATAAAAAAATGGATGCAGTTGTTCTTGTAATATTCAATGCTCAGGCGTTTGTTTTCGCACACTAAATACCATTTCTCATCAGTGGCTGTGTCGTCCTGCCCCTTTACTCGCTGTCTCTCGATAAACTTTCGATGATTATACGTGGCCAAGACATTTTCGACGGCGTGGTAGGGATCGTCAAGGTTTTCCGACAACCGGGCCTTTTGGGAAAGCAAATAGCTCAAGTAAATCTCCACATAGCCCATAAGCTCCTTTTGGCTGAAACGCGGTTTGGGGTAATTCAGGATAGCACAGGCTGTGAGTGCTTCGGGCGTGACCACTGAGATAGCATTGATGGCATTCATGATCCGATAGGAGAGGTTGCGGCCCAGGGCCTGATATTCAGTCTGGTCCATGTCCTGCAAAGAGGCGTTGAATGTTGTCGCCATGGCCTCAAGCGAAATCGGATCAGCAAATTGGACATATATACGGCCGTATCGTTTTTTCAAAACCTTTCGGGCCCGAATCAGTTGCCAGAAGCTTTCCTTTTTCTTTTGGATTCCTTCCAATTCGTTCAGAATGGCAGTTTCTTCGAGAAGGCGGTCATATCCAACATAGACAGGCACAAACACCAGATCCTGACAGACCTTATTCTTGTATGCATCCATCAGTATAGAAACCAAACCTGTTTTTGGAAGGACCAGTTTTCCCGTTCGACTCCGCCCCCCCTCAATAAAAAACTCAATATTGAAACCTTGCTCAATTAACATGTGGACGTATGCTGAGAAGATGGCCGCGTACAGTTTTACCCCGTGAAAAGTTCGTTTTATGAAAAAGGCCCCGCTTTTCCTAAAAAGCGTTCCCAAGGGCCAGAAGGCAAGGTTGCGGCCCGCTGCCACATGAGGAGAGGGCATGTTATTCGTAAACAAAAGATAGTTAAGGATAAGGTAATCAAAATGGCTCTTATGGCAAGGAACAAAGACAATGGGAGCCTTTGTAGCAGCGCTTTTCACCCGGTGCAGGCCTTCCATATCAAGTGTGACACCGTCAAACATGGTCTTCCATATCCATCCAATAATTATGGCAAGGACCTGAATGAAGGTAACACTATAATCTGCTGCGATTTCACTTAGGTAGGCATCGGCTTTTTTGTAGATTTCGCTGATATCCTGATCCTGGGATTGAGCATACCGTTTCATAAAATCCTGGAACCGTTCATTTCTCAGTATGAGTTCTTTTAACTCCTCTCGCGTCTTGAGCATCGGCCCGGTGATGCTCTGGCGGTGGCGATTCATCTGGTCCAGAAGCCTGTTTCGGAGAATAAATGAGAGCCGTTCAAGGTCGCGCTCCTGGTTTTCAGGCTCCTGAAGAAAATGTTGCAGGTTGACCGGATCAGAGATCTCTACAAAGGCCTTTTGAGGGGTACGCAGAATAACTGCCCATCGTCGAAGCCGCCCGGGGTTCTCTCGGCTGCCAAACATAATATCAAGAAGAGTCCCAGGGGGACGGTGGGGCTTTTTACTGAAAAGGAGCCACTGGGGGACTATGTATATCGGACGATCGGTTGTGCGCTGTAATTCAATAAGATATTTCAAAGGGTCCCATTTGGCTTTTACAAATCGATGATAGAACCCCTTTCGGCCAATCAGAGAGAGAAAGGCCGCAGCCCCTGCTTCCATTTGACGCTTGAAGTAGCCTGATTCGTAAGGATTTGGAAAGATCTTGTACCTGAAGAGATGATCCACGTGGGCAAAGAAGATGCGGATGAGTCGGGAGACCTTCTGCCATAGGAAGATCCTATATTCAAAGCCGATTTCCGGAAATGGGATTCCTTCTTCCTTATATCGGGTATGATAAAAAAGATATTCAAATCGGCTCTCGTACTTAGAGACGTAGACGATGATAGCTCCTTTGGAGAGGGTTTTCAGGAACGCACTCTGGGTAGGGTTAATATAGACGTCGGAAAACAATGACCTGAGCATCAAGGATGACAAAAACCCCGACTTTTTTGGCAGACTGCAGGTATAATGATCATGATGGCCCTGAAGAGCAGCGTCTATCCACGTTCTTAATTTTTCTTTTATTTGTTGAGCCAGTTTCATCATATTTACAGTTAGTTACAAACGACAATTTCCCGGTTGGTCGCCGAGAATAATAGCACGATTTTTTTCTGTGTCAATTTGAAAATAGTGTGGTATAGAGAGACTGCTATGGCGACTATCGGAGACGTTGTCCTGATTTACTGCGAGGAACAGCCAGCTTTTTTTGCCCGTATCGAAGATATCTCGGCTGACCGAAAACGGGATTGGTATCAGGTAAAACTGCTCGTGCTCCAGATTCCTTTGACAGAGGCGGTCTGGATACTCAGGGATGTATACATTGATGGCGAGGCTTTTACTATGAATGGCCGCAGGATTAGGATAGAAAAGGTGACGGGGCAGCGAGAGCGCTTGCCATCTGACAGCGATTTCAGGAAGAGAGATGACCCTATCAATGATAAAGTGATATCCATTTTTGACCGAAAAAGGGTTTAGCAAATATTTTTGTACTTGATTTGCTGGTTGGCTTGTGTTACGGAAATCTGCGTTACAAGTTGAACTTATTTGAACATATAATATACATCTTAAGAAAAACATTTTGGGGTTGAAAACCGGGCTAGACGAAATCAAACATGGTCCATTAAGCTAGCAGGCACAAGGCGCAAGGCTAAAGGCAGAAGACCTTGTGCCCTGAGCCTTGCGCCTTGTGCCAGTGGTTGATTGCGAGAAAGAACGCAAAGGCAAGAGAGTGCCATACCCCAAAAACTTTATCTTAAAAACTATAAAAAGGAGGACAGTGTAACATGAAGACACTAATTGGTGGGGCGGCTGCTGCGGTTTTGGGGATTATTGGATTGGCAGTATGGTGGAAACCCTTCTTGCAGTTGCTGGCAGGCGCGATTCCATTTGGCCTTCTGTCGGGCGGTGGGCTGGCAATCTATTTGGGATTTGACGAGTTAAAGGATACGTGGAAAAGCAAAAAGGAAGATTTTGGGCCTTCCATTGAGAAGGAAGAGGCTGCTCAGTATAAGGAAGAGGTTGAAAAGTTGAAGAAAGAGGTTGAAGAACTGAAAGGACAAAAACAGGAGCAGGCGACGTAGAAGAAGAAACTTGAAACTATTTACCGGCCCCCTCTCGCGCCAGGCGGTCAGCGCGTTCGTTGTCATCAATACCAACATGGGCTTGAATTTTGAGGATTTTCAAATCCTTAAATTGCACCATCAATTTCTTGATGGCTGCTACGAGCTTCTCATTTCGTCTGGGCTTCCATCCAAGAGACAACAAACCCAAGCAGTATTGGCTATCCGTATAGAGTCGGACAGGTATTTGAGTCGTGCGGATTGCCTTAAGCGCGGTCTTGATGGCCGTCAGTTCAGCAACATTGTTGGTCGCAATCCCAATATGTTTTGATATCTCCTTTTCGTGGGGGCCGAAACGCAGCAGAATGCCTATACCTGCGGGACCGGGGTTACCGAAAGATGCCCCGTCAGTGTAGGCCACTATCGTCTTTGGAGGGAACGAATCATGTGGATGCCCCGGCTTTTTAGCCAGGGAGGAATCATGAGCAGGCTTTTTCCTGCGGGCCGAACGCTTTTTTAACCGTGCGGGGTCGATGGGCTCTACCGCCTTTTCACGGACCCAGTATTCGTAATCGTGTTCAAGTTGATATTTGATCAGTGCCTTGTTATCGCGAACAACAGGTCGTTGATCATCATCCACACGAAGCCATACCTTCTGGCCCTTGAACATCATCCGTTTCCAGCCAGGCTTATCTTTCATACAGTATCTTCCTTATAGTTAGTGCCTGAACGAAAACCGGTCAATTTCCTTACAAGTCCCCCTTTCGTAAAGGGGGATTTAGGGGGATTTCAATCGATTGCCAAAATCCCCCCCGGCCCCCCTTTTTCAAAGGGGGGAGATATTGGAGGGTTTTCGTTCAGGCACTAACTACTCCTTACTGCCTACTCACCACCGACCACTGACCACTGACATTACCTGGAGTTATTCATACAGCAAATAATGCCTGCGGATTTGCTCAAAGCATTTCAGTTCTTCGGCCCACATCTGTTCTATTTCCCCCACAGGATCCAGGCCTTCTACTGCTTTTCGCACCGAAGGATCTCCTGTAATAAGGTCAAAGGGGAGTTTGTCGAATTCGTATTCATAAGGAGGGGGCTGCCACTGAAAGGCATCTGGATGCTCAGAAACCACTGCCTGAAGTAAAGTAAGGGTTGTCCTGTATGGCCGGTAAGTCCTGGAGTCGATTATGTGAAGTTGAAAACCACGGCATGATGTTTTTTCCCACTTGTCTGAGGTGGGTTCAAAGGCAAGGGGGCGAAGGTGAACCCCCGGAAGCTTGTCTTTATTTATCCATGCTTCAACGCGAGCCGTATCCAAAAAAGGGGCGCCAAAGAGCTCAAAGGGCTGAGTTGTCCCCCGTCCTTCAGATATATTGGTTCCTTCCCAAAGAACCTGGCCAGGATAGACTAAGGCAGAGGTGGGAGTCGGCAGGTTGGGTGAGGGGGGTATCCAGGGTAGCCCCGTATCCTCAAAAAGCATTTCGCGTTTCCATCCTGCCATAGGCGTCACATGGAGTTCGCACCCGATACCAAAGTGGTCATTGAACAGAAGGGCCAGTTCTCCAATAGTGAGCCCATGACGCATGGGAATAGGATACATACCTACAAAAGAGGCGTATTCGGGCTTTAAGGAATTTCCTTCGATACGGTTTCCCCCAATAGGGTTAGGACGGTCCAGGATAAGTATCTCTTTGCCATGCGCACGGGCTGCCTGCAGACATAACGCCATTGTGTAGATAAAGGTGTAGACGCGAGTGCCCACATCCTGAAGATCAACGATCAGGATATCTATTCGATCAAGCATGGCCTCTGTGGCTATTCTGGTTTTGCCGTAAAGGCTGAAGACGGGAATCTTAAGAACCGGGTCGATCAAGTCTTCCGAAGGAATCATATTGGCTTGTTTTTCAGCGAAAAATCCGTGTTGCGGACTGAAGAGCACCTTGAGTTGCCCCGGGTAGTGATTTGAAATGAGCAGGCGGGTGGACCGAAATCTTCGATTCCCCTCCGGGCATGCAACCGAAGCCGGGTTTGCCAGAAGCCCAAGGCGTTTTCCCTGGAGTATTGGTGGAGGAGCGGCAAGAAGTCTTTCAATGCCGGTTTGAATCGGCTTCATAAGGTCTAAGGATTTCTCCAAGCCATTCGAATGGAGTGATGGAGTCTTGTTGGGGGCAAGCCCCTAAGTTCATACAGCAATATTAGCACGTTTGCAAGGATGATCCCCTGACTTCGGATAAATTGTATTGATTAACAGGGACTGTTCAGATATACACCGGTAACCAATAAGAAATGACAAATGACAAAAGTACCAGACTACATTACTAAGCTCAAGCCGTATGCACCAGGAAAACCGATTGAGGAACTGGAGCGCGAATATGGCATTAGCGGTTCTATCAAATTAGCATCCAATGAGAACCCAATCGGCCCGTCGCCCAAAGCCCTGGAGGCAATCAGGGGCGTTCTCAAGAACCTGCATCGCTATCCGGATGGAAGCAGCCACTACTTAAGGAATCGCTTGGCCGAGAAGCTGAAGGTCTCTGCCAATCGAATTGTGCTTGGAAATGGTTCTGACGAGATCATCGAACTCCTGGTTCGCACCTTTCTTCGAGAGGGTGATGAGGTGATTATGCCAGAGCCCTCATTTTTGATGTATGAGATCATGGTCCAGGCAGGCGGGGGGCGGCCTCTCAAGGTGGCACTCAAAGACCGAGTGGTCGATCTGGAGGGTATGGCTGAAGGCATCTCGTCAAGAACGCGCTTGATTTTTGTCAATAATCCTAACAATCCTACCGGAACGATCGTGTCGAGGGACGATTTTGAGCAATTTCTGCAATGCGTTCCGCCCGAGGTGATCGTTGTGGTGGATGAGGCTTACATTGAGTTTGTGCGAGATGGAACGTGCCCGATGGGTCTCGATTATCTTGACGGTGATAAGACTGTGGTCACCCTTCGGACCTTTTCGAAGGCGTATGGATTAGCGGGGCTTCGTATAGGGTATGGTGTGATGAAGCAAAGCCTGGCAGATCTTGTGAATCGGGTCAGGCAACCCTTTAATACCAGCCTTTTGGCACAGGTTGGGGCCCTGGCTGCCCTGGATGATGATGCTTTTCTCAAGAAGACCATTTGCACTGTTCATAAAGGACTCGATTTCCTGTATGGGGAAGTGGAGAAATTGGGACTTCGATGCTTTCCTACCCAGACTAATTTTTTTCTGATAGACCTGAAAAGGGATGCAAAAAGCGTCTTTGAAAAGATGCTTCGGAGAGGTGTCATTGTGCGGCCTATGACCGCGTATGGCTATCCAAACTATATTCGGATCAATGTGGGGCTTCCTGAAGAAAACCAGCGTTTTGTCGAAGCGCTGAGGGAGGTGCTCCGCATTAGTTGAGTTGTTGAGTGGTTAAGTCGTTGAGTTGTTAAATGCTTCAAGACCACTCAACCACTCGACTACTCAACCACTTAACCATCATGATGTGTATATGAAACGTTTTTTAATAACCATAGACGGACCATCCGGGGCTGGCAAGAGCACGGTCAGTCGCAGGGTGGCCCAGCGGCTTGATTATACCCATGTTGACACTGGTGGCTTATATCGAGCCGTGGCCCTGGTGGCCCTCTCTGAAGGATGCGCACCCGATGATGACTATAAGCTGGCCAGAATTTGCAGGGATCTTGTACTCAGATTCGAAAATAGCTCCGAAGGGCCAAAATTGTACGCTACCTACGTGCCGGCAGGCATGGATGGGGACGATGTTACAGAGCGCATACGAACCCCGGAGATTGGCATGTTTGCATCCGCAGTATCGGCAAGGTCCGTCGTAAGGGCATACCTGCTGGTTGTTCAGCGCGAAATGGCAAAAAACGGGGGCGTTGTTTTTGAGGGACGTGACATGGGAACTGTCGTATTTCCAGAGGCGGATATCAAGTTCTATCTGGATGCCGACCTCGACACGCGTGCCATGAGACGCTGCAAGGAACTTGCCGAAAGTCATACAGCGGCCAGAGTGGCCGAGGTCAGGGAGGCCATGAAGAAAAGGGATGACGACGACTCCAGTAGAGTGTTAGCTCCCCTGATGCCTGCACATGATGCCATTAGAATCGATTCTACGTGCTTGGAAATTGGACAGGTCGTTGAGACGATGCTTGGCTACATTAGGACACACGCGAAATAAAGGTTGTTTTTTAGACAGATGCCTGCTATAAAAAATATGATAATCGTTCATGGGTTCATGGGTTCAAGGGTTCAAGGGTTCAGGGTTTACCGTTCAGGAGCCAGAAGTCAGAAGTCAGAGATCAGAAGTCAGACCTCCGACCTCTGATCTCTATTCTTTTAACTGAACCTTGAACCCCTGAACCATTGAACCCGTGAACGGCTACAAACAATTTTGCGTTAGCCAGTAGTTAACAAGGAGGAAAAGGGGGAAAGTTTTTGATGGAAGAAGACAAAAACAACGTAACCGAACTTCCGGCAGAAGACGTGCAGATTGAAGAAAAAGAGTCTGCCCAAGATCGTAAGGAGTCGGAGGTTCCTCAAAAAGACGAAACAGCAAAGGTCGAGGAAAAGCTTGGCAATGGGGCTCAGGGTGAGCCTAAGACGGCCAGGCCGGGCGCCGAGGCAAGCGGGGCTGCCAAGGAAGACCTCATGGAAATGTATGAAGAGAGTTTCCGGCGGGTTGAGGAAGGCCAGGTCGTGCAGGGCAGAATCGTTCAGGTCGACAAAGAATTTGTGTTAGTGGATATTGGATACAAGTTCGAAGGACAGGTGCCTATTGCTGAACTCACCAAACCAGACGGTACGATTGATGCCAGGGTGGGCGATACTATTGATGTCATGATGGAACGCTGGGACGACGATGGTGGCGTTGTATTGCTTTCCAAAGAAAAGGCTTCCAAGGTTAAGATTTGGGAAGATATCAAGAAGGCCTACGAGGAAGATGATACGGTCACGGGAGCTATAACCAGCCGTGTCAAGGGTGGGCTCTCTGTCGATATTGGGGTCCCTGCTTTTTTGCCAGGTTCTCAGATAGGCCTTCGCCCTGTACGCGATTTGGATCAAATGGTGGGCGAGACCTTCGAATTCAAGGTCTTAAAATACAATCGGAAACGGAGCAATATTGTTTTATCAAGACGTGTAATCCTTGAAAAGGAACGTCAAGGAAAGCGCGCTGAAACCCTTGCCATCATCCACGAAGGCAAAATCATGACGGGTGTGGTAAAGAATATCACTGAATATGGCGCCTTTATTGATCTGGGCGGTATTGATGGCCTGCTCCATATCACAGATATGTCCTGGGGCCGCATAGGTCATCCATCTGAGATATTTTCCGTAGGAGACGAGGTGAGTGTAAAGGTCCTGAATCTGGATCTGGAACGGGAACGGGTCTCTCTTGGGCTAAAGCAGCTTGTGCCAGACCCCTGGAGCACTGCTGAGGAGAAATATCCGATAGGTTCCCATGCAACAGGCAAAGTCGTGAGTTTTACCGATTACGGGGCTTTCGTTGAACTGGAGAAAGGAATAGAGGGACTTATTCACGTCTCGGAGATGTCGTGGACAAAAAAGATACGTCATCCTTCCAAGGTGGTATCGGTTGGCGAGACCGTTGAGGCTGTTGTTTTAAACATTTCAGCCGAGAACAGGAGAATATCGCTGGGCATGAAGCAGGTGGTGCCGAACCCCTGGGATGTTGTGAGCGAGAAATATCCTGTAGGTACGACTATTGAGGGAAAGATCAAAAACCTTACGGATTTTGGTGTGTTTATCGGAATTGACGAGGGGATTGATGGTTTAGTGCACATCTCTGACATATCATGGACCAAGCGTATCAAACACCCGTCTGAACTGTATAAGAAGGGTGACGTGGTTCAGGCGATTGTTCTAAATATTGACAAAGAAAACGAGCGATTTTCTCTTGGTATCAAGCAACTGCAGAAAGATCCCTGGGAGACGATCCCGGAACGATATGGAGTAGGAGACAAGATCACGGGTACCATAACGAATGTCACGGACTTTGGTCTTTTTGTTGAACTGGAAGAAGGGATTGAAGGCCTGGTCCATGTTTCGGAAGTGGGCAGGGAGAAGGTTAAGACCCCTGTGGGCAAGTTTCAAGCTGGAGACATTGTTGGGGCCAAGGTGATCAATATTAACCCCAAAGAACGACGAATCGGCCTCTCCGTCAAGCAGCTTGAAATGGAGGATGAACGTGACCTGGTCGTTGACTACTTGAACAGTTACAAGGGATCTCAATCAAGCTTAGGGGAGCTTCTGAAGGGGAACCTGAAAGAGAAAACAGTAAATCAGGAACCGGCCGAACAGGCTTCTGAGGGACTTGGTGACGCGGTTGAGGAGTCCGAGGTGAAAGGCGACACGGAAGTCGCCGTGGAAGACGAACACAAAATTGAAAATTGAAGATTGACCATCGATTTCGGATTTCGGATTTCGGAATGCGGATTTAAAAGAAGGTGAAGCGAATAAGCAGCATCCAGTACCCAGTACCCAACGACAAATCACAAATGGCCAATTCCGCATTCCGCATTCCGCATAGCGCCCAAGCTTCACTTCGTGTCCGCATTTGATAAATGAGCGTGTTTTCGAGAAGACATCCTATTTTGTTTTCATTGTTGGTCGTCTGCGCTATTGGAGCGTTCGTGATCATCAGTGTGGCAACCCTTTTCCTGTTTGGAAAGAGGGATTCTGCCTTTGAGTTTGGTGAAAAGGTTGGGGTTGTACAAATTAGGGGGATTATCGCCGATCCCAGGCCGGTTATCGCGCAGCTTAAGAGATTCCGAAAGAATGACAACATTAAGGCCATTGTCCTGAGGATCGATTCACCCGGGGGTGGGGTTGCGCCTTCTCAGGAGATTCATTCAGAGGTAAAGAAGACGACCCGTTTCAAGAAGGTGGTTGCCTCTATGGGTGCCATAGGCGCTTCCGGCGGGTACTACGTGGCTGCGGCTGCGGATCACATCATGGCGAATCCTGGCACTATTACGGGAAGTATTGGGGTGATTATGGAATTCGCCAATGTGGAGGAGTTGTTGGAAAAAATCGGGATTTCTGCCGTAGTCATAAAGAGTGGCGATTACAAGGATATGGGCTCCCCATTGCGTAAGGTGACGCCCGAAGAAAGGGATCTATTGCAGGGCTTTACTGACAATGTCCATCAGCAATTTGTGGCGGCAGTGGCTGAGGGGAGAAGATTGTCTGAGGAAACGGTTCGGGCCATTGCGGACGGTCGGATATTGTCCGGGGAACAGGCGCAGAAACTCGGCTTGCTGGACAGCCTTGGTAGCTTAGAGGATGCGATTAAAAAGGCGGCCGAGCTGGGTGGTATCAAGGGGGAGCCATCGGTCGTCTATGGCGAGAAAAAGAGGTTTTCTATGCTTGAATTCATTTTGGGCTCCAGGTTGGCAGGGGCGCTGGACAGGATCACAAGCGCCGCGCTCTATTCCGGATATCTATATATACCAGGGCGGGGCCCAGACAATGGTTAAACAGGACCTGACAGATTCCTTGATGAAAGCATTTCCGGGTATTAGCAAGCAAGACATGTTGACCGTCGCGGATGCCCTTTTTGAAAGCATGGCACAAGCCCTCATGCAGGGGGAGACAATTGACGTGCGAGGCCTGGGTCGCTTCAAGATAAAGGAGCGCGGGCCAGCAAAGGGAAGAAATCCTAAGACCAGGACCCCCGTGTACGTGCCCAAACATTGGGTCGTTCATTTCAAGCCGTCTGAGAGTCTGAGTAAGATGATTGACGATTGATGATTGATGATTGTCGATTGAAGGATCAATAGCTTCCTCCACGCAGCGTTCTTGCTCATGATTTTCAAAGGACTAAAGTGTTGCCAATCGCCAATCATCAATCGAAAATCGTCAATATTCAAAAATAGACACATCTCCCAGCCCTACCCGGATTACCTCAGGCATATCCCCAATAAGAGAAACCACGCTTGAGGGCCGTCCTGGCACTGGTCCTCCGTCTATGACAATATCGATTTGAGCGCCAAGCGCCTCGAAGATCGCAGAGGGGTCGGACAGGATTGTACCATCTGGAAGGGTAGCGCTCGTAGAAATGATAGGGCGGTCGAGTTGTTTGACCAGGGACAAGCAGATGGGGTGATCCGGCACCCGAATACCAGCCGTTTTCTGTGATGTCAGCATCATCTTTGGAACAAGTTTGGAACCTTCCAGCACAAACGTGTATGGACCAGGGAGGAGCCTTTTCATGGTTTTGTAAGCGTAATTGGACACCTTTGCATATTGACTGATGTTCTTCAGGTCGGAGCAGATGAAACTGAAAGGCTTTTTCTGGCGCCGCTGCTTCAGACGATAGATCTTGCCAATCGCCTTCTTGTTAATGATGTCACAGCCTATGCCATAATAAGTGTCTGTGGGGTAGGCAATGGTCGACCCGTCTTTTAGTGCCTCTGCAACCTTTTGAATCAGACGGGGTTGTGGATTCCTGGGATTGATGTTTATTAGCATGGTTGTCACGTTGAGCCGGTTGAGCCCGTTGAGCTTGTTAACCGGCAAAACGGGCTCAACCGGCTCAACCAAAATATAGTTTCCTTGTGGTCTTCTTGTCAAGGCAATCGGTTCCGTCCTGCTCAATAAATTATTGCCAAAAGGGAGTCCATCTGGTATTTGTTCAAATTCAAAAAAGAGATACAGGAGAAGACCCATGTCACAGGCTATCTTGGAGGAAGGTTTGACATTTGATGATATCTTACTCGTTCCCGCGCATTCAGAGGTGTTGCCAGGGGATGTGGATGTAAAAACCCGTTTAACCAGGAGGATTTCTCTGAACATACCCATTATAAGTGCAGCCATGGATACGGTGACAGAGGCTGAGACCTCTATCAGTCTGGCCAGGGAAGGGGGGATGGGCATTATTCACCGAAATATGAGCATAAAGAGCCAGGCTCAGGAAGTGGACAAGGTCAAGAAGTCTGAGAGCGGCATGATTGTGGACCCCCTGACCATTAATCCTGAGAGGCCTATCCATGAGGTACTCGCACTTATGGAAAGGTATCGCATTTCGGGTGTCCCAGTCGTTAAGGGAGAGCGGTTGGTAGGGATTGTAACCAACAGGGACCTTCGGTTTGAAACGGACCTGAGCAAGAGGATCTCTGAGGTCATGACGAAAGACAACCTGGTCACAGTATCTGAGGGTATTACACTTGAGGAGTCCAAAAAGCTGCTGCACGAACACCGAATCGAAAAACTCCTGGTAGTGGATGACAAGGGGTTTTTGAAAGGGCTTATAACGATTAAAGACATAGAGAAGCTCAGAAAGTATCCCAATGCCTGCAAGGACGATCTGGGCAGGCTCCGGGTTGGTGCTGCCGTGGGAACGGGCCCTGACATGGAAGAGCGAACTGAAGCCCTCCTGAAAGCTGATGCCGATGTGATTTTGATCGACACCTCTCATGGTCACAGCCTCGGTGTATTAAAGGCGGTTGAACGGTTGAAAGGAACCTTCAAGAATATCGAATTGATTGCAGGTAATGTGGCCACAGCAGAAGGGGTTGAGGCCCTGGTCAGGCAAGGTGCTGACGGGGTAAAGGTAGGCGTTGGGCCAGGGTCCATTTGTACGACGCGCATCATTGCCGGGATTGGGGTCCCGCAGGTTACCGCCATCATGAGCTGCAGGCCTGTCAGCGAGAAAACCGGCGTTCCTCTTATTGCTGATGGTGGCGTCAAGTACTCAGGCGACATAACCAAGGCAGTCGCTGTAGGTGCCCATGCGGTGATGATCGGGAGTCTCTTTGCCGGCACCGAGGAAAGCCCGGGGGAGACCGTCTTGTTTCAAGGCAGAAGCTATAAGGTATATCGAGGTATGGGATCTATAGAAGCCATGAAAAAGGGAGCCAGAGATAGATACTATCAAGAAGATCTTGCCGAGGAGACCAAACTTGTTCCCGAAGGAATCGTAGGCCGGGTTCCCTATAAAGGGTCCCTCTCCGGATGCGTCTACCAGCTTGTTGGCGGTCTGAGGGCAGGCATGGGTTATGTTGGTTGCCGGAGCCTTGAGGAATTGCGGCAGAATGCAAGGTTTATCCGGATTACTGCATCCGGTTTACGCGAGAGCCATGTGCATGACGTGATCATTACCAAAGAAGCTCCCAACTATCGGTTAGAGTAACCTTCATGGAGTGTTGGAGTAATGGAGTGTTGGAGTAATGGAATACCCGGAAAAGAATCGTGCGTATCAAGAAGTAAGAGTCCAGAGAACTGACCTATGATTTCATGATAGAGGAAAGTAATTCGATATATGCCAGCGAATAATGCAATACTCCAGTACTCCAATACTCCAATACTCCACTCTCCTATTGAGGATCACAAACTTTACATCAGAACGAAAAAGACCGTGAATGGGTACAAATGATCCCTTCCGCTGATTTTGTTCACCTTCATGTCCACACACAATACAGCCTCCTTGACGGGGCAATCCGCATCGATTCTCTTCTGAAGCGGGCTGCCTCCTACCAGATGATCTCTGTAGCTATCACTGATCACGGCACGATGTATGGGGTCATTGAGTTTTATGAAAAGGCATACAAGGCCGGTATCAAGCCAATCATTGGATGCGAGATCTACGTAGCCCCCAGGAGCCGATTTGACAAGACTCCCGGTAACAAAAGGGGATTGTTTCACTTAGTACTGTTGGCGAAAAACAAAGATGGATACCAGAATCTTTGCCGACTGGTTACTGCGGGTCATTTGGAGGGTTTCTACTACAAGCCCCGGGTGGACAAGGAAATCCTTGCCGGTTGCAGCAGGGGCTTAATTGCCCTGAGTGGCTGTCTCCATGGTGAGATCCCACGTTTGATACAAGCTGGTCGCCTGGATAAGGCTGGTGAAGTTGCACGCACATACGAGGCCATGTTTGGCAAGGGCAATTTCTATTTGGAGGTCCAAAACAATGGTATTGAAGCCCAGGAGGGCGTGAACCATGCCCTGCGGGAAATGAGTGAGAGGCTTTCTATTCCATTGGTGGCCACCAATGATTGCCACTATTTGGATCCAGAGGATGCCCATGCCCACGATGTCCTGCTGTGTATCCAGACCGGCAAAACCGTCAAAGAAACAAACCGTCTGAAGTTCCAGACCGATCAGCTTTATTTCAAGTCTCCGGAAGAGATGAAGCTTGATTTTCGTGACTATCCAGGCGCCATAGAGCATTCAGTTGAAATCGGCAATCGATGTAATTTAGAACTTGATCTCAAGTCCCATCATTTTCCCAGATTTCGCCTCGAGTCTTATGGGCCGCCCGAAGACTCCGGCTCGGAGGTAATCGTTCCGGGGATAGAAAAAAATGACGAACCACTGCGCTCGAGAGAAAATGGGGTCTCCGGTGTGGATGAATACTTAGAACGAGAGGCGAGAAAGGGGCTGGAGATGCGATTAGAGGAAATCCGGTCGAGAACCCCTGACTTCTCGCCTGCAGACAGTGAGCGTTACCAAAAACGGCTTGACCGGGAGTTGGACGTTATCAAGGGAATGGGCTTTGCCGGATATTTCTTAGTTGTTGCAGACTTTGTTCGATTTGCCAGAGAGTCAAATATCCCGGTAGGGCCAGGTCGAGGTTCTGCAGCGGGTAGCCTGGTCGCCTATTCCCTTGGGATCACAGACCTGGATCCTATTGCGTACGGCTTGATATTTGAACGATTCTTAAATCCCGCACGGAAAAGCCTCCCCGACATCGATATTGATTTCTGCATAGAAGGCCGAGACACTGTCTTCAGGTACGTAGTGGAAAAATATGGAGGGCCGGATTATGTCGCCCAGATCATCACCTTTGGTAAAATGCAGGCGAGGGCGGTCATCAGGGACGTGGGAAGGGCCCTTGACATTCCCTTAAGAGAAGTTGACACAATCGCTAAGATGATACCCGAGGTGCTAAATATCAGCCTCGGGCAGGCCATTTCCCAGGAACCGAAATTACGAAACCTGGCAAAGGAAAGGCCCTACGTTAAAGAACTTTTTACCATTGCACAGGCCCTGGAGGGGCTGCCAAGGCACGCTTCAACCCACGCTGCCGGGGTGGTGATTTCAGATCGGCCGCTGGTTGAGTATCTGCCGCTGGCCAGAGGCAAGAAAGGGGAGGTTGTAACCCAATATGACATGAATGCCGTGGAGAAAATCGGATTGATCAAGTTTGATTTTCTGGGGCTTCGCAATCTCACCGTTATGAAGGAAGCATGTGAAATCATACGCAAACAGGGTGGCATACCACCTGACTTAGCACGTCTCGATGTGGCGGACAAAAAAACATATCAGCTCCTTGCTTCAGCCCAGACCACTGGCGTATTCCAGCTCGAAAGCTCTGGCATGAAAGACCTCCTGTCACGCCTGAAACCAGCCTGTTTTGAGGACATCACTGCCCTGGTGGCCCTTTATCGTCCTGGGCCCCTGGACAGCGGCATGCACAATGAATTTGTTGAGAGAAAAAATGGTCGAGTTGCGGTGACCTACCTTCTCCCGGAGCTTGAACCTATTCTTAGGGATACGTACGGGGTCATCCTGTATCAAGAGCAGGTCATGAATATAGCCAGTGAACTTGCAGACTATTCTATGGCCGAAGCAGACAACCTGAGAAAAGCGATGGGTAAGAAGATCGGCGAGATCATGGCTCAAGAGCGTGAACGGTTCCTCTCAAGGGCCAAAAAGAAGGGGATGGATGAGGAAAAGGCAGAAAATGTCTTTAACCAGATTCAGACATTCGGGCGGTATGGTTTTAATAAGGCCCACAGCGCTGCCTACGCCATGATTGCCTTTCAGACAGCCTATCTGAAGGCCCACTTTCCAGTTGAGCTTATGGCTGCCATTCTGACAAGCGAAATGGGCTCGACCGAAGAGGTGGTCAAATATATTGCCGAATGCCGCAATCAGGGGATTGAGATCCTTCCTCCTGATATAAATCAAAGCGATACGAATTTCACGGTCGTAGAGGGCAAGATCCGTTTTGGCCTGGCAGCCGTCAAGAATGTTGGACAAGGGGCCATAGAGTCGGTTCTTGAGGTTCGAAAACAGGGTGGATCCTTCAAATCGTTGTTTGATTTCTGCGAGCGGGTAGACCACAGAAAGGTTAACCGGCGCGTTGTTGAGAGCTTGATCAAGTCCGGGGCTTTTGATTCAACAGCGGCAAGACGCTCTCAGATGATGTCTGTGCTGGAGGAGGCCTTCGAAGCCGGACAAAAAATCCAGAAGGATCGCATAAACGGCCAATTTAGCCTTTTTGAGATGATGTCGCCAGACAGCCGTGGCGCGATCTATCCCCCATTTCCTGAAATAGAGGAATGGAATGAGGGTGAGCTTTTAAAGTATGAGCAGGAATCCGTCGGATTTTTTATAACCGGACACCCTCTCGGGAGATATGAACCGATACTGAAGAAGTTTAGCAATGCGGATAGCGTGAAGCTTCAGGATCTTTCAGATGGTCGAGTCGTTCGCATCGGGGGCATTGTGCGGGACTATAAACGCTATAATGACAAGAAGGGAGGGGTTATGGCCTTTGTAACCCTTGAGGACTTGAGCGGTCTTGTAGAGGTTACCCTCTTCTCCTCATTGTATTCCACGGTATCCGGCCTCATAGAGAAGGACTCTGCCGTCATGGTTGAGGGCCGCGTTACCAAAGACGAGAAGTCGAGCAAAATCTTAGCCGACACAGTTGTTCCGATAGACCAGGCCGAGGCAACCTGGACAACGGGTGTCCATCTTAACGTTGATATGACCGCTCTCAACAAAGAAAGTCTCCGAAAACTCTGCGAGATCTTGAAGCAACACAAGGGGTCTTCCAGTGCCTATCTGCACCTTCTGATGCCCCAAAGGACCGACACTATTATTGCATTGCCCGCAAGCATAAGGGTAAAAGCTGGTCAGGACTTGACCCAGGCGGTCAACGAGTTTTTGGGCTACAGTGCGGTTGAGACCGTGTGTCAGAAGTAAAGAGGAATGGAGTGTTGGAGTACTGGAGTAGTGGAGTAGTGTTTTTAATCCATCACTCCATGACTCCATCACTCCATCACTCCATCACTCCTGGGGAATGGTTACCGAATGACGAGGCCGCACGAACATCGCACATATCGCAGTCTTGTTTCCCAGGGAACATTGGCAAGTTTTCGGGTTGTGGTCAAGGAGACCGATCTTTTTGTTAGGGCTGACAGATCCCTTGAGACCGAAACCAGAGATCTTGTTTTGAGACACAGAATTCCTCTTGAGCGTTATCTTCAACAGCATCCAGAATTTGCACATGGGCTGATCCCGTTACCCCAGGACCAACTGGCCCCACCTATTGTCAGGACCATGATTGCGGCCGGCCAAAAGGCCGGTGTTGGCCCGATGGCAGCAGTTGCAGGAACCATAGCTGAGTATGTGGGCAGAGACCTCTTAACGTACACCAAAGATGTGATCGTTGAAAATGGGGGAGATATCTTTATCAGAACCGGTTTTCCTCTAATCGCGGCCGTATTTGCTGGTAAATCTCCGCTGAGTAGTAAGCTTGGGGTGCGGATCGACTCGCCGGGGCATCCTGTGGCAGTTTGTACCTCTTCGGGAACTCTGGGTCATTCCCTCAGCCTTGGGAGGGCTGACGCAGCCGTAGCGATATCGGCGTCGGCCGCACTCGCAGATGCAGCCGCCACAGCCATTGGAAACAAGGTCTCAGACAAGTCCGACATCGAACCGGCCATAGCGTTCGGAAAGAAGATAGAAGGGGTTCTGGGCATGGTTGTTATTCTGGATGACGAGATCGGTTTTTGGGGTGAGGTGGAGCTGGTAAGGCTCGCATAGATCCGCTTTCCGGAGATTTAAAAAGAATCACGAAAACACGAAAGAACGAAAGCGCGAAAGAGGAAAGGACCATGAGTAGCTCGATTTCAAACAATAGCTCAATTACAGAGATGGAAAAAAACAAGCATCAGTTTGCCCAACTTCGATCATATCTCAGGGCTACCAGCCTGAAGGTAGGATTGTTAGTAAATTTTTCAAGGCCCACTTTAGGGGCAAGAAGAGTTGTCAACTAATTTTCGTGTTTTCGTACTTTCGTGTTTTCGTGATTAGGTACTTTCGTGTTTGATTCCGTGTGACACCGATTACGCGTGAACAAAAGGGCTTGTATTTTTGGTCAAGACTGCTATAAGACTTCAATATTTCTTGCTGAGGTGAAAGATATGAAGACCCTGTGGGCTCCGTGGCGAATGGAGTACATTCTGAGTGAAAAAGAAAAGGAGTGTATATTCTGTGTTGCCTTGTCGGAGCGGGGCAACCTCACCCTATACAAAGGTCCACTCTCCATGGTCATGATGAACAAGTATCCGTATATTAATGGACATCTTTTGGTTGCTCCCAAAAGGCATGTATCGTCCCTGGATGAGATGACAATGGAAGAGATGGCTGATCTTTTGAAGACGACAAAAGAGTCCATCGGAATCCTGAAAAAAGTGATGAAGCCAGATGGATTCAATGTGGGTCTGAATCTCGGGGTGGTGGCTGGTGCAGGTGTAGAGCAGCACCTTCATTTTCACATTGTGCCACGCTGGCATGGGGATACCAATGCTATGACCTTGTTTGCTGAGGTGCGGGTGATACCTGAACACCTTGAGGCAACTTATCACAACCTCAAACCACATTTTGAAAGACTTTGAGTCAACAAACGCAACTCTGTACAAGGAGGATTCGAGATGAAAACCCTAAAGCTCGTGTTGTTGTCTCTAGTGATCATTTTTCTGGTGGTTCTTGTATGGCAGAACCCTGGTGTTTTTATGGATAAGAAGGCCTTGAGGCTTAACCTTCCGGTATGGGGTGACCACCAGACCCAGCCTATTTACTTGTTCTTGTACTTTCTGTCTCTCTTTTTCATTGGCCTTGTGGTTTCCTATTTCTATGGGCTGAGTGAGCGTTTTAAGGCAAAAAAAGTGACAAGAAATCATCTCGAGACCATCCGTAAGTTGGAAGAAGAGATAAAGGTCTTCAAAAGCTTGCCTGTTTATAAAGAAAGTACGCCTTCCAAAGAAACCGAGGTTGTCTAACTCAACGGGATTTCTGCAACTCATTGAAATTACGCCACGTTGTTTTGTGGGTTGTAAGCCCGAGATAAGGAATGATGGAGTAATGGAGTATTGGAGTGATGGAGAACATAGAACCACCAAAGATCCTCTCAGACCCATACCTCCATTGCTCCATTACTCCATTACTCCCTCCAGGGCATAGGCCCTGCGGGTTTTCCTGCCATGGCTAAAGCTACCCCGATGGTTCAGCAATATCTGTCGATTAAGCAGCAGTACCCTGATGCTATCCTGTTCTACCGCATGGGCGATTTCTATGAGATGTTCTTTGAAGATGCAAAGATAGCATCTCGAATCCTCGAAATTACTCTGACTTCCCGCAACAAAAAGGATGAAGAAGCGATTCCTATGTGCGGTGTGCCTCACCATGCCGCTCAGGGCTACATTGCACGCTTGATCGAGGACGGTTTCAAAGTAGCCGTCTGCGAACAGGTGGAGGATCCGGCAAAGGCCAAGGGCCTTGTGAAGCGGGATGTCGTGCGGGTGATAACACCCGGAGTTGTCATTGACACAGACATTTTGGATGCAAGGTCCAACAATTTTCTCATGGCCCTGTTTTTCTGGCAGGATCGCTACGGGATCGCCTATCTGGACATCTCGACGGGGACTTTTCGGGTGACCGAATCAAGCCGGTTCGACGAGGTGGCAGACGAGTGCCGGCGTATACAGCCAAGCGAAACGCTGCTTGCCGATTCCCATCGCCAAATACCTCAAATCAAGGCAGTGATAGAAGCGCTCGGGAAGACGTCATTAAACTTCCTGAAAGATGAGGGCTTTGAACTGGAATCAGCGCGGGCACGGCTTCTTAGACAGTTTAAGGTCCAGTCTCTGGAAGGATTTGGTTGTAATGATTGGCGGGTCGGGATTGCAGCGGCCGGCGCTCTGCTGTGCTACGTGGATGAGACCCAAAAGGAAGAGCTCGTCCACATCACGGGGATTGCATCCTACAACCTTTCCGACTTCATGATCGTAGATGAGACCACCAAAAGAAACTTAGAACTGTTTGAGACCATTTGGACTGGCGCCAAACGAGGGTCTCTTCTTGGCGTAATGGATCAAACTGTAACAGCCATGGGTGCCCGCATGCTGCGGTCATGGCTTCAGTATCCGCTTTTGGATCTTGAGCAAATCAAACTCCGATTGGACACCGTAGAAGAGGCCAAGAAGGAGCTGCCGTTGAGGCGTTCAATGAGGAAGGTCCTGCAAGAGGTACATGATTTGCAGCGCTTGAATGCCAGGATCGCGCTCGATCGGTGCAATGCTCGAGACATGTTAGCGTTGAAACAGTCTATTCAAAGACTTCCTGAGATACGTTCTTTGGTAAATCGGTTTGCAAGTCGGCTTTTTGTAAAGATTGCCTCACAATGGGATGACCTTGCCGATGTAGCTGATCTGATCGAAGATGCAATATCTGATGAGCCGCCCCTTAGCACACGGGAAGGTGGCATTATTAAGCCGGGTTTTGATGAGCGGCTCGACAAACTGATTTGCAGCAGTCGGGAAGCAAAGGATTGGATCTCTGGCCTTCAGGCCAAGGAACGGCAAGTTACAGGGATTAACTCCTTGAAGGTGGGCTTCAACAAGGTTTTTGGTTATTATATTCAGGTTTCGAAGACCCATATCAAATCAGTGCCGGCACACTATATGCGGAAACAAACCCTCGTTAATGCAGAGCGCTATATTACCCAGGACCTCAAGGCCTATGAGGCCGAAGTCTTAGGGGCTGAAGAAAAACGGTCCCGGTTGGAGTATGAACTGTTTTGTGTTTTAAGGCAAAAGGTGGCTCAAAGTAGTCGCCGCATTGCCGGGATGGCTGACGTTGTTTCCACGCTGGATGTATTGTTGGCATTGGCTGAACTGGCTGATCAAAATGGTTATCTAAAGCCAGTCGTTCATGGCGGTGACAGCCTCTTTTTCAAGGAGAGTCGTCATCCGGTCATTGAAAAACTGGTATCATCAGAACGGTTTGTGCCTAACACGATTGAGATGGATCATACCTCGCGACAGGTGCTTATCATTACCGGGCCCAACATGGCCGGAAAATCAACGATCCTGCGTCAGGTAGCCTTGTTGGTATTGATGGCCCAGGTGGGTTCATTCGTTCCGGCCGAAGCAGCCTCCATCGGAATCGTGGATCGAATCTTCACCCGGGTTGGGGCTCTGGATAACCTTGCGGAAGGCCAGAGTACCTTCATGGTGGAAATGCACGAAACCGCCAACATCTTAAATAATGCCACTGATAAGAGTTTGGTCATTCTGGATGAGATTGGCAGAGGCACCAGTACGTTTGACGGCCTGAGCATTGCCTGGGCTGTGGCAGAATATCTCCACGACTGGAAAGGGCGTGGGATCAAGGCGCTTTTTGCCACTCACTATCATGAGCTAACCGACCTGGCCATTACCAAGCCTCGAGTGAAGAATTACAACGTGGCTGTCAAGGAATGGAATGAGGAAGTCATTTTCTTGAGGAAACTGGTTGAGGGGGGTACAAATCGAAGCTACGGCATCCAGGTGGCACGCCTGGCGGGCATTCCGGCCCATGTCCTTGAGCGGGCCAGGGAGATATTAACAAACATAGAAAATGGTGAGTTAAATAGTGTGGGAGAACCGGTCCTGGCACATTCCAAGGGATCGGTCGACAAGGACGCAAGTGTTCAGCTTTCGCTTTTTAAGACCTCAGACGATGTTGTGATGACTACCTTGAAAAAGCTCGATATTTCCAATATGACACCCCTTGAGGCATTGAACCAGTTGAACGAACTAAAAAAACTCATGGAGTAATGGAGTGTTGGAGTAATGGAGTAGTGGAGTAATGGAGTGCTGGAGTAGTGGAGTAATGGAATGACTAAAATTCGTTCCGGGTTCCGAGTTCCGAGTTTAGCGCAAGCTTCACATTGTGTCGAGTTAAGATCTTTTTCGACTTTTAACTCGCAACCCGCAACCCGCAACGCCCAACTTGCAACTCGCAACCCGCAACCCGTTCTGACGCATCACTCCAGTACTCCGGTACTCCAGTACTCCGGTACTTCATCGCTCCATCACTCCATCACTCCATCACTCCAATACTCCGGTACTCCATCGCTCCATCACTCCAGTGCTCCATTACTCCAATACTCCCTCTTTTTTCTCGCTTTTCTTCTGGTCTTTGCTTTCCCGCCTATAGCTACGGCAGACCAAACGGAAAAAGACTATCGACACGCGCAGTTGAGTTTTGAAAGGCTTCTGAAAGATCCTGAAAAACAGAAGCTCCGATATCATTGGATTGCCTGCATAAAGAAGTTCCGGTTCGTTTATGCAGCCCAACCGAACGGACCAAGGGCAGATGACGCCCTTGTCATGACGGCGCGGCTCTATGCGAAGTTATATGAGTCTTCTTGCGATATACGAGATAAACAAGAGGCCCTCGATTATTACAACCGCTTGCTGAAGCGTTTTCCAAAGAGCCAATACCGGTCTAAGGCCAAGAAGGCGATTGCTCGGTTGAATGCGGACAAGGGAAAGGAAATTGATCAAGGAAAGATTTCGGATGGCCATGTTTTCGTTATCAAAAGTGCCTCAAAATCCAAGGCACCGCCACGGGCCAGAAAGCCTTCCCATAAAGAGAAAAGCTCTCAGACTCAAACAGGCTCACTCGCGGAGGTGAAGGCCATACGTTTTTGGTCCAGCCCCAGTTATACCCGCGTGGCCATTGATGTGGAATCTGAGGTCCGATACACCTACCGCCTGTTGAAACAAGATCCCATTATTGCAAAGCCTAAGCGTCTTTATATTGATCTGAATCATGCGCGCACAGGGGCTGAGCTAAAGCCAGTTGTGCCGATCAAGGATGATCTGCTCAGCGGTGCTCGTGCAGCTCAGTTCAGTCCGGATACGGTCAGGGTCGTTCTGGATATCAAATCGATCGATAATTTCAAGATATTCTCACTGCGCAATCCGTTTCGCATTGTAATCGATATCAGTGGTGTGCCCAGAAAGACTGCATCCAAGAAACGATTCAAACCCGAACCGGAAAAACCAACTGGCAAGGTGCCCAAGGGGGCCCTGGCTAAGCAACTGGCCCTTGGGGTGAAGCGGATTGTTATTGACCCTGGACATGGGGGCAAAGATCCTGGCGCCATTGGGTATTTGAAGAGTGTGCAAGAGAAGAACGTGACTCTGGAGATTTCCCGGAGACTGGCCGGGAAGATTCGCGAGAGGCTTGGATGCGAGGTATTGCTCACCAGAAGCACAGATACCTTTCTATCGCTTGAAGAACGCACCGCAATCGCCAATACCAGGAATGCCGACCTTTTTGTTTCCATCCACGCCAATGCCCACAGGAGGAGGGCATGTCATGGCGTTGAAACCTATGTGTTGAATCTGGCCACAGATGAAGACGCCATCCTTGTGGCTGCACGGGAGAATGCCACCTCGGCCAAAAATATTAGTGACCTTGAGGCTATCTTGAGTGACCTGATGAACAACTCCAAGCTGGACGAATCGACTCGTCTTGCAGGTTACGTTCAGGAAGCCCTAATTAGCAAGTTGAAGCCAAAATATAGCCGGATCAAAGACAAAGGTGTAAAACAGGCCCCTTTCTATGTATTACTTGGCGCTGGGATGCCGTGCATTTTGGTAGAAGTGGCATTCATAACGAATCCGAGAGAGTGTCGCAGATTAAACACTGCTGGTTACCAGGAAGACATAGCAGACGCCATTGTAACAGGTATCGAACACTATATACAGGAGATCCATCCGGCTGCACTCACTCAGGCTGAAGTCCTGCAAAGGCTCGACGAGCCTCTTCCTGGAGCAGATGTGCTGTATGGGCGTATCGGGGTGAGAAATGGAACGGCGTGAATTGCTTGACACCCGCTTTTCTGGCTAAGATGCCTGCTTGTTTTGCGGTCAGGTGATATTTATTGCGTGCAATGTCCAGATCTGCATCAAGAAATGCAGCCTCGATGAAAAGGTGGTCGGCATTCCGGGCAAAATCAACGATCTTTTCGGCGTTTTCAGGGCTGAAAACAACGTCAACAATATAAGTAATTTTTTGTCCTGGTGAAACACGGGCGATTTGGTTTGCAAGATCACCGAGGCTGAACGTAAGTTTGTGCTCTTTTCCAGCCTCTTTCCAGACTACGTGAAAATCTTCTCCTGCGTCATGCTCCTCATATAATACCTGCTTGAACCGTCTAAGCCATGGGCCCACCGGTATCTTGAGCCTTTTCAGGCTATCCTTCATGATATTGACATGAAACCGTTCCTTGAGGTTAAAACCGAGGCAGGGGATCTTATGATCCAGGTGGATAGCATGGACTGAAAAGGCGGGCTCTGCCACGAGAGTCTCGTCAAAAGGAGCCTCCTCTGGCGCCTGTTTTGACTTAAACCCTTTGTTACACTCGTAGACCTGGCTGATGGTGTACGTTGGATGTACCTCAGTGGCCTTCACGGAAAAACTGTGGCTGTAATTTTCAACCAGGTTCCAGGTGTAGCTTGCCAGCTTCCCTTCAATGTTTTGAAGAAAGTGGGGTGGGCCAAAGACGTGGAAGGCCTTCTGTCGTCCCAGGAAAGTACGCAGCAAGGTATCAAAACCTGCAAAATGGTCCATGTGGGTGTGGGATACGAATCCGTGGGTAAGCTTTAAGATCTCTTTGGGTGGTAGGCGGTACAGATCTCCCATGTCAAACAGGAGGGCACGCTTTTCAAAGAAAAATGGTATAAAGAGGGCAGGGTCCTCTAAAGGACCGTTAACCAGTCTGGGATGAAAGGAGGGCCTCATTGAAGGATGAATCTGGCAACCTGGCGGTTAATGCAGTTATAGATCTCTTCATCAGAACCATAAATGTCTTCAACGCTCCTATGGTTGATCAGTTGTTCGACGACAAACGCCGTTACATAGAGACTTACGATGTGCGGCCGGGGAACGAGGTTCCTGAACGGGGCAATTTGGTAATCGATATCAAATACATCTGAACGGGTCAATTTCTGAAGTGAGGCTGCGATCTGTTTTTGAATATCGTCCTTACTCGTCGTTTGGACCAGTTTTTCCTCTATAAGCTTCATGGACAGGGAATTGCTAAGAGGCTCCAGAACATTCTTCACTTGTTCGATAGCAAGCTGGCGGGCCCGTTCCTTAGAACTTTCAATCCTGGAAAGGATCCTTGATTCGCCTCTGCTGGGGCGAAATACTTTTGCCATTGCACAGGACCTCAACGGTTCGTAGTAATTTTACTATAAACAAAGAAATTGAACATTGCAAGCCAATAACCGGTTTGCATTAATATTAATGGACACCATCTACATCTTTGATGACCAGTTGAATCGTTTTTCGATTTTTCCACCGGTTCCAGTGGACATGACAGGCAATGCGATCAAGGTGTCGGGGATGCGGGCAGGCAGTGTCTGTGTTGAAAAAGATGGCATCAAGGGGCCTGGCCTGCCCCGCCTTCGGCGGATTCGAGGGGCGCAATCGCATCTGCAAATGACGTGCTCCAACCACCCGGCTGGAAAGGACATCCATGTCCGAAAGCACAAAAAGAGGTTCTGGATTCCCTGTTCCGAAAGGGGCAAGCGTTTCCAGGTCATCTGCCAGTTCAGCCGATACATCAGACGCGGAAATCTCGCCGTCGATAACCAGTCTGGGCACGAAATCCTCAGGCGTCGTTTTCTGGCAGACAATTCTTTCAAAATCTCTGCGAAAACCCGGGATGTTTTCAGCCCTTAACGTGAGGCCTGCTGCCGCCCTATGGCCCCCAAATTTTTCCAGGTATTGAGCACAATCCTCCAGGCCTTCATAGAGATCAAATCCATCCGGACTTCGAGCCGAGCCCTTGCCCATGCCGTCGGCAACCGCAATAATAACAACCGGGCGACAATATTGCTCAACCAGCCTGGATGCGACGATTCCGATGACGCCCTCATGCCATCCCTGCTGGTCTAAGACGAGGGCCCTTTCTTTCAACAACTCGCGGTTGTTTTCAAGGTGTTGGAGGATTTCTGACAGGATGTGCTTTTCAATCTTCTGCCTTCTCGTGTTTTCCCGGTTCAGCTCCTTTGCAATGGCATGTGCTGTTTCCATATTCGACGTTGTCAGGAGCTTCAAGCCAATTGAGCCCTGGCCGAGCCTTCCGGCCGCATTCAGCCGGGGGGCGAGTTTAAAAGCGACGTCACGGGTATCGAGAGGACCGTTCGGCATTTTGCAAACGTTCAAGAGGGCCTTGATACCGGGACGACTATCGGAAGCGAGTACTTCAAGTCCTGCCTTCACATAGATGCGGTTTTCTTTCAAAAGGGGGACCATGTCTCCCACTGTGCCGAGGGCTACCAGATCGCAGGCAGCCTTCAGATTTGGTTCTGATCCGCCTCTGCCAGACCAAAAACCCTCATCCCGTAACCTCTTGCGGAGGGCAAGGACCAGGTTGAAGGCCACGCCCACCCCCGCAAGCCACGAAAAGCCTGATGGGCAATCGGGCTGTTTCGGATTTAAAATGGCAAAGGCCTCTGGCATCCGGGGAGGGATTTCATGATGATCCGTTATGATCACATCGATCCCGGCACGGCGCGCCGCACTGACCGCGTCAAAGCTGCTAATGCCGCAATCCACGGTTATAATAAGGCCGAAGCCATCGGGAATAGCACGCTTCTCAACACAATCCCGGCTCAAGCCGTAACCTTCGCTCACCCGATCCGGGATATAGTAGTGGACATCCGCGTCCAGACAGGTCAGAAATTCAAAGAGGAGTGCAGTGGAGGTGATCCCATCCACATCATAGTCCCCAAAGATGAGCATTTTTTCATCGCGACCAAGAGCCAGCAGGATGCGCTCCACTGCACGCTCTGCGTCTTTCATCGAGAAGGGGGATCGAACATGGGCAAGTGAAGGCTTGAGAAAGGCTGCTGCCTCATCGGGACTGCAGATGCCGCGGTTTATAAGTACAGTGGCGACGGCTGGCTGACAGCCTAAGCTGTCGGCCAGCACAGAAACCTGTTCAGGATCAGGTGAAAGGATATGCCACCTCTTCTGCATGGCAACGTGCTATAGCCCAAAAACGACATTTGTACAATACCGATTTTTTTTATTGAAAAGATGGGGCAATCAGTGTTAGTTTTTAGTAGAAGTTTTGGATAAGTTCAGAAACAAGAGACGTTCACATGCCGAAAACCGCAGTTAAAAGATACTATCGCGTGGATCGACGGGAGATTCATTTCTTGAAATTTATCCTGGAAGGTTACGACGGCGTTGCTGTTCTCAGAACCCTAAATTCGCAGGAAGGATTGGTGGCGCTACACATTGGACCTGGTTGTGAAAGCACGGTAGATATGATCATTCAGGATCTTCGGGGGCATATCAGAATTGAAGCTCTGGAATTGAAAATTGAAGATCCCTGGATTGATGATTGATGATTTATGATTGATGATTGAAAACCAATCAACAATCCAAAGGCAATCAACAATCCGAAGGCAATCGTCAATCGACAATCCAGAGGCAATCAACAAATTGGGTTCATTGGGTTTACACGGTTTATTGAGTTTGTTGTGTTTTAACCCAACAAACCCAACGAACTCAACGAACCCAAAAGACTCAACAAGCACAACAAACACAATAATGAAAGAGAAACGTGTCCACATAGTCACAATGGGTTGCCAGATGAACGTCTATGATTCCGAACAGATGGTGAGACTTCTTGCCCCATTGAACTACAGGCCCACTTCACATCTGGATAAAGCCGATCTGGTCCTGCTAAATACATGTTCGATCCGTGAAAAGGCCGAACACAAGGTTTACAGCTTTCTTGGGCGTCTTGTCCGGATCAAACGGCTGAGGCCGGACATGATTATCGGGGTAGGCGGATGTGTTGCTCAACAGGAGGGATATCGTCTTGTTGAACGGGCACCGTATATTGATATGGTTTTTGGAACCTTTGCCCTTGGGCGGCTCCCTTCCCTTGTACAGTACGTGGAAGATCGAAAGAAGCGGATTGTGGACATAAGTCCAAGAGGGGCTTTGGAACCTCTGTATATTAATGGACCAGTGTTCGAGGCGGAGCGTGCCACGGCCTTTGTGACCATCATGCAGGGTTGCGATAACTTCTGTACGTATTGTGTGGTACCGTATGTAAGAGGACGTGAAGTCAGCCGGAAACCGGGGGAAATACTTGAAGAAATACGGTGTTTGGTAGAAAATGGTGTTTCTGAGGTCACGCTCTTGGGCCAGAACGTAAATGGATATGGACAAAAAAACGGACACGGATGTGATTTCCCGGCGCTCCTTGAACGTGTTAACGATATCGCGGGCTTGCGGCGCATACGTTTCACGACCTCGCATCCAAAGGACCTGTCGGATCGGTTGATTGACGCCTTTTGCAGGCTCGACAAACTTGCCCCTCACATTCACCTGCCGGTTCAGTCCGGCTCGGATCGCGTGCTGAGGCGCATGCACAGAGGATACTCAAGGGACTTTTATCTCAAGAAAGTTGCAAAATTGTCCAAAGTCCGGCCTGATATTGCAATAACTTCTGATATCATTGTTGGTTTTCCAGGTGAAGAAGCGGTTGACTTTGAAGCCACCGTAGATCTTGTCCGGCAAGTAGGATTTGACAGCTTCTTTTTATTCAAGTATTCTGAGCGTCCAAATGTTCCGGCTGCCAGGTTTTCCAACAAGGTCGGGGATGCCGTAAAAGGTGAACGCTTCAGCACCCTGCTGGAGGTTCAGAAGGAGCTCACCCTGAAAAAAAATAAGGCCCTTGTGGGAACCACCCAGGAGGTCCTGGTGGAGGGACGTAGCAAAAAATCGCCTGACCAGATGGCAGGGCGCGCCCCATGCAACAGGATTGTCAACTTTGCTAACGGGGCGGATGCCACGGCATGTGTGGGCGACATTTTGCCCGTGAGAATTGTGGAGGCCTTTTCACATTCCTTGCTGGGGAACCCTGTCGGCAAGGGCCGTGGAGAGTACTATCAGGAAAATGGAGGAATGTCGAATGTTGCATGAAATGAGAGTTTCAGGTTTAACCATAGACTCGGCTTCAAACACCCCTATCGTCATCTTGAAAGCCGTCAATGGAGAATACGCACTTCCCATTTGGATCGGTATCCTGGAGGCGACCGCCATTGCCACAGAACTGGAGAAGGTCCGCTTCGCTCGCCCCATGACCCATGATCTGTTCAAGAATTTCATTGATGTGCTGAAGGTAAAAATATCCAGGGTGGAAGTGTGCGATCTGAGAGATAATACATTCTTTGCCCAGATCTATTTCTCTCTTGATGGCCAGCCATACAATATAGATGCCCGCCCCAGCGATGCTATTGCCCTGGCACTCAGGGCCGAGTGTCCCATATTTGTTGCCGACACCGTAGTCCAGAAATCAAAGCGGCTGGACAGGGAGCCTGAAGCATGGGACAAGAGCGAAGAGGGGATGAAATGGAAGGACTATTTAGAGAAGCTTTCTCCTGACGATTTTGGCAAATATAAGATGTAGGCGGCCGTGATTGATCTCCACACTCATTCTATTTTCAGCGATGGCGTCCTGGTTCCATCCGAATTGGTTCACCGGGCAGAAGTACTCGGTATCAAGGCCATAGGTATTACGGACCACGGTGATGCCTCCAACCTCGATTTTATCATCCCCCGCATTGTGGCTGTATTGGAAAGATTGAATTACGTCAACCGGATCAAGGCCGTACCCGGCATCGAGTTGACGCATATCCCGCCCTCTCAAATCGCGCAGTTGGCCGAAGAGGCGCGTTCCCTTGGGGCCAAAGTTGTTGTCGTACACGGGGAAACCATTGCAGAGCCTGTCATTCCTGGTACCAATCGCGCAGCCCTGGTTGCAGATATTGACATCCTGGCCCACCCGGGCCTCATCTCCGAGGAAGAGGTGCGAATGGCAGCGGAGAAAGGAATTTTTCTGGAAATTTCGGCTCGCAAGGGACACAGCCTGACAAACGGCCATGTGGCGAAGTTGGCTAAGAAACTGGGCGCGGAATTGGTCGTAAACTCGGATGCCCACGAACCTTCAGATCTAGTCACTGAAGAACAGGCAAGAAGAATCGTCCTTGGCGCGGGTTTGAGCCGGGACGATTTTGAACGTATGCAGAAAAACGCCGAGTCCCTCCTTTGATCAAAAACCAACACTTGTCATTTTATTTGCTCCATGCTCTGTGCTCCATGCTCTGTACTCCATGCTCTGTGCTCTTATAAAATCGGTCCTTTTCGCTGTAAATGCATCCGCAGTATTGCTGGCGGTACATGTTGAGACGCTTTGAGGTCTCAATCCCTTCCTTCCAACCCTCTCGAAAGTCCCTGTACAGGAACGGCACACCATACGATTTTCCAAGGCTCTCCCCGATCGAGCGTATCATGTCGTGCTTCTGGAATTTGCTCTGCAAAAGGGTGGAGGTGAAACAATCAAACTTGCCGTGTCTGGCAATAATTGCTGCGGTCTTGAGGCGGTCGTGGTAGCAGTAATTACAACGATTTTCTTCACGAAACACCACGTTTTGCAGGAATGTTTCCATATCATAGCCATCCTGATAGATGACCTTTAAACCAACCTGCTCAGCATAGATTTTGAGGGCGTTCTCACGGCGCTGGCATTCCTGGTAAGGGTGGATATTGCGGTTGTAAAAAAAGCCTATGACCTCGAACCGCTCTGATCGAAGGATCTTCAAGGGATATATGGCGCAGGGCGCGCAGCAAATATGAAGCAGAGTTTTCATCGAAACTTAGTTCGCTCCGCTCACGATTGGAGTA
>JAGMBW010000127.1 GCA_023129535.1 Desulfobacterales bacterium
CGCAGGTGATGGTCGGGAATTGCTGTAAGTTTTGCCAATTCATTTTCGACATTGTACAATACATTTCCGGTTGCGCTATCAAAAATGCGCCTTTATCATTGTTTCAGCCTCATTAGTGCCCCCCACCCCGGGCCTTTCCTCCGGGGCAGACGTAGATAAAGGGAGGAAAGAGGGTTAAGGTAAAAAAATATGAAAACCGATATTGAAAAGTGGATAGGAGGGAATGGGGAGGTATTTTTGAAGGATATCGGCATTAGAAAAGGACAACTTATATTGGATTTTGGCTGTGGGGTTGGCCACTACACAATTCCAGCCGCTAAAGTGGTGGGGAAAGAAGGCAAAGTATATGCAGTAGATAAGGACAGGGAACCTTTGGATAAATTGACGCAGATAGCAGAATCGAAGGGACTAAGAAATATATTGATAATAAGGACATCAGGAGATTTGAAAATTGACCTAAAGGATGAATCAATTGATACGGTTCTGCTTTACGATGTATTGCATTACATGCAGCCGCAAGAAAGAAGGGAAATCTATAATTGGGTGTACAGGGTTCTAAAAATTGATGGCTTACTTTTAGTCTACCCAAAGCACCATAAGAGGGATGAGTCCCTATGGAATCTGGCTGATATGGAATTAGAAGATGTTATAAAAGAGATAGAAAGTGCAAATTTCTATCTTAAGAGAAAATGTTTCAAGACACTCATACATGATGATGATTACGACAAGGGATTTATCTTAAATTTCACAAAAAGGGGATGAGAGGAAATCGCAATTTTAACCCCTTAGCGTTCGCAAAAAATTTAGATCTTATTTAAAACACTCCGTATTTTTTCAAATCGCTAACTGCTTTCATGAGTAGATCCTGACTTTAAGAAGCTTGAAAACATAGCCTTTTCAAGTCCAAAATCTTGCTGACTCCGGCAATTGTTGTCCCATAGAGGTATAGTGGCCTTTGGTATTTCTCTGAGAGAAAAATCAACCGGGACAGTGTATTATTTACTATTGTTGAGCCTGTCGCCAAAATGACATCGCAGGTTTTAAAAAGCTCTTCCGCCATTTCCCTGCCATCCCAGATAAACACCTCATACTTTACTTTGTTAATATTGTCTTTATCGAGGTCTGTTACTTTGATATTTTGAGTCGGTAAGTTTTTAGAAAAATTATCTATTATGGCTGGCTGAAATCCAACAATTCCAATGTTGACATCAGCGCCGTATTTATCAATGATTGTCCTTACTATCTCCCTGGCGCATAATTCAGGTTCCTTATTTTTGCAGTGAATAGTCTTGTTGGCTGCATCCAGGTAACGCATTACGGCGTTCAGCGTAGCGATAAAAAGGGCTCGATCACTGTTATCTGTTAATTTTAGCTCCAGTATTTCTTTAAGCTTACCCTTAAAATTGCTTGGGGCATCTGTAAATGCCTGCCCCAGGGCATTCTTGAAATCCGCCTGGATTAAGAACTCCTTACCCTGAAGTAAGGGAAAATCCTTCCTTTCTGTCTCACCTATAGCCTCTTTGGCCGTCAGGATCTTGGCTGTTATGTTGACCTCACTTTCCAGGAGACCATTTTCTTCAGCTAAATCAATTAGCGCTGCTTTTAGTTTTGTATACATTTCCTTTCGCCTTTCGCTTTTCACTTACTGCCACTCTGCGTCCTTTGCGCACTCTGCGGTGAACTATTACGATTAGGGAAATAGGGAAATAGGGGACGTCCGTGAAATATTAACATTCTAATAAGTGTTTTTCGACACCTGTACCAGCTATGACAGACTGCCCTCGAATCACAGCTTTGCTAACTGCCGGCGGAGTGATATTCAGCTTTAAAGCAACTTCAATTCCGTTTACCTTCAATTTCCTCACCATCAAATAGCAAAGGACTGAACGTGCTGTCACTATATCTGGCTTCTTGCTGGCAGCTCTCGTTATCTTTCACCGCATGCCGCTGGCCATACCCCGAGTCCCCATCAAGTGCATTTGCCCTTTGCTTCCCTGATGGCTCTGGCCTTCTCCCAATAAATATAGGATCGGCATGTATCTTCGCTTAGCGAAGTTTATTCCTTAACCGGACTCTCTCCGAGCCGTAGGCGCTACGAGCCGGAGGCCCAGCTATGACCGTCCGGTCGTCATTTACGAAGCTGCACCTGGCTCACTTCTACACTAGCCATGGGATGCGACGGCGGCTTTGCGGGAAGCAGTTTCCAAGGGTTCCTTGACGCTCGGGGAAGGGACTATCGTACTCGAAACCGCCGCGATATTTTTGGCGTCGGACTTGAACTTGGTCACGATGGTCGAAGGCTGAATTCCATCGCCAAAAAAACGGCATCTTAGCTTCCAGCGCATCGCCAGGGCCAGCATAATGAAGCGTCGGAGCCTTTCTTTCATGGATGGTTCGCCAAAAAGTTTAACTATCTCACGATCCAAGGCCATCGCACGTGCGCGCTCAATCTCGTTTACGGCGTATCTGGTGACAAGGGGTAAGATGCCGGCATATTGTAATGTTCTACGTCTGAACTGCTGCATCCGGACCTCGAGGCAAGCATCCCGTCGTGGCAAAGCGGCGAGGTGGCGATACCCGCGAAACACAGTTTCGACCACGCGGTACATAGAGCTCGAGTTCACCTCATAATCCTTACGAAAAGCAGCCATTATCCATTTTTCAGCAGAATCCCCAGGAAATTCGGGATGGCGGAAAGTAAGATATTTTTGGCCGTGCCACTCCTCAAAGGGCAGATCCTGTCGAAGAAGGCCACGTCTCCTATGGTCCTGGTAAAGTGCAGTTACCGGCAACGGAGTCAATAGCATGAACTGAACTAAGTCTGCCTCTAACCCGACCAGAAAATCGATGTCTGTTTGAATATTCTCCTGCGTATGATGTTCCTGGCACAAGATTCCAGAAGCCAGAACGATGATGCCCCGGTCGCGCAGCTCCTTTGTGAGACGCTTGGCATCAATGCCTTTGTTCTTTTCAAAGTTTCCCTTCCTGCCAGAGGCCTCGAAACCAATCCAAACAAAATTCACACCGAGACGGACCAAATTGCCGACACCAAACGCGGTGACGGCCTCGGCTGAAGAAAAAAGCTGAAAAGTGAAGTAACGCTGATGTCGTTCCATTTCAGCTAACAGGTCCTGTGCCCGTTGGTGGTCCTTGAGAAAATTTTCGTCCATGATGAAAAACTCATCAATGCCTCGTTCGTCAGCAATTCTTTGTGCAGTATCAAAGACTTGTTTGCCCGTCGAGAGGTAGGCTGTGTATCTTCGGCCGAAAAAGTGCGAAGTGCAGCAGAACTTACAGCCATTGACACATCCCACCCCGGGCACCAGCAGGTTGGCCCCAGGTCCGGGGAACGGAACCCCGAATATCGCCTGTCGCTCGGCGATGGACAGAGTAGGGTGCACAAAGGGGACGTCTGGATCCTGCCCCAAAAAGGATCTCAGCCAGCGAATTCCTTCGCCCTTGACCACATGATCGCAGTCAATCAGATGCTCCACCCCATCAATCGCCGCGCCATGGCCGCCGAGCACGATGGTTGATTCCGGGGATATCTGCCTCGTGAGTCGTGCCATTTCCTTCGCCTTGACAAAGTTTGGCGTTATAAACGAAATGCCGACGACATCGTAGCCTTTTTTTAGCTCCCGCATAAACCGTTTTCGGGTCGGGAAATCCAGCACTGTCACATCGGCGTTGATGTTAACGGCCAGAAAGTATAAACCGAACGATCGATGCTGGAAACGCCAGGAGCCCATCTCCTGGGCTTTCGTAACCTGGTTGTGAAACAGTTCCATTATGTTTTCTTTACGTCCATACGCATCGTCAACGCCAAAGGGACCGAACACGCTTGACAGCAGGAGACGTTGGGGACGATTTTCTTGTGAGGTTGTTTTGGACATTACTTCTCCCTTCTCTATCCAAACCCCGAGTGGCAATAGCTTGCCACAATCGTTACCGGCCAATCCAACAATTTTATTGAAGCTTTGTAACTCAAATCATAAGTTCTGTCAATCTCTTGGGTCGAATGTTGGTGAACCGAGATCCTATAGATCTTCACATATTTAATTTCAAAAAAAATCCCCCTCAATTGCTTGGATTGGGTAGCAACGACTGCACGACCGACCCTTGGATTTTCGCGCTCAGAGGCTAACGGTCGAGCCTTCATTTGACAATAGACAGGGCATCATATAAATAACTGAATGTCAGTGACTTTTGTTATGCCTGAAAACCCTTGGCTCTGCGGGGGGCTTGCCATGAAGTCGTAGATCAATCGTCAATTGACAGGGAGGTAAAATGGCGGCAAGAGATCTTGGGCGAATGCGAAAGGATGCACTTGACATCTTCAGGGCAGGCCTTAAGGCCGTAGAACCCGCTGCAGCCGTCAAACGATATTTCAGGCGGGAAAGCGATCGGCTCCTGATTGACCGGAAGGTGTATGACCTTGCCGAGTTTGAGCGCATCTATGTGATCGGGGCAGGAAAGGCCGGGGCGCCCATGGCCAGGGCAGTGGAAGAGACCCTAAGGGAAAGAGTCACCGAGGGTCTTATCACTGTGAAATACGGTCACCTAGCCGAACTTAGTGGCGTAAAGGTCATCGAGGCAGGCCATCCGGTGCCCGATGAGGCCGGCCTGGAAGGGGCCCATGCCATCCTGGACTTAGCCTCGAGGGCAGGGGAAAAAGATATGGTCCTGTGTTTGATCTCAGGTGGCGGATCGGCCCTCCTTCCCATTCCGGTCGAAGGCCTCAGCCTTCGTGACAAGCAGGATACGACAAAGATCCTCCTTGCCTGCGGGGCCACAATCCATGAGATCAACTCGGTCCGCAAGCACATATCCAGGGTCAAGGGGGGCGGCCTGGCGCGGGCGGCCTACCCTGCAACCCTGATCTCCCTGATGCTCTCAGATGTTATCGGAGACGACCTGGATGTCATCGCCTCAGGCCCCACAGTCCCAGATTCCAGTAACTTTCAGGATTGCATGAACATCTTTGACAAATACGGAATCCGTGAAAAGCTGCCTGAAACTGTTTTGAATCATATCCAGAAAGGGATTGAGGGGAAGGTTGCCGAGACCCCAAAGCCAGCAGATCCGGTCTTTACGCGTACGCAAAGCGTGATTGTGGGAAGCAACCTTGCATGCGTCCTGGCCGCTGAAAAAAAGGCTCTTGATCTTGGGTATCATACGCTGGTGCTTTCAACCATGATCGAAGGGGAGACCAGAGAGGTTGCCCGTGTCCACGTCGGCATAGCCAAAGAGATCTTGAACAGTGGGCATCCCCTTTCTCCCCCTGCCTGCGTCCTGTCAGGGGGTGAGACTACGGTAACAATCAGGGGACAGGGCCTGGGGGGGCGCAATCAGGAATTTGTGCTTGCTGCGGCTGTGGACCTGTCTACCCTTCTGGGACAACAAATTGTGGTGCTGAGTGCTGGGACGGATGGGACCGACGGCCCGACCGATGCCGCCGGTGCTGTTGCTGACAATCAGACCATTCAAAGGGCTCAAGCCCTAAGACTGAAAGCGGCGGATTACTTGTTCAACAACGATGCCTATCCATTTTTTGAAAGGCTTGGAGACCTTGTCAAGACCGGACCAACCAATACAAATGTGATGGATTTGCGCATCATGTTGATATGCCGCGTACAGCATTAGGATTGAAGATTGAAAATTGAAAATTGAAAATTGAAAAAAACAAATCGTCAATCGTCAATCAACAATCAACAATCATCAATCGTCAATCGTCAATCGTCAATCGTCAATCAATAAAGGAGGTGTGCTCGTGAGTGAATTTCATCAAGAGGGTCTTATTACAACCATCCACGGATTTTACGATCTGTTTGACCCTGAAGAGCATCTGGCGCGGCTGGAGAAGAAATTAGAGGAATTCTCCAGACACCTCTGTATCAGCCTTTTGTTGCCCTCCCTGTATGATGAAATCCATGTGCCCGGGGTACTGGATAACATCATTGAACAGATCAACCAGGTGAACTACGTGTCTTCTATTGCGGTGGCCCTGGGAGGCGCAAAAGAAGAAAAAGAGTTCAGGGAAGCCAGAGACTATTTCTTCAGGCTAAAAAAGAAGGACGTGGACGTAAAGGTGATCTGGGTTGATGGGCCGAGAATCCAGACGATCTTCAAACAGCTCCGTGATCAAAAAATCCCTGTGGGTGTGCCGGGAAAGGGCCAGTCTGTGTGGATTACCCTCGGATATCTCTTTGCCACCGAGGTCTGTGATGTGATTGCGCTGCATGACTGCGATATCGTCACCTACGACCGGTTGCTTCTCGGTCGCCTTATTGAGCCCACGGCCAACCCCAACAACGACCTTGAATTTTGCAAAGGCTATTACGCCCGCATTTCACCCACCGAGATGGAGATGAAAGGAAGAGCCAAACGGCTTTTTGTGGCCCCCTTTGTGGAAGCCCTGGCCGACATCATGCATGATCGGCGACACCACGTGCTGGAACAATTCTTCCGGTATCATCGCACGTTCCGCTATCCCCTGGCCGGGGAGTTCAGCTTCTTAACCCGGCTTGCCCGGGCCATAAACATCGCCTATGACTGGGGCCTTGAGGTGAGCACCCTGTCTGAAGTATATAATCGTCTTACACTGAAAAAGATTGCTCAGATCGATCTTTGCAGAAACTATGAGCATAAACATCAGGCGCTGTCTGAAAAAGATGTTAGGGGCGGCCTTCACAGGATGGTGGTGGACATTGCCAAGTTCTATCTGAACTACATACGTTCACACGGCATGCCCATTAATGATGCCTTTATTGACATGCTGCAGCACACCTATTACAGCACGGCCTTGACCTTTGTGAAAAGTTACAGTGACGATTCCGAGTCGAATGACCTGAGCTATGATCGGCATCAGGAAGAACGCACTGTCTGGCACTTCAGAGATTTTATTGCCACGGCCTGGGAGCAGGCAAGGCAAGAAAAAGAAGGCACCCAGATTCCATCATGGAACCGCGTGATCTATTCTGCACCTGATATCTACGATGATCTAATTGAGGCAGTCGAACGGGACAATGTCGGTGGTTAGCCTCCGGCCCGGAGGGGCCTACGCCCCGGAGGGTGGTCAGTGATCAGAGGTCAGAAGTCAGAAGTCAGAAGTCAGAAGTCAGTGGTCAGTCGATGAGCTGAAAGCTGAAGGCTTAAAGCTCAAAGGCGAACACGACGGACAACGGGCTAGGCCAATCACCTTGGAATGCGGAATCTTCTCAAGCTGACAGGTGCAATGTGGAATTGGGATTTTCAACTTTAGTTCACTTTAGGCACTTTAGTTCACTTTAGGCACTCCGTTATTGACAAATGACAAATGACATGAAGGTCTGGTTTCTGGCATCGGAGGTGGCTCCGTTTGCCAAGACCGGTGGCCTCGCTGATGTGGCAGGTTCCCTCCCCAACGCCATCAAGAAGATGGGTGTGGATGTCAGGGTGGCACTTCCCTTTTATCGGATGGTCAAGGAGGGAAACTTTCCCACTCGAAAGGCCCTATCAAGGCTTGAAGTTCCTCTTGGAGAGAGGATGCTTCAGGGTGATGTGCTGGAAACGGCAACTACAGAAGGAGTCCCTGTCTATTTCTTTGACAGGGGAGACCTCTTTGACCGGCCAAACTTATATGGTACTCCGGAAGGGGACTATCGTGACAACCTGGAGCGGTTTACCTTTTTCAGCCGCGCTGCCCTCCTTTTTGCCAGAGTGGTGGGGTTTTCTTTTGACATCGTCCATTGCCACGACTGGCAAACCGGATTGATCCCCACGTACCTGAAAACTATCTACCGGGAGGATCCTTTTTTCTCTCACACCGCTTCTCTTTTTACGGTTCACAACATGGGTTATCAGGGGATCTTTCCTGCAGCAAAGCTGACCACATGTGGCGTTCCAGCCACTGAGTTAAATCCGGAAGGGATTGAATATTGGGGCAAGATTAGCCTCTTGAAGGCGGGTATTGTATATGCGGATGCCATGACCACGGTGAGTCCCCGATACAGCCGGGAAATCCAGACCCCTGAATTCGGAATGGGCATGGATAGTATCCTTGGGAAAAGATCTGCTGACGTTTATGGTATTCTTAACGGGGCAGACTACAGTTCCTGGAACCCTGCTACGGATGAGCATATCACCAACCACTACAGCCTCGACAATATGAACGGTAAGAAGAAATGCAAAGCAGACCTTGTCAAGGAGTTGGGCCTCCCTCAGCGCTTTGTAGATAGGCCGCTCCTGGGGATGGTGTCCCGGCTTTCGGCACAAAAAGGGTGTGATTTGCTGGCCCAGATCGTAGAAGACATCGTGAGGCTGGATGCAGGACTGGTGATCCTGGGCGCAGGCGAGGAGACATATCAGGCTCTTTTCCTGAAACTGGGGAAAAAATACCCGGAAAACGTTGCAGTCAGAATCGGCTTTGATGAAGCCCTTGCCCACCGCATCATAACGGGTGCTGACATGCTTTTGGTGCCGTCCCAGTATGAACCGTGCGGATTGACTCAGATTTATGGCTTGAAATACGGAACGGTCCCTATTGTCCGGGCCACAGGAGGCCTTGATGATACCGTCCAGGCGTTTGACAGGAACTCAGGGGAGGGGACCGGCTTTAAATTTGTGGAGTATGAACCAGGGGCTTTTCTGGACCAGATCAAGGACGCTGTAAAGGTTTTTGAAGATAGACCGGGCTGGATGAAGCTGGTACAAAACGGGATGCAGGCGGACTTTTCCTGGGAAAAATCGGCCCGGGAATATGTTTCCTTGTATGAGAAGGTAAAGGCACGAGCAACGGAGAGATGATAAGGGGCAAGGGTCAGTGGGCAGTGGGCAGTGGTCAGTGGTCAGTAAACAGTAAACAGTAAACAATAACAAATGACAACGGGCCAAACGGATTTCGGGGATGTCTTCAAGCCGATAGGCGCAATGCGGAATGCGGATTTCGATTACACGATCCCAATTGCGGGTTAGTGGCCAGCCCTGGATACTCGATACTCATCAATGGTTACTGGAATTGGGCCTTTCATTCCGCAATCCGCAATCCGCAATCCGCAATCCGCAATCAGAAAAGGGGGAGCAATGGCCAAAAAATTCAAAGAGCTGGCTGCAAAGGACCTGCGATTTCGCATTGATCCCAAGAGTGTTGAGGTTGATTCCACTGAAAAACTCTGTCCTGCAAAGCAAGGAGTCGTGGGCCAAAAACGGGCCATTGAAGCCATAAAGTTCGGCATTGGGATGGCCGATCCGGAATACAACATCTATGTAGCAGGAATTACTGACACAGGCGCCACGTACATGGCCCGGGCGTTGCTGGAAAAAGTGGCAAGAAGACAGCCGCCGCCCCCCGACTGGTGCTATGTGTATAACTTTAAAGAACCTGACAAACCCCGGGCCTTGAAACTGCCCACCGGCCGTGGGAAAGAGCTGAAAATGGCAATGGATGAGGTGATTGAGGCCCTGAAAGGCGACATCCCAGCAGCCTTTAGCACCGATGACTATCGTTACAAGGAGCAGGTCATCCGGCAGGAATTTGAAAACAAACGCCGTGAGATCATCGATGGCCTGAGAGAAAAGGTGGAGACGGAAGGCTTCTTGTTACAGGTTGATTCTCAAGGGGTTTCCATCATCCCGGGAAAGGATGGCAAGATCATCCCCCCGGAGGAGCTTGCCAAATACTCTCCAGAAGAAAAGAAAGCCCTGCGTGACAGGGGCGACAGGTTGTCAGTGGAAATGAACCAGGCCTTGACTGAAATAGGGGAGTTCGAGTCCGAGTACATAGAACGCCGCGGGAAGCTGGATCATGAAGTGGCCCTCGCGGTGGTCGGGAAAAGGATGCACCCCACCCTGGCAAGATTCAAGGATCATGCCCATGTACTTGAGTACCTCGAGGCCGCAAAACAGGATGTCCTGGACCATATTAATGATTTCCGAAAAAAACCTGAGGTACAGGCTGCTGAAGGGCTTTTTCTCGTGATGCCCCCGCGTCCGGACATGAGCAAATACAGGGTCAACGTGCTTGTTGACAATTCTGAGACCCAGGGGGCCCCTGTTGTTTATACCTCAAGTCCTACTTACCCCGCTCTTTTTGGCAAGATGGAACGGGAAGCCGTCTTTGGCGCCCTTGTTACTGACTTTACCATGATCAAGCCCGGGGCCCTGCACGAGGCCAATGGGGGATACCTGGTCCTGAAGGCGACCGACATCCTGAAATGGTACATGTCATGGGAGGCCCTTAAACGGGCGGTCAGGCACAAAGAGGTTAAGATAGAAGATCTGGGCGAGATGTTCGGATTTATAACCACCAAAACCCTGAAGCCCGAACCAGTGCCTCTGGAGGTTAAACTCGTGATAACCGGCCATCCCTATATCTATGAACTTCTCTACATCTATGACGATCGGTTCAAAGAGATGTTCAAGATCAAGGCGCACTTAGATGATCGGGCCGATCGGAACAAAACCAGGCTCCGGGAATGCCTTTGCTGTATGGCCAGATTCTGTGAGGAAGAGGGCCTCAGACATATTGACCGCACAGGGATTGCCAGAATCCTGGAATACAGTATGGAGTTAACTGGCACCAGAGACAAGATGACGCTTAAGTTAGGGGCCATTGCCGATATCATCAAGGAGGCCAATTACTGGGCCGTACAGGAGAAAAAGAGGTATATTGCTGCATCCCATGTAGAAAAGGCGATAGAAAAGAAGATCTATCGGTCAAACCTGATTGAAGAGCATGTCCAGGAACTGATCAAGAAAGACATCTTCTGGATCGAGGTCGATGGTTACAAGGCGGGCCAGATCAACGGTCTGAGCATTTTGCAAACCGGTGACCACACGTTCGCCAAACCCGACCGGATCACGGCCAATGTCTCCATGGGAAAAGAAGGTGTCATCACGATTGATCGACAGTCCCGGTTGAGTGGCAAGATCCACACCAAAGGCGTTATTATCCTGAGCAGTTATTTGCGGGAACACTTTGCACAGGACAAGCCTCTGACGCTCACGGCCAGCCTCTGCTTTGAGCAGACCTACGGCATGATTGAAGGGGACAGTGCATCCAGCACAGAACTCTTTGCCCTTCTTTCTGCCATTGCCAATGTCTCAATCTTTCAAGGCATTGCCGTGACCGGCTCGGTCAGCCAGAAGGGGGAGGTCCAACCTGTTGGCGGGGTGACCCGCAAGATCGAGGGGTTCTTTGATATCTGCAAACACAAGGGGCTCACGGGCAAACAAGGTGTCATCATTCCCGCTAAGAGTGTGAAGGACCTCATGCTAAGAAGTGACGTGGTAAAAGCGGTCAAAGATGGCAGGTTTCACATCTATCCTATAAAGACGATTGAACAGGGCGTTCAAATACTTACGGGCATGAGGGCGGGCAGGATGCGTAAAGATGGAACGTATCCCCCGGGGTCCCTCTTCCGGTTGGTGGATGAACGTTTAAAGGATCTGGCTGAAAAAGCCAGGGCATTTGCCAGGGAAAAACAAGGGTAACCGTTCACAGGTTCAGGGTTCAGGGTTCAGGATGTTTTTTACCATGTTTTGTAGCTCGGAGATTTTGAATGGTTTCATAATACAGGCCGTGGCCCCACTTTTCAGGAGATCATGTACAGGTCCGTAGCCAGTGATTATAAGAATGGGAGTATAGGGGTATTTTGCCTTTATCCTTCGTGTTAATTCAAGCCCATCCATCTCGGGCATCATGTAGTCCGTGATAATTAAATCATACGATTTCTTGTCAATATGGCTGATTGCCTCAAGTCCATTTTCTACAACATCTACTTCGTAATCATAAAGTCTCAGGGCCTCAGGCAGTAAAATCCTCACAATTTCTTCGTCATCTGCGATAAGGATTCTCTTCTTTTCCATTTATCCCCCCTTTTTCAATCTGAATACAACTAAGAGGATAGAAATGTCAACCCCAAAATACCACCACCAGTTGTTAGACTTTTCCTGAATTCTATGTAATTTTTTAACAACTTCAGATAACTCAAAAGATGCACCAATTCTCAGGATTCCCGCCTATGCGGGAATGACGGACAATTAGATACAATTGTCATTCCCGCAAAAGCGGGAATCCAGATGCCGATACCCCGACTTTGGGACCCTTATTAAGAAAATGTGTTCATTGAAGGAAGGGGCGATTGATCGACGAAAAGATTGGCCTGAAAATTAAACAGATAAGGAAGGGCTGGGGTCTCTCTCAGATTGAATTGGCCGAGAGAATAGGTATCTCTTTTCAGCAAATTCAAAAATATGAGAAGGGCTCAACCAGAATCTCTGTCATGCGCTTGGAACAGATCTCGGAGGCCCTTGGCGTTAATATTACCGCATTTTTGGGGGAAGGAGAAAGAATTCCCAGAGTCTCAGACCTCGCCTTGAGATACACTCCCGGAGGAAACCGCCTTGAAACCTTTCAACCCCTCAACAAGGAAGAAATCACCCTCTTGAAGCTCTTTCGCAAGACAAAGAATAGAAAGGTAAGAGAGGGCATCTTAAAGCAATTGCGGGGGGTTATTGAACTGGAAAACCGGAAATAACCTTGAAGCGTATTAAGGATATTCCCAATTTCGACAGACCGCGAGAGAAACTGGCTGCCAAAGGGCCGGAAGCACTTTCGGATTCAGAACTTCTTGCTATCCTCCTTGGAAGCGGAGTAAAGGGAAAAGATGTCTTTCAAGTAGCTCACGCCATCCTGCGAAAGCTTGATAAGGATAAGAAAAAGATAGATGTAAAGGCCCTTATCTCGATAGAGGGTGTTGGTTTTGCCAGGGCATGCCAGATTGTGGCCTCTTTTGAACTTGCAAGGAGGAGACTATTAAAGGAAAGCATCTTTGTTCAAAAGGCAGAAGATGTTTTGCCCCTTATTTCACATATTGCCGACAAAAAGCAGGAATATTTCATTTGTATTTCTTTGAACGGAGCAAATGAGGTTATCGGAAATCGGGTGGTGACTGTTGGCCTTCTTAATACAAACCAGGTTCACCCGCGCGAGGTGTTTGTAGATGCCATATCCGATCGGGCGGCCTCCATAATCGTTGCTCACAACCACCCATCAGGCATACTCAAACCCAGCCCTGATGATATAGCTATAACGAGACAGCTAATTGAAGCCGGCAAAATCCTTGGAATACCTGTCCTGGATCACATAATTATCACAAAAAAAGGTCATCTATCACTCAAGGAAAGAGGTCTGATGTGATACCCCCCAGCCCAAAACCCCATATGTTGTGACGTCTTTTTGGTTGACACACAAGCCATAGTGTTGTATAGTTGCGCCCAAAAGCGGGTTCTTGTCAGTATCAGTCAATATCAGTAGCTGGTTTCCGGAGCTGAAAGAATGGCTGTTGATCGAAACCTGAAAAAAAAGAAAAAGCGTGAACAGAAGCGCACGGCGCGGCGCCAGGAAAGGAACCGGCTGCTTCGCCGCGAGAAACTGGAAGAGCACAACTGGTTCGCATCCGATGACTATCAGAGAAGAGAATATCGCAGCGCCTTCAACTGGGCCATGAAAGGGCTCAGGCTGCATCCGTCCCATGCGAGTAGTTATCGCATAGCACTGAGTGCCGCCGCAATTCTCGAGGACGATTCGATGACCTTGACCGTGCTCCGACACGGTTGGGAACATGCCTTGATTTCCAACAAGCGGCATCTACACGCACTGGGAAGTTTGGCTTTCGGACAAGGAGACTACGGTCTGGCCAAGGAGACTCTTCAAACTCTGCTCCAGAATCCGGCATCGCTGCACGGAAAACTCACAAAAAAAGACAAAAAAGAAGCGGAAAGGTATTTGGAGCTTTGCCGAAACAGGGAACGTTTCAGACTTCCGGAACGTGGTGATTCCACCAGAGAAGCTTTAGCCGAAAAGAAGCGCAAAAAAAAGGTTCCTGAGGCAGCTCCCCAACAGAACATATCAGGGGAAAGGGAAAAAACGGAGGGGGCCAAAGGGCAAGCAGGAGAGAGTCTTCCGGATTTGAAGATCGTGTATGAAATCGACGAAGAACCGATTCTCCGTGTCATAAAGGAGCATCGCACCAGCGATGTCGCCGTCATCGATCTGGCACTGAGTGCCTATAAGCTCTCTTTCCGTACGTCATACGACCAGCTCATTTGCCTTCCCACTATCAATAACGTTCAATCCCTCTGGTACCAGGAAGAGACCTCTCGAAAAATCATGAAGACCTTCCGCGGCAGGGCCATCCTGGCAGATGAGGTGGGGCTCGGCAAAACGATTGAGGCCTGCCTTGTACTGAAAGAGTACATGCTCCGTGGTCTGGTTCGTTCGGCTCTGGTGCTAACGCCCAGTTCTCTGGTGAATCAATGGCAAGAGGAACTTAGTGACAAATTTGGCCTCTCCTTTGTCACTTCAAACGATCCCGTGTTTCGGGAAGATCCGGAGCGATTCTGGAAGGAACCGTTTCTACTGGTCTCCATTCAGACGGCAAAAAGCAAACGCCATTTCGATGCTGTAACCGCTCGCGCTTATGACATGGTGATCGTGGATGAAGCGCATCACCTGAAGAACCGCTCCACCCTCAATTGGAAGCTGGTGAATGCCATTCAAAAAACCTTCTTGCTGCTCGTCACTGCCACACCCGTGCAGAATAATCTGGAGGAACTTTACAATCTGGTCACCCTTTTGAAGCCAGGCCATCTCAAGACGCGAAAGGCATTCAAGGAAGAATTCGTGGCCCGAGGCAACCCAACAGACCCCCGAAACAGGGAGAAGCTGAGACAACTTCTAAAAGAGGTCATGATTCGAAACACTCGTTCGGTTACCCAGTTGCATATCCCGCCCCGCTTCGCTTTCACCATTCGAGTTGACCCGTTGCCCGATGAGGAAGCCTTCTACCAGGGGATCAGCCAGTTTGTGACAGAACAGACCGATCGTGGCTCTTCGGTTCTTTCGAAGATGGCGCTTCGCAAGCTCTTAGAAGCGGCTGGATCTTCTCATTTTGCGTCCCTGAAGATGCTGGAGAAGCTAAGCCTCCAGGGCCTGGACGGGACAAGCAAACAGGCAAAAAAGTTGTTGGAAATGGGCAGGTCCATTCGGATGGGAGGAAAGATCCGGCGGGTGATCGAACTTTTGCAGGTTTCACCGGAACAAAAGATTATTTTTGTGAATTATCTTGAGACACTGGAGTATTTCCATCAAATCCTGAAAGAGCATAAAATGCCTCATGAGGTCTACCGTGGCGGGATGACTCCGGCCCAAAAACGGGACTCCATTAAGACGTTCCAGGAAGGGTGCCCTATCCTACTCGCCACGGGAACCGGAGGAGAAGGGCACAACCTGCAGTTTTGTCACGTGATGATCAATTGCGATCTGCCCTGGAATCCCATGCAGATCGAGCAGCGGATTGGCCGCATCCATCGAATTGGGCAAGAAAACGAAGTTCAGATTTACAATTTCTGTTCCGCGGGAAGTCTTGAGGACTATATGCTGGAGATTTTGGACCGAAAAATTAACATGTTCGAGCTGGTGGTCGGAGAGATCGATATGATTTTAGGTCGGCTCCAGGGAGAGCGGGAATTCAGCGACCTTGTCTATGAACTCTGGGTGAAGCACCCGGACGAGGCGGAAAGACAAAAAGCTTTCAATGCCTTAGGCTCCCGATTAAAGCGGGCCAGGACAGCTTACGAAAAGAGCAAAGAACTGGATGAGAAGCTTTTCCAGGAAGATTTTGGAGTATGAGAATGGATTCGGCCCCGGAACTCCTTTCCTTTGCGGCGCAAGTATTCGAAAAATACGGGGGAATAGCTGAACGAGACGACAATCACGTGATGGCTTTGCTGCCATCCGGTCTGGCACGTTCCCTGGATCTTCCCGAGGAAGTTCGATTGGGAGAAGAGGCCATGCCGCTCATTTACGGCAGCCCCGTTCTGGATCGCTTGATTCAACTCGCCACAGAAGAAATTCCCCTGGTTTTCGGGCGAATCGAAGTCCCATATCTGAAAAAGGGAGGCTTCGAGCAGCTCATTAGGCAAGACATTGTTTTCACAAACGGGCAAGCAAGGGTGACGAGTCGTGCGGAAGCCCGTGCTTCTTACATGGTCTTGATCTCCCGGTATGTGGCGTTGAGTGACGAGCGGAAGGAGGGATTGGTCGAGGTGGGAACGCACGAAGGCACCGGTGCAATCATTGAGGATTTCGAGACGTTGTGGCCGGAGTTCAGGCCCGAATTCTACGTGCCGGGGGAAGTGCCGCCTCATTTCTCAGTCCATCTTGAAAAGCCGATCTCTAACGCCATGCGAAAGGCCCGCGTTCTTGCGGAAGGAAAACTGACCGATTTCATCAAGAGCATGCGACGGCGACTGCGCCGGGATGCGAAAAATACGAGAGAATATTATGAGGCCCTGAGAAAAGAGATGGAAGCAAGCCTTTCCCATCATAATCTGAGCGAGGCACAGCGTGACGAGAGAATCGCCAAAATCAAGGACCTGCCCCGGGAAATGGCTCGAAAAATCGAAGACCTGCAACAAAAATACAAGATACAGGTGCGTCTGAGGGGATGTGCCGCCCTGCGGTTTCTCGTCAACGTTGTTCATATTATGGTCGAAATACGCTTTCGGAAACAGACCCGGACTATTCCCCTCATCTGGAATCCAATATCCCGCCGTCTCGATCCTCTGGTGTGTGAGCGTTGCTATGAAACGATACGAAGCGTGCATCCCCGTGAAGAAAATTCCGAGATCCGATTGCTCTGTCCTTCCTGTGCTCAGAAACAGTGAGACCTGTGATCAGCATTCTTCCCCCCTTGACACACAAGCCCATCCTTCCTATACTCCAGTCCCCCAAAGCGGCTTTTTATTAATACATTAATTCCTTCCCTTCCTGGCTGTTCCAGATGGGGTTATTCCCCACGATAGCCGAGTTTGCAGGCAATAATCTCTTCAGAGTCAAAGTCCCGATTCCCGCGTATGGATACGACGGCGGGCATACCAGCAAAGGGGTCGTTCGAAGCAACGATCTGCAACCCGGCGATCACGGCCTTTCGGCTGTACACCCGTGGCTTTGCCTCGTAGCGTTTCGCCAGCTTTGCCCTTTCGTTCTGTATATCTTTCTTTTATAATTACTCAGCACTTTTTATGCCAATGAGGGGTCTTCTCCTATCCCTTTGATTTCATTGCCATATTCGAATGATGGGAATTTGGCAATTACTCGTATTTCTCCATGTATGGAAGTAATTCCATAGCAATAATTCCATCGTTTGCGGGGTAAATTCCACCTCAATAGCTGCTCACCACGGACCCTGAGAAAATATTTTTCGCTCGGTGGCAGGGAACTGGGCAAGATAACCTCGGATGAAATACTATGGTATCTAAACCGGGGCACTGAAGGGGCCAAACAGGAGAAAGAGGACTTGGCGGCGGGGATTGACACGATAAGCGATAGGCTATACATGTAGTCTGGGCAAGGTCAAACACTATTTCGGGATAGACAGTGCAGAAATCTAAAATCACAAAGATTACAAGATCTGTGGTGGTGCTTGTGCTGGCAGTTGGCATTGCCGCTGCCTTCATCAAGCTGAAACCAAGACCCCAAAAGCAGCCCCCTCCTCCAGCCAGCCTCCTTGTTGAGGTGATGCAGGCTAAGGCATCTTCTCCTGCTATGGTGGTAAGGTCTTATGGCACCGTGAGGCCGACCGAAACCCTGAATTTGGTCTCCGAGGTCAAAGGGAAAGTGGTAGAGATGTCCCAGAGCTTTGAGGAAGGTGGCTTTTTCAAAAATGGCGAGCTCTTGATTCGTATTGATCCGAGATCCTATGAACTAACTGTAGCCCAGAGGAAAAAACAACTCAAACAACTTGACGCACAACTGCGCCGCCTTGACCAGGAAAGAGAAAACCTTCAGATCAGCCTGAGTATTGCCCGTTCCGACATCGAACTTGCCGGGGCCGAGCGGGAGCGCTTTAAAGTGCTTGCCAAACAAGAGGTGATAGCCCAGACCAATCTGGATCAGGCCGAACAGAAATATCTGGCAAGCCTAAACAGAATGCAGGAGATAGAGAACCAGGTGGCCCTGATTGACCCGAGGCGTGATGAGCTGCTGGCCCAGAGAGAGCTGGTGGAGATCCAACTCAGGGAGGCGCTTTTGGACCTGGACCGCACATGCATCACGGCCGCATTTGACGGATGGGTCCTGAAGAAATGGGTTGAAAAGGAACAATTTGTCAATGCAGGGACTTCCCTCGGGCGCATCTATCGTGCTTCGACCCTGGAGGTGGAGGTGGGGATACCTTTCAAGGATTTGGCCTGGCTGGGTGAACTCCGCCCAGCAACTGATGTCACTGAGGGGGAGATACGGGGAGCTAAGGTCATATTCAAAACCCCGGGGCAGATCTACACCTGGGAAGGCCGTCTTGCACGCATCAAGGCTGAAGTTGATGAGAAAACGCGAACCCTTCCTCTAATCATTGAGGTAGCTGCCTCATATCCCCTCAGACCGGGCATGTTTGTCGATGTAGAGCTCACAGGAAGAAGAATTGATAAGGCATATCTCCTGCCCCGATCCGCCGTCCGTCCAGGCAATATAGTCTACCTTGCCAGCAACAATCATCTGGTCATGCGACCGGTGGAGGTACTGCGCCGCCTGAACGACTCGGTCTATGTGGGCCAGGGCCTCGAGGACGGGGATCTGGTGATCACCACCCCGATCAGTGCGCCCAAAGAAGGTATGAAGCTACGGCTGCGGCCCACAAAACACCCCAAAGGCCCCAAACCATGAAATCTCTTGCCCGCTGGTCCACGAACAACCGGGTTACCATCAATCTGCTCATGATTTTCATTATCCTGGCCGGCCTCCTGTCCCTGACACGGATGCGGCGGGAGATGTTCCCCCAGTTTTCCCTTGATTTCGTTCACATCACCGTCGTTTACCCGGGTGCCAGTCCCGAGGAGATCGAAGAGGGGATCTGCATCAAGATCGAGGAGGCGATCAAGGGGATCGAGGGGATCTCCAAGATCATGTCCACGGCCTCAGAAGGGAGTGGGTCGGTTCTGGCTGAACTCGATGTGGACACGGACGATGAGGTGCAGGATATTCTGGATAAGGTTAAGACCGAGGTGGATCGTATCGACACATTCCCTGAAGATGCTGAAAAGCCTGTGATCATAGAACTGGTGATGCGAGAACCGGTCATCGGTCTGGCCGTTTACGGGGATGTGTCTGAACGAAAACTCAGACAGGTGGCCGAAAGAATCAGGGATGACCTGACCGATGCCGAGACGATCTCCCAGGCAGACCTGTTGGGTGTTCGGGACTATGAGATATCGATTGAGGTCTCTGAGGAGGATCTGAGACGATACAGTCTCACCTTTGACCGGGTGGCGGAGGCTGTGCGCACCGCCAGCCTTGATTTGCCCGGTGGTGTGATCAAGACCCCCGGGGGGGATGTGTTGATCCGGGCCAAGGGCCAGCGCTATTCTGGTCGCGAGTTTGAAGATATTCCTCTCATCACGCACCGGGACGGGACCATCATCCGGCTGGGTGATGTGGGTGATATCATCGACGGTTTTGAGGATACAGATCAATGGGGGCGCTTCAACGGCAAGCGGATGGCGATGGTGCAGGTCACCAGGACCAGTGAGGAAGACATCATAAAGATTGCCCGGACCGTAAGGGATTATGTGGAAGCGCACCGGGGCACAATGCCGGAAGGGGTTGAGCTTGCCATATGGGGAGACCTCTCCAGGATGGTTCAGGATCGGATCAACCTGCTTTCCAGGAACGGCACCCAGGGCATATTCCTTGTGTTTCTCAGTCTTGCTCTCTTTCTGAATTTTCGCCTCGCCTTCTGGGTGGCCATTGGCATACCGATCTCCTTTATGGGTGCGTTCTTTGTCCTGGACTGGCACGGTGACACGATTAACATGATCTCGCTGTTTGCCTTCATCATGACCCTGGGCATTCTGGTGGATGATGCCATCATCTTTGGCGAGAATACCTATTCGCACTTTTCCCAGGGCAAATCACACAGCCAGGCCGTCATAGATGGTATTGGAGAGGTGGGCTGGCCGGTCGTTATGGCGGTGACGACCACCATTGTTGCCTTTACGCCCCTCCTGTTTGTCGCAGGGATCATGGGAAAGTTCATTGCAGTGCTCCCCACGGCTGTGATCATAATATTGATCGTGTCGCTGGGAGAGGCCCTTGTGATCCTGCCGGCTCATTTAGACGGGGCCCTTTCCAGAGTCTCCAGGGATCAATCCTCCCGAAAGGGAATACACGTGCGCCTGCTTGACACGGTTGACAGGGCCCTTCAACATGTCATCAACCGGCACTATGCCCGTGCCATCAAGTTGGTGATAAAAAACCGCTATTTTTCATTTTGTATAGCCTTTGGGGTCCTTATCATCATGGCCGGGTTGGTGGCAGGGGGGCATGTCTCGTTCGTGCTCTTTCCGAAGACTGACAGCGATTGGATGATTGCCGAAGTGAGCTATCCCCTGGGCACGCCGGTCCGGGTTACCGAAAACACGATCAAGTGCCTTGAAAACGCTGCCCTCGCCCTGAATCGACAGTTTGCCCCTGATGTGTCCGAAGGGGAAAAGATAGTACAGCATGTGCTGTCTCTGGTGGGGCAGATCCCAGCCAGGGACTGGAAGGCCGGTGAGAGGGGCGGGCACGCGGGGCAGATCTGGGTGGAGCTTTTAGGCTCGGAAAATCGACCCAGGATACGCGCAGAGCATGTCGTGAACCAGTGGCGCAAAGAAGTAGGGGACGTGCCCGGTGTTGAAAGATTGTCCTTTTCGATTTTGCACGGAGGCCCGGCCGGAAATCCCATTGAAGTTCAACTCATTGGCCAGGACTTTGACCTGCTCAAACGGGCGGCCTCTGAGCTCAAGGCAGAAATCGCTTCCTATCCCGGCACCTATGATATTGTGGATGACTTCAAACCCGGCAAAGAGGAAAAAAAGCTGAAGGCCCGACCCGGGGCCAAACCCCTGGGGATTTCCCTGCACGATATTGCCAGGCAGGTGCGCCAGGCCTTTTACGGCGAGGAGGCGTTGCGGATCCAGCGTGGTCGAGATGATATCAAGGTCATGGTGAGATATGCAAGAGCGGAACGTCGCAGCCTTGCCGGTATGGAAGAGATGCGGATCAGAACCAGTCAAGGGGATGAGATCCCTCTGGACGAGGTGGCGGAAATAGATCATGGGCGTGCTTACTCCACCATCCGGAGGGTGGACCGGAAAAGGGTCATCACGGTCGCCTCGGACCTTGACCAGAAGGTGGCCAACGCGGCCAAGATTGTCAATGACCTGAAAGCAAATTTCTTGCCCCGGATCCTGAAACAGTTTCCGGGGGTCTCGTATAGCATGGAGGGGGAGGAGAAGAGGCGGGTTGAGTCCCTGGATAGTCTCAAGCGTGGTTTTGTGCTCGCTCTCATGGGGATTTATCTGCTCTTAGCTACGCAGTTTCGTTCTTACGCCCAGCCTGCGGTCATCATGATGGCTATTCCCTTTGGCCTGGTGGGGGCCGTGGGGGGGCACCTCATTATGGGACTTGATCTGACCCTGATGAGTCTGTTTGGGGTGGTAGCCCTGTCTGGCATTGTGGTGAACGACTCCCTCATCCTCATCGATTTTACCAACCGGGCCATTCGAGACGGAAAGCCCCCTGAAGATGCGGTGGAGGCCTCAGGCAAGGCCCGGTTCAGGCCTGTGATTCTCACTTCGGTGACCACGATCGCAGGCCTCATGCCCCTGATGCTTGAACGAAACTTCCAGGCCCAGTTCCTTATTCCCATGGCTGTGAGTATCACGTTCGGACTCCTTATGGCCACGGTCTTGACCCTCCTGTTGGTTCCCGCGCTTTACATGATTGTCAAGGATCTAACCGGTCTTTCGGGCAGGTTGTTTGGCCGAGGAGCATAGGTTGCTCCAAACTCACTTCTTGGGCTTGTGAAGAGTGGAAGATTGTGCTATTATAATTTTATTAAATATGATTGGCTTCGCAATTGGAATGTGGGCATAGCGGGCATCAAAGGCAAAATGTTTTTCCCTGTGCGCCTTGCACCCTGGGCCTAACGGCGAGGGCTTGTAGCCCATCACTCCAGTACTCCATCACGCCAATACTCGAATCAAGGATCGGCCTAATCAAGATTTACGGACATACGGGCGGGCTAAAGGCAAACCAGGTCCGCCACCTGAACAATCTCTACCGTCGCAGAACCGCTCCGGCCTTTGTTGTCTCGCCGGAACTCTCCAAGGCCATTAGCCAGATCTCTTTTGAAATCCGTCGCCAGATTGGCCTCCTGATCGACCGCCAGGGATGGATAACCCATGTGGTGGTTGGCACTTACCAGGAAATCGTGATCCCGAACCTTGAGAAGTATCGATCTGGTGGGGGGCGTCTGAAAGGTCTCCGCTGTGTGCATACCCATCTCCAGCATGAACCACTCACACAGGACGACCTCATGGACCTGGCCCTGCTCAAGCTCGACCTGATGGCTGCTATTACCATCGCCAAAGAGGGCCTGCCGGATCATATTCATGTGGCCCACCTGCTTCCAGAAGGAGTAAACGGGAAAAATTGGGAGATACTTCCCCCGTTGTCCCCCTGGGACTCTGACATTGATTGCCAGACCCTGATTCGGTCTCTGGAATCGGAATTTGCCCGTACGGCCCGGTCTCAGAAGGTGAAAAGGAAATGGGAACGGGCTCTTCTAATAAGTGTGACCACAGCTCCAAGACGCGCAGCTGAGAATTGGATGCTTGAACTGCGTGAGCTTGCCGAGTCCTCTAATATCGCCGTAGTAGACACGGTGATTCAACACCGGCAAAAGGTGGATTCACGCTTCCTGATGGGACAAGGCAAACTAAGCCAACTCGTGGTTTTGGCCTTGCAAAAGGGGGCAGACCTTCTGATATTTGACCAGGAGCTCAATCCTTCCCAGGTTCGCTCTATCACTGATCTCACTGATATGAGGGTCATAGACCGAACCCAACTGATCCTGGACATCTTTGCCCAGCGAGCACGCAGCCGCGAAGGGAAAATCCAGGTAGAGCTGGCCCAGCTTAAATATCTCCTGCCCCGGCTTGTAGGCAAGGGCACGGCCATGTCTCGGCTCACCGGTGGCATCGGCGGCAGGGGCCCTGGCGAGACAAAACTTGAGGTCGACCGGCGCCGGGTCAGGGATCGGATAAATCATCTTGAGAAGTCACTCCAGGAAATCCAAAAACAGCGAGGACAGCGCAGGGCCAGGCGGAATAAAAGAGGGCTGCCGGTCATTTCGATCATTGGATATACAAATGCGGGCAAATCGACACTTCTAAATACGTTGACCAAGAGCTCAGTTTTGGCCGAAAGCCGTCTATTTGCCACCCTCGATCCAACGAGCAAGCGAAAGAAGTTTCCAAAGGACGTGGAAGTCATCATTACTGATACAGTAGGCTTTATACGGCAACTGCCGGAAGAACTGATAAGCGCCTTCCGTGCCACGCTGGAAGAACTGGAGGATGCCGATTTGCTCTTGCACGTCATCGACATCAGCAATCCAAGATATGCCGATCAGATTCAATCCGTGGAACGGATCCTTGAGGGCCTGCACCTGGATCAGATTGCCATAATGAGGGTCCTGAACAAGAAGGATTTGGTGGATCCCGTCGCCGTTAACAGGCTGGCCCTTACCCTGGACGGTGTGGCGATCTCAGCCAATGACGACCACACCCTTACCCCTCTTCTCGACAAAATGGAATTACACATAAGGCGCGTGATAAGACACTGTTCAATTGACGATTGAAGATTGACGATTTTCGATTGAAATCCGGTGCTGGCACAATTTTTGAGGCTGTGCGATTAGGACTATTCAAATCAATCACGAAAACACGAAAGTACGAAAACACGAAATGAACCATACCAAAAAGATATTCGGAATTCTGTTTGTCAAACAAGTACTGATTTATCAGCAGGTTAGCATCCTGAGAGATGAGCATAAGAATGAACCTGCAAGAATCTAACAATCAAGCAAGTCTTTAGGACCTTTTTCGTG
>JAGMBW010000128.1 GCA_023129535.1 Desulfobacterales bacterium
TTCGTGTTTTCGTACTTTCGTGTTTTCGTGATTAGTTTCTTCTTTTTTGGTTCTGGCTTGTCCGGGTTAGGAATTTAGAAATCATCTGTCCTTCTTCTGTGGCAAGATAATCAGCTTTCTGAACAATCCGCCACCCTTGCTGTGGGTTCTCACCGAGGCATCATCTTTCAATGCAATGTGCACAACCCTTCGATCATAGGCATTCATCGGACTGATGGTAGCGGGCTTGCCAGAACGCTTAACCTTTTCTCCCAGACGCAGGGCTAACTGGGTCAGTGACGCCTTTCGTCTGTCTCGATATCCTTCCACATCAAAGGAGATACGCACTCTTGTCGACATCTTTTTCCTTACAATCCTACGAACCACGTATTGCAGAGCATCCAGCGTTTTGCCATGCCTCCCGATAAGGATCGCGGGGTTGCTTGTTTCTATTTTAAGCCTTATGCTATCATGATATTTCGCCACTGTGACGTTAACGTCATCTAAGATAAAAGAGGTGATGTCCTCTAATGTCCTTTTGGCTATCTCGGCAATCGCTTCTGTCTCATCCTCTCTGCAAGGTTTCTCCTCGTCGACTTCGGCTTCCGGGGCTTTCCGCAGGCTCACCTTTATTTTGGCCTTCCTGGTACCCACCAGTCCGAATATCCCTGTCGAACCGTAAGAAAGCACTTCAATTTCAAGTTGGGCCTCAGAAACCTGCAGTTCCTCGCATGCCTTCCTTACAGCCTCGTCTTTTGTTTTACCCTCAAATTCATGGCTATCGAGCATGGGATTTATACCTCCGTCATCAAGCTCTTTTCTTGGTCACGTAATGCTGCTGGACCATCGAAAGAATGTTGTTTGCCAGCCAGTATAAGACAAGCCCTGACGGAAAGTTTATAAATATGAACGTAAAAAAGATTGGTAATAACATCATCATCTTGGCCTGTGCAGGGTCCCCGGGTGGCGGCGACATCTTCTGTTGGAAAAACATCGATGCACCCATAATAATGGTCAAGACGGGTATCCCGTAGGGTGGTGCCATCAGCGGTATGTTTTCGACGTTGAAGCAAAACAACCGGTCCGGTGCTGACAGATCATCGATCCACAAAAAGAACGGGGCATGTCTCAGTTCAATGGCCTGGTATAACATCTTGTAAAACGCAAAAAATACCGGTATCTGGAGAATCATCGGCAGGCAGCCGCCCAACGGGTTTATCTTGTATAATCTATACAGGTTCATGATTTCCTGGTTCATCATCTTCTTGTCATGTTTGTACTTGGCCCGCATCTCTGCCATCTTCGGCTGCAACTTTTTCATCTGGCTCATAGACTGATAGCTTTTGTTGCTCAAGGGCCAGAAGAGTATCTTGACAAAAATCGTGATGATGATGATGACAATGCCATAGTTGGGAACGAAGCCATGCATGAAGTTCATGGCGTGTAGCAATGGCTTTGCAATGATATCAAAAAATCCGAAATCGACGATTTTTCCAAGGTCTGCCCCCACCGAACCAAGCGCTTTGAGACTCTTGGGCCCGAAATAAACCCTGTAGTGGTAGGTCCGCTCCCTTTGGGCTGGTACAGGACCTGAAGGGTCTATATAAGTGGTTTCCAGGACATCCGTGGGGGTTACCGCAAGCCTTATGCTCGCCTCTTCGGCCTTTTCTGGTATGATCGCTGACATGAAATACTGGCTTTCATAAGCCACCCACCCAATGTGGCCCACATACTTGTCTTGTTTGGCGATATTTTTTATCTTGATCTCTTCAAGCTTTCCGTCGATCAAAGCCGCGGGACCAGAAAAAAGATATCTCGATTCCTCGGCCTCCTTGAGGCTATTTCTTAACGATATGGTTAAATTGCTGTCTGTCGCTTTAGATGATAGATTTCTAACCTTGATCTCCAGGCCTATTTCGTAAGTATCTGGTGAAAAGGTGTACGTCTTGAGGATCGTAACATCATCCGGTGATGTCCAGGTAAACATTAGCCTTTTGCGCCTGCCGGTGACATCCAGGAAACTCCTTTGTGTGGCCGCATCAAAAACCGCCTCCTTCAAGCTATTGATACTTTCTCCCAAAAACGAGACAGCCAGCGTGGCCTCGTCCTCATCCGGCAATCGGATGAGTTGCTTCATAGCAGCCCCGTGGGCCAGAGATTCTTTATAGTTCTTCAGCCTAAAGGTTTTGGGCACACCACCCTTTTCCGTAAATCTTGCCACATAAAGAGGCGTTGACACGGTTATCGTTCTGGCTTCTCGCAGTGGTTTTGAAACAGCGATCTCGCCTTGTAACGGCTTTCCTTCCAGGCCTCTGACCTCTTCATACGTTGCAAGGGTTTCCCTTTCCACCTTTTGTGCTCTCTCGGCCGGCTCTTTCTTTTCCGGTGGGATCTCCTTCACAAAAACCACCTGGTACAAAAAGAATACCGTAAATGACAACACTATTGCCAACAACATCCTCAATCCCATTGACATGGACCGCTTCTCCTTGAATGAAATAGGATCTGAAAAATCCGAAGCATTGCGGGCAGGTGAATCCTTTTTTTTACGGAACAGGATCAAACCCACCCGGGCAAAAGGGATGGCACCGCAAGATCCTTCTGAAAGCCATCCAGGCCCCCCTCAATGCCCCATGGCGTTCTACGGCCTGGAATGCATACTCCGAGCAGGTTGGGTAAAAGCGACATGCCGGTGTGAAGAGTGGTGAAAGGGTGTATTGATAGGCTCTAATGAGCACGAGCAGAAATGGCCTCATGTTTGCAATCCCTTAATATATCGCGAAGGATAGCTTCCAGCGCGTCCCTAATCTGCCAGGATGACAGATCAGAAGCACCACCTTTTGCTATGATATTCACATCATAGCTATTACTAAACAGAGTCTTGTGCAGACGAAAATACTCGCGCACCAACCGCTTGACACGATTGCGTATGACTGCACGCCCAACCTTCTTGCTTACCGTAACCCCTAAGCGCGATCTCCCAAGACCATTCTGGGAGTAAAGAATAACAAAATAGTCACCGTCCATCCTGTTGCCGCACCTGGACAATTCCCCAAAATCACCACGTTTCAAAAGGCGTTCTGGCTTCCTTATGGAAAAAGCCTTCAAGGTGTGTCTAACCCCTTATACGCCCAAGCGTTTTCTTCCTTTCGCACGACGGCGCTTTATGACCCTTCTTCCCTGCTTCGTGGACATCCTTGACAGGAATCCATGGTCTCTATGGCGCTTAATTCTGCTCGGCTGATAGGTTCGTTTCATGATGTGTGACCTTTCGGTTAAATCACCCAAAATTTTCTGTAAAACACGATGGCCGATTCATGTCAAGCATTTTGCATTGTTGTTTTTTCACATACCACCTCGGTCAACACACCATAAGAGATCTTTGGATCCACTAGCCCCTCTTGACAAACCTCACTGGCAAGATTATTCTGGAGTGAAATCATCAACCTCAAACAGGACTGCCATGCAACGTAGATTCGTCCGTAGTCGTTACCCTCTTACTTCCACACGTTCTGTTGAGCAAGAGACCTTTAAGGAGTTTGATGCCATTGAACTCTATTGTCCGGAATGTAAACGCGCCGTCCCGGTACGGAAGCGCCTTCTCCTGGTCCTCCCTGAAGGCGACAAATATGAATATCTTTGCGCCTTATGTTCCACATCAGTTGGCAGCAAATTGGTTCGTGGCCCCGGTGACGAGGGGCACATCATTATTTGACCCGCATGCCCCCCGGACACGAAGCGTTGCTGCCAGGCAGAACCCCCGGCCGGAAGAGCGCGGAGGCTTCAGTGTTTCCGAAATTCTACAACCCGCTGCAATTACAGAGCTTTGAAGGCGGGGCATCACAATATCTAAGATGGTTTTACGCGGGCTTTGTGCGCATTGTCCTGAGTTCGGCCAACTCCCAAACATAGTCGTACAGGTGAAGTCCCTTGCTGGCCGCAACAGTCTCGCCATCTTCCACGCCTATTTCTGCTGCCATGTATTCCTTCAGGAGTTGAATCCCGCCTAAGTTAGCCGGAAATCCATTCCACAGATCCCAGGACCTGAAATAGACCATAAAATGAAGCTTCCCGTCTCGGATGCGAGTATCAATATGCCGCAGGCAGGGCGGATCACTAAGAAGCAGGTCGGATGGAATCGCAACCGTCATAGCAGCTTGATTCGTACCGTACCCTTTCGTACTGTACATCCTGATGACCTCCTCGATCTGGTTCACAACTCGCCTTTGTACAAGGCGTTGTACAACCTCCCCTGGCCGACCCTTCTCTTGATCCTGTCCATCAACCACGCAAAGATGAGACCATCCAGCCAAACGCTCGCCATAGGTGTACGCTTCGTTCGGCTCCTTTTTCGCTGTCATCAAATATGGCAGATACTCTTCAACATATCCATTGGCAACCGGGTTGGGTATGCCTAAAGATGCGGGAATGTCCGGAATTAGGGGCCGCACGCCAGGATGTCTGATATGTACTGTAACATAGTCAAATTCGAGGCGTTTCTGTCCAGCATAGCTGCCATGATCAATCACATACTCATAACCTTTACCCATAATCTCATACACACATTGAAACCAGGCATCCGGTAAATCCCTCGCCTCTATCGAAACTAGCTTCATAACGTGTCTCTGCTGAGGTTTTAACTTAGTAAAAATACACTACTGATACGCTATAATCAGCTGGCCTAAGGCTCAAGGCATAAGGCGTATGGGATAGAAGCTTTTGCCTTGTGCCTCATGCCTTGCACCTCGTACCGACTTATATATCCAAAGTTCTAACCTCCAATGCATTATCCTCTATGAATTGCCGCCTGAGATCCACCTCCCCACCCATTAACACAGTGAAAATATCATGCGCTTCAAACATGTCCTCCACCTTAACTTTCAGTAGGATTCGCTTGTGTGGATCCATCGTTGTCTCCCATAGTTGATCCGGATTCATCTCCCCCAGTCCTTTGTAATGCTGGATTGAAAGACCCTTTTTAGCCTCCTCCAGGAGATAAGAAAGGAGTCTATCCTTGTCGTGTATTGAAACGGCTTCTTTGCCATCATGATAAATCCTAAAAGGGGGCCTATCAAACCGAGAAATATCTCTCCACAATAGAATGACCTTCTGAAAATCTGCAGATGAGACAAGTTCCCAGCCTATCTTTACCGACACGCCAGCCTTTTCACCCACACCGATCATCACCTCATAGATGTTGTGCTCCTCGTCTCTGAGTAGCTTGCCCACCTGGTACCCTTGTGACATCAGACGCTGTAACAAAACATCCATTCGGTCCTTGTCTCGAAGAAACTCTCTGTTGTTCACATTGTTTTCCATCAAAAGCTCTATCAATCCCCTATCAAAACCACGTCGTCCCAGCCGGTTCATGAGCTTGCTATAGTCCATTAGCTTACCAAGAAATGTATAGAGACCTTCCTTTTCCAACAGCACGCCCCCGTCAGTCCCCGCAACCTTCTTGTCCTGGCAGACCCGCTTCATCAAAAAATCATCCAACTCGCCCTCGTGTTTAATATAAATCGCATCCTTTCCTTTTCCTACCCTAAAGAGCGGTGGTTGCGCGATGTACAGATAACCCCTGTCAATCAAGTCGGGCATCATGCGATAAAAAAATGTCAAAAGAAGCGTTCGGATATGGGATCCATCCACATCCGCGTCTGTCATAACAATAATCTTGTAGTATCGCAATTTATCTATGCTATACTCCTCACGGCCTACACCCGTCCCAAGGGCTGTGATCATAGTCTTGATCTCTTTGTTCTTTAGCATCTTATCAAACCGCGCCTTCTCCACATTGATTATCTTTCCTTTCAGAGGAAGCACCGCCTGGAACCTTCGATCTCTCCCTTGTTTGGCGCTGCCACCAGCCGAATCTCCCTCCACTATGAAAAGCTCCCTCTTTTCTGCATTCGTCTCTTGACAATCTGCCAATTTCCCTGGAAGCGATGCTTCTGCCAATGCCCCCTTTTTTCTCGCTATGTCCCTTGCATGTCTGGCCGCATCCCTGGCCCGTGCCGCTTCAACGACCTTGGTTATAATCTTTTTCGCTACGCTGGGGTTTTCCTCTAAATAGGTAGCGAGTTTTTCGTTAACCAGCGCCTCAATTAACCCCTTAACTTCGCTGTTTCCAAGTTTTGTTTTAGTTTGACCCTCAAATTGAGGCGACCTGAGTTTGATGCTGATTACAGCGGTCAAACCTTCCCTGACATCCTCGCCGCTCAATTTTTCTTGAAGATTCTTGGGTAGATTGCTCGTAGATGCATACTGATTAATGGTGCGGGTCAGGGCCGACTTAAATCCGACAACATGGGACCCACCTTCGTGGGTATTGATGTTGTTGGCAAAGGAAAAAATTTTTTCAGCATATGATTCATTATACTGAATAGCCACCTCCATGGAAGTGCCCTGCTTTTCGGCTTCCATGTAAATAGGCCTCTTATTGACAGGAGTTCTTCCTTTATTGAGATACTCCACAAATGATACTATTCCACCTTTATAATGGTACTCTTTTTTCTTATCTACCCTCTCATCCTCAAGCACGATCTTAAGGCCCTTGTTTAAAAAGGCAAGTTCTCGCAACCTCTGGGATATGGTGTCAAAACTGAAATCTATGGTCTTGAATATCTCAGGATCTGGTCTGAAGTGTACTTTTGTTCCCCGTCTCTTTGTCTTTCCTATGACCTCAACAGGAGAGGTACTTTTCCCTTTCTCATAGCGCTGATAACAAACTTTTCCATCCGAACGGATTTCCACTTCAAGAAAGACTGAAAGGGCATTGACAACAGATACACCCACGCCATGTAATCCACCGGACACCTTGTAAGTATCGTGGTCAAATTTTCCACCAGCGTGTAGTTTCGTCATAACGACTTCAACTGCTGAAATTTTCTCGGTCTTATGAATTCCTACAGGTATACCTCTCCCATCGTCTTCTACTATTATGCTATTGTCTGAACAAATCGATACCTGTATATTGTCGCAATACCCCGCTAATGCTTCATCCACGCTATTGTCTACCACCTCATAGACCATTCGATGAAGCCCTTCTACATCAACGTTGCCAACGTACATGGAGGGTCTTTTCCTGACTGCGCTGAGACCTTCCAACACCTTTATTCTATCAGCATCGTACCCACCTGCCACTGTGAGGCTCGAGCGCTCACTTCTTTTTTCAGCACCTTCAGTCTTCATACTCTTTTTACACTCTCATTGGCATAATAACACCCAGAAAACCTGGATCGTCCTTAGCCTCTATCGTGCACGGGTTTACTTCGTCCTTAAACCTTACAACTATTTCCTCGCTATCCATACTGGTCAGCGTCTCGATAAAATATCTTGGATTGAAAGCCACCTCAAACGGTTCGCCTTTGTAAGATAAAGAGATAACCTCCTTTGATTCTCCTATCTCCGGATTTGTCGTTGTAGCCTCAAGCTGTTCTTTACCTATATTGAAACGAACCCCTGGATATTTATCAGAAGACAGTATGGACATCCTTCTTAACATCATCAGAAAATCTTCCTTCCGTACGTTCATCTCATTGCCGTGAACTTTAGGAATAACCATTTCGTAATCCGGAAATTCGCCTTCAATCAACCTGATAATAAGGACCTCTTCATCCTTTTTTACAACAAAATTATTATCCTTGAACCCTATTTGAACCGACTTTCCTCCCTCTAAAACTTTCAAGACTTCTATAATCCCACTTTTTGGTATAATAACACTCTGTTTTAGTCCTCCTGAGGCGTATTCCTCATCCTCAATAATATAATCTACCTTAGAGAGTCTGTGACCATCCGTTGATACCATACGTATTTTATTGACATCATCTTCAATTATGTTCTCAAAGCAGATACCCGCAAGTTGAGCACGCCCTTCATCAGCGAGAGCGCTGTATATCGTTTTATTGATCATATTCTTAAAAACATTCACATCCATCTCAAAAAACTCAACACCTTCAATATCAGGGAAGCTTGGAAAGTCGTCAGGTTCCATACCTACAATATTGTATTCAAGTTTCTTATCCGCTATCTGTATCCACTTGTTTTCAATCTCTTTTATAGCAACTATCTCACTGGGAAATGCTCTGACGATTTCATATAGCTTTCTTGAAGGAACAACCGTCGAACCTTCTCTCACTATCTCAGCTTCATATAATGCCTTAAATGCCATTTCAAGATCCGTAGCCCGTATCGAAATTATTGATTCTTTGGCAGAAATCAAGACATTGGACGTAATGAGAATATTGGTTTTTCTTCCTGTAATTCCCTGTATTTTTGTCAATACATCCAACATGGTCTCCCTTTTAATCCTGAATTCCATAACCGACTCCTTTGATGATTTATTTAGTATATAGAAATAATAGTTCTAATAAGAACTATCTAATAAGTTAATAAATGGAATAATAGATTGAATTCAAATGAAAAAATTATTCAGTTTGTGTTTATAAGTGTGTAAAGAAAATATCTACACAAGAGAACTATTGATCATTGTTGATAACCTAATGAATTATTAAAAAAATATCAACAAGAATATCAACATAAGATAACATGGATTCGCAATTTGATATCAGGAACGAAAATAGTCTCTAACAATCTTTATCGCACAGAGTTTCCCACACATCGTGCACACCTCATTTGAACTTGGCGTGCTGCTGGAGCGATATGCCCGGGCTTTTGCAGGATCGATAGAAAGGGATATTTGCCTGTTCCAGTCCAAGCTTTTCCGTGCTTTTGACATCTCTAGATCCCTATTTATAGAATCCCTGTGTCCCCTTGCAATATCGGCTGCATGAGCTGCTATTCTGGTTGCAATGACCCCTTCCCTTACGTCGTCTTTTGACGGTAATTTCAGGTGTTCGGCAGGGGTTACATAACACAGAAAATCTGCTCCGGCCATTCCAGCAACAGCTCCACCGATAGCACAGGCAATGTGATCATAGCCCGCCGCAATGTCGGTGACCAGTGGTCCCAATACATAGAAGGGAGCCCCCTTGCACAATTTCTTTTCCAGGATAACTTGAGTTTCTACTTCATGTAGGGGGATGTGGCCCGGGCCTTCTATCATAACTTGAACTCCAGCATCCCATGCCCTCTGTGCCAATTCTCCCAAAGTAAGAAGTTCATGGATTTGTACGCGATCTGTCGCGTCTGCCAGCGATCCTGGTCGAAGTCCATCCCCGAGACTCAGGGTTATATCGTACTTTCTAGCCACAGGAAGGAGGCGATCAAAGTGTTCGAATAAAGGATTTTCTTTTTTATGGTAAAGCATCCAGGTGGCCAGAAAGGCACCTCCTCTGCTAACAATGTCTGTTATTCGGCCTTGGCTGCGAAGATGTTCAAGGGCATTCAAAGTAACGCCGGCGTGGATGGTCATGAAATCAACACCATCACGGGCATGAGCTTCTATAGCCCTGAATATGAGATCTGGGGTAAGGTGGATAATCCCCCCGTAAGCCCGAACAGCTTCCACGACTGCCTGATAAATCGGAACAGTTCCGATAGGAAGGGAGGAGTTTTTTATTATGGCCTGGCGCACTTTTGTGATATCTCCGCCTGTACTCAAGTCCATGATTGTGTCAGCCTTAGCATCAATAGCCGCCTGAAGTTTTGCCAGTTCTTCGTGAAGGTCAACTTGATCTCCGGATGTGCCGATGTTGGCATTGACTTTGATGGTGAGTCCTCGGCCGATGCCAACAGGCTGGACACTTTTATGTTCCTTGTTTAATGGGACAACCACGGATCCCTCGGCTATCCTGGTTCGGAGGATTTCGGGGTCTATTTTTTCAGTGCGGGCCACTAAGCGCATGGCCTCTGTGATGACGCCTGCGCGCGCGGATTCTAACTGGGTCATAAAATTGCCTCATTCTGGGTCTGTTGATGTTGATCGTAACCGTTCACGGTTTTTCGTTCACCGACGGACAGGAACGCCAATGAGCAGATATCCTCAATACTGGTTACAATGCTCTGCGTTGTAACCCTGGCCCAGACCCCTGGCCCAGACCTGGCTTATAGGCTCAATTGGCTGATCCCAGCGTGCAGCGCCATGTAAACTTTGCCGGCTAATTCGAGCACGTCGCGCCAGGGCAGGCTGGCCTATAGCGTTAGTACAGTGATTTAGGTACCTTGCACCCCTGGCCCAGACCTGGTTTGCAGAAATTACGGTCTAATTTACGCGTGTCGCGCCAGGGCGGGCAGGGCAGGCCTATCCACCGGACGCTCTGCGTCCCGTTGAGCCTCCAATACACGTAGCTATTTTAAGGGCGCAGAGCGCCCATCGGTATACGTTCCCACGCAGAGCATGGGAACGAGAATATAAACTTTGAACCCTGAATCGATCACTTTAAGTCTAATAAAACCAAAACTTTTTTATCATACCAGATTTTTAACACAAAAGCAATCTTAGCCCGACAACGACAGACTGACCTGTTTGTCCGTAATTTAATGCCTCAGAATTTCTACAATCTATTGATATTATAGCATTTTAGTAGAACAAAAAAAAGCAAATCGACTTAAACTTAAAGTGATTGGTTTTAGGTTCAAGATTCAAGTCTTCCCTGGCCGCTTCGGCTTGCGGAGCTAAGTTCTCCTTGACTCTTGGTGGTCTCTTAGATATCGTGCCCTGAAACTGTGATTACGCGAATATAGTCCTTAAGAAAAAGATTTTGGGGTTATGGACTCTAGTATGAAATGAGAATGCTATTGTCGATTGGTTTTCAATCTTCAATTATCAATCCAAAGTTAACGGCTAAGAAGTTCATTGGAAAGCAGAAGATTACTCACCCCAAAAACATTATCTTGAAATCTATAGCACGGTTAAGGGGGGTCCTATGGATACGAATAATTTGGAGACCTTGTTCTTGGTTGGACAGAGCCCCTGGTATGACAACATAGATCGGAGATTAATACAGAACGGAAGAATTGAGGAATTGTTTCGTTTGGGCATAACAGGGGTTACTTCCAATCCCAGCATTTTTGAAAAAGCCGTGAACGGATCTTCGGTATATGATTCCTTTATACGAGATCAGGCCGAGGCAGGCAAATCACCTGATAAGATCTGCGACTTGATTACCATAGAGGATGTTCAATCTGCCGCAGACCTGCTGTATGATACCTATAAAGCAAGCGAAGGCCGGGATGGTTATGTAAGCCTTGAGGTGAATCCTGATTATGCTTATGACCCTGACAAGACCATTAACGATGCCCGGAGAATCCACAGCGATGTGGCGAGGCCCAATCTGATAATTAAGGTACCGGGGACCAGGGAAGGTTTGGAGCCCATCAGGGTCCTTACTCGTGAGGGTATCAATATCAACGTTACCCTACTATTTTCGTTAAGTCAGTATGAAGCGAGCGCAGGGGCTTACATAGATGGCATAACAGACAGACTTCGGGATGGTCATTCTGTAGAAAGGGTTCGTTCAGTTGCGAGTGTCTTTGTCAGTAGGGTAGATACTAAAATCGACAAGATGCTCGACGATTTTAGCATAGATGAACTGAAAGGTAAAATTGCTGTAGCAAATGCGAAGATGATTTACCAGAGATTCAAGGAATTGTTCTATAATCAAGGTTTTGGTGATCTGGCTTCAAAGGGGGTGCGTATACAGCGTGTGCTTTGGGGGAGCACGGGCACAAAAAACCGTGCATATAGCGATGTGAAGTATGTAGATGAATTGATAGGCAAGGATACGATCAACACCCTCCCGGATGCGACGCTTCAGGCGTTCCTGGACCATGGGACTCCCAGATTGACGATTGAAGAAGATTTAGACAAAGCAAGACAATACCTGGATGTTTTGCAGCAGCAAGGGATAGACTTAAGCATGGTATGCGACGAGATCCAGCAACAAGGCGTGGATGCCTTCTGCGTCTCTTTTAATAAGCTGTTGGATGCCATTGCGCATAAGGCCAGGCTGGCAGCATCGTAAAAGGTCCACCCGGAAACCCTCCCCTCTTTTCTCATTGCCCTCGTTCCCACGCAGAGCGTGGGAACGCACACCGCGGGGCGCTCTGCGCCCCATAGAGCTCTTTTCTTTTACGATCCTCCAAATACTCTTGACAAAAAAGATATGGCTGTATAACATTATTGAATCTTTTGTATGATCGGTACCAACTATTATGAAGTATTTTGCAAGAAAGTTGCAGAAAAAAATCAATCCGTGGCTCGATAAACCTGATTCCATCATTATCTTCGGGGCCCGTCAGGTAGGCAAAACCTCTCTCCTCGACATCCTGGAAGATGATCTAAGGAAAAAATGGGGGGAGTCAAAGAATATCCTCAAATTCAATTTGGAGGATGCAGATCAACTCACAGCGCTGAACAGGGACCCCAGGTACTTCAGCGAATATCTTGTGTTTTCTGGTGCAGATCCGCTTAAGGACTCCGTAGTAATGATTGATGAGGTCCAGTATCTTGATGATCCTTCACATTTCTTGAAATACCTGGCTGACTTCGAACCATCCATCAAGCTGATTGTAACTGGCTCTACCTCTTTTGCCATAAAGAAGTTCAAAGATGGCATGACTGGAAGAAAGAAAACTTTTGTTTTATTTCCTCTCGATTTTCAGGAGTTTTTATTGTTCAAGGGGAACAGTCAACTTTCGTCTGTGCTGGAACAGTCAAATTTCGAGAACTTTTGGTCTAAAAAAAACAGAGTAGATCCGGAGAGGATTAAGCCATTTGAGGAAGAGATGGCACTGCTGTTTGAGGAATTTGTCATATTCGGTGGCTACCCAAAGGTAGTTCTGGCAGGGTCGCGTGAGGAAAAACTGCAGGAACTGAGAGAGCTATTTGAAACCTATGAGTTGAAGGATGTCAATGTCCTGTTTGATGTAGCAAATATGCCTGCTTTTCGAAAACTCTTCAAGGTGTTGGCTGCAAGTATCGGGAGCCTTTTGAATGTCAACGAGCTTTCCGCTACGGTTGGTATTGGGAGGGATACTGTCAGGAGGTATCTTTCCATCCTGGAAAACTCCTTTATTCTCCATATACTTACTCCATTTCACACGAATATCAGAAAAGAATTGAGCAAGATGCCAAAGATCTTTTTTCTGGACACCGGTCTGAGGAATTTCGCCCTGAGAAATTTTTCAGGCCTGAGTTTTCGACCAGACAGGGGGTCTCTTTTTGAAAATGCAATTTTTGGCGAACTTCACAAAAACCTGGGAGTGATTGATCAACTCTTTTTCTGGAGAACCATCTCCGGAACTGAAGTTGATTTCGTGCTCACGGGCGAGAGAGAGTTGGCATTCGAGGTAAAGCTTGCCGCAAACACGCGCCTGAGACAACCTCCAGGATTACGAGCTTTTTCCAAAATCTATCCCGATTTTGGAAAGATCGTGGTCACTCATGACCGATTTGCAATCAATAAAGGGCTTTTTTTCTTTCCGGGATGGATGATATAGGTTTCAAGATAATGTTTTTGGGTGACATGAGCCCATGTGTTCCCTACAAAACTTGTAGGTATCAACTCGCCGATACTGGTTACTGGATGCTGGATGCTGGAAAAACGCAATGATTTTATAGATGTTATCCAGTATCCAGAATCGAGCATCCAGTATCTGATACTAATGAGGCACGAACTGTTGAAATTATAGCATCGTAGGTTGGCTTAAGCTTACCCAACATGTGCCTGTGCGATGCACGCAGACAGGAAGGAAAATGCCTTAATTGTATTCGATGTGAAGGAGGATTCTTTAACGACTGGTCTAAAAGAAAAGCGCCCTATGATAGAGAAAGTGACGGAATTCATTAAGACTGACATGTGGAGAATCCGCTCAAGAACTCTTCCATGGACAAAGTCCATATGGATCAGACCATTGCGGATCATCACCCTGTCGTTGCGCGGATTTCATGAAGACAAATGCCTTTTTAGAGCCTCGGCCCTCACCTTCTATTCCTTGCTCTCTATCGTTCCCATATTAGCCATGGCTTTTGCTCTGGCCAAAGGCTTTGGCTTTGAAAATGCACTCGAAAGACAGCTTTTCGAACGATTTCAAGGGCAGGAAGAGGTCATCGCACAGGTTATGAAGTTTGCCCGCACGCTCCTTGAAAATGCAAGGGGTGGCGTGATGGCGGGTGCAGGCATTCTTCTTTTGTTCTGGGCGATAATACGAGTCTTAGGGAACATTGAAGATTCATTCAATCATATCTGGGAAATCAAAAAACCGAGGGGCTTTGCCAGGAAGGTCAGCGATTATCTTTCGGCCATGCTGATCTGCCCACTGCTGTTGATCGTGTCAAGCGCTGTCACCGTGGCGATAACAAGCCAGGTGAAGCTTGTGGTCGAGAAAATCACCCTTCTCGGGCCCATCAGCCCAGCCATATTTTTCATTCTGACATTGTTACCTTACTGCATGATCTGGGTACTGTTCACGTTTATCTACATGTTTATGCCGAACGGAAAGGTCAGTTTTAGATCGGGGATGCTTGCCGGCATCTTTGCGGGCACACTGTATCAGATCTTCCAGTTAGTGTACCTTTCGTTTCAGATCGGTGTCGCCAAATATAATGCCATTTATGGAAGTTTTGCCGCGCTTCCCCTGTTTCTGTTGTGGCTTCAACTGAGCTGGATGATTGTGCTATTTGGGGCAGAGGTTTCTTTTGCCCATCAAAATGAAGAGAGCTTCGAGTTTGAGCCGGACTGTTCAAGGGTGAGTTATGCCTTCAAAAGGTTGCTCACTTTGCGGGTCGTTCATCTGTTGGTGAAGGATTTTTCACAAGCAGGCAATTCATTATCGGCAGACCAGATTGCATACAGGCTGGAATTTCCAGTCCGTCTGCTACGTGACATACTGCATGAGCTGGTCGAAGCAGGGGTTGTTTCTGAGACATATGATAGTGAGCACAAGAAGGCAGCCTACCAGCCCGCGCGGGACATCGACTTGTTTACGGTGAGATTTGTGATCGATAGCCTGGAGCAGCATGGAACGGACAATATACCTGTTGCAAGGTCAAAGGAACTGGAGAAACTCTCTGGGTGCCTGAGGGCATTTGGCGAAATTATTGAAAAATCACCGGCAAATATGCGGCTCAAGGACATGTAGGAGAGGGAGTAATGGAGTGTTGGAGTACGGGAGTGTATTTCTCGTTCCCATGCTCTGCGTGGGAACATGTACCGCTGGGCGCTCTGCGCCCTCATGTGATTGCAACTTGCAGGCCGGCAGGCAGATAAACGCAGAGCGTCCAGCGGATTGGGCCCGCGAAACCGTCGATCTTTCGTGTTTTCGTGATAATTTTTTCAAAAGGGAGGGTCGGAATGTCAGCGCTCACAGAATCAGCTACATGGAATGCCCTGGAAGTGCACTACCAGGAAATCAAACAAGTACATATGCGCGACTTGTTTAAACAAGATCCGCAGCGCTTTGAAAAATTCTCCGTCACGCTGAACGATATCCTCCTTGATTATTCCAAGAACCGCATTACCGAAACGACGATGTCGCTCTTGATGGAATTGGCAGACCAGGCGGATGTCATGGGCTGGACAGAAAAAATGTTTACAGGGGAAAAGATCAACCTGACCGAGAACCGTGCGGTCTTGCACGTTGCCCTGCGTAATCGTGCCAATCGTCCTGTTTACGCTGACGGCAAAGATGTGATGCCCGGCGTGAACGCTATGCTGGAAAAGATGGGACGGTTCTGTCATGCCGTGCGTGAAGGAGAGTGGAAAGGGTATACGGGAAAGACCATTACGGACATCGTAAATATCGGCATTGGTGGTTCAGATCTTGGTCCGGTGATGGCGACAGAGGCCCTCAAGCCATACGGCAAACCCGGACTAAGAAGCCATTTTGTTTCAAATATTGATGGCACACATCTCGCCGAGACATTACAAGTGTTAGATCCTGACTCCACGCTTTTTATTATTGCCTCAAAGACGTTTACCACTCAGGAGACCTTGACGAATGCGCACAGCGCTCGAGATTGGTTTCTCTGCAAAGCCGGCAACCAGGCCGCGATCGCCAGGCATTTTGTTGCTGTGTCTACCAATGCGGAGGCGGTGAGCCGATTCGGCATTGACACCGAAAACATGTTTGAAATCTGGGATTGGGTAGGTGGGCGGTATTCGCTGTGGAGCGCCATCGGTTTGCCTATTGCACTGTATAGCGGTATAGGGAACTTCGAGTCCATGCTCCAAGGCGCCCACGAAATGGACGAACATTTTCGTGCTGCACCACTAAATAAAAACATGCCTGTTATCCTGGCATTGTTAGGGATCTGGTACAACAACTTTTTTGGTGTCCAGACACACGCCATTCTTCCCTATGACCAATACCTGCACCGTTTTCCTGCCTATCTTCAACAGGCCGACATGGAAAGCAACGGAAAACGCGTGAATCGGCAGGGGGAAGTGGTCGATTATTCGACTGGTTCGATTATTTGGGGTGAGCCGGGCACAAACGGCCAGCATGCCTTCTATCAACTGATCCACCAAGGTACCAAGTTGGTAACAGCAGATTTCCTTGCTCCCATCGAGAGCCATAACCCGCTGGCTAAACACCATGAGATTTTATTGTCCAATTTCTTTGCCCAGACCGAGGCGTTGATGAAGGGCAAGACCGAGGAGGAGGCCCGTGCCGAACTCCTGGACAGCGGTATGGATCCAGGCGCCGCGGGAAAGCTGTTGCCTCATAAGCTATTTGAAGGGAACCGACCGACAAACTCCATTTTGTTCAAGAAGCTTGACCCAAAGACCCTGGGGTCCCTTATTGCTCTTTACGAGCATAAGATCTTTGTACAGGGTATCATTTGGAATATCAATTCCTTTGACCAATGGGGCGTGGAACTGGGTAAGCACCTTGCGAAGGTGATCCTGCCCGAGTTAGAGAGTGATGATCCAATCGATTTCCATGACTCCTCCACAAATGGGTTGATCAACTATTACAAGGCCAAGCGAGTCCGGACAGAAAAATGAGAAGCAAGTTATCATCACAGCGATTGTTTCAAAACGTGGGTGGCAATTATATTTTTCTTACAAAAGGGGGTCGGGCAGTTTTCTTTCAGGTGGATGAACAGAAAAGGGTCCACATCAGGGAAACTTTAGAGGACGTTGACTTTAAGGCCACTGGCACTGGGTTGAAAAGGGAGGGGTGGCGGTGTGTGGGGCCGGCTATTGAGTGTGACTGGGTCCTTGGAGCGAAAAAGGGATCGATCAGGTCAGCGCCCGACTGGCCGTTCCATAATTCCTAAATAGTGTCTGAACGAAAACTAGGTAAAAATGTCATTTCGAGGAGCGTAGCGACGAGAAATCTTATTTCAAAACAGAAGCTTAAAGATTTCTCGCTCCGCTCGAAATGACAAAAAGAGGGGTTTTCGTTCAGGCACTAAATATGCGTATTTGAGAAGAACTTTATGTCTGATATCGAGAGAATTTGAACGCCCAAATTGGTAAGTTCTCAACAACCCCGGGTAATTCCTTGTCACTCATATTTGCCGTCATTGCGAGGAGCGGAGCGACGTGGCAATCTCATGGGCTGGAGATTGCTTCGCTCCGCTCGCAATGACAAGAATGCGACCTTATTGAGAAGTTGCCGAAATTGTTTGTAAAAAAATTCTATCATGAAATCATACAAAAATAAGGTCCTTGAGGCCACCGAGTTTGTTCGGGACAAGATCGCAGACCGCCCGCTGATAGGATTGCTGATCGGAACAGGCCTCGGTCACACGGCGGATGGCGTCAACGAGGTCATGTCACTGAACTACAAAGACATACCCCACTTTCGGGTCTCCACGGTTCCAACCCACCACGGCAGACTGTTGTTTGGCGACATGGCAGGGAAGGCGGTCGTGGCCATGCTGGGACGTTTCCACTATTATGAAGGATACAGCATGCAAGAAATTACCCTTCCTGTAAGGGTGATGCAATTGCTGGGGGTCAAGACCCTGATATTGTCAAATGCAGCAGGTGGGATTAACCCCGTGTTTGATGTAGGTGACATCATGGTCATTACAGACCATATCAACCTTACGGGCAACAATCCCCTCGTCGGGCCGAACGTGGATGAGTGGGGACCAAGGTTTCCTGACATGTCGCAGGTATATGACCGCAGGCTGATAGCTTTAGCTGAAGAGGCTGCCCTGCAAAACTGTGTCCGGGTCCAGAAAGGTGTCTATGTTGGGCTCAGCGGCCCCTCTCTTGAGACCGGCGCTGAGATTCGGTTTCTTAAGACCATCGGGGCCGACGCCGTGGGGCTCTCGACAATCCCTGAAGTGATTGCAGCGGTTCACGGCGGAATGGCCATCCTCGGATTTTCGGTCATTACCAACATGAATCTTCCAGATGATTTGAAGCCCAGTCCGATGGAGGAGATCATTGCTGCGGCTGAGCGAACGGCGCCCCTCCTGCAGGCCATCATAAGAGGGGTCGTAGAGAAGCTGCCGGCACAAATGGATTGACGATTGATGATTGACGATTGATGAATGAAATAATTTTGGATTTCGGACACGAAGTGAAGCTTGCGCTAATGGGGAATGCGGATTTAACCAAGACGGCATTCTTTATGAAAGCCAGAACTGATGCAGAATGCCTGATAATGAATGAAAGCTTTGTCGGACATCCGCTATCTGGTATCCGGCATCTGATATGTTTCATCGAGCAACCAGTAACCAGCATCCAGTACCCAAACCAAAGAACCAAGAATTCCAAGGCCATACGCTATGCGTCAATCGTCAGGTGTTAGTTGTCAATCATCAATCGTCAATCGTCAATCCGTGGATATATTGATCTTAAATGGATGGGTCCTGACCGTAGACTCGCGGGATACCCTGATTGAAAACGGGGCCGTGGCTATATCTGGAGATCGCATTGTGGAGGTGGGAACAGAAGATGCCTTGACCGCCTCGTACCGGGCCACGAAAACGATTGACGCCCGGGGCGGGATCATTATGCCGGGCCTGGTGAACACCCACACCCATGCAGCCATGTCCCTGTTTCGGGGCATGGCCGATGATCTGCCCCTCACGAGCTGGTTGAACGACTACATATTCAAGGCTGAAGCTCGGTGGTTGAATCCTGAAAGCGTATATGCCGGCACGCTCCTTTCCTGTGGGGAGATGCTTTTATCCGGCACTACCACGTTCTGTGACGGTTATTTTTTTGAGGATGCAGTGGCTGCAGCCGTGCAGGAGTCGGGAATGCGGGCTATCCTTGCGCAGGGCATTGTGGACTTCCCCGCCCCCGGTGTGCCTGAGCCTAATGACAATGTGGCAGAAGCTGTGCGATTCATCGAGACATGGAAGGGGAAGACCCAATTGGTGACCCCCGGGCTCTTCTGTCACTCTCCCTACACCTGCTCTGAGAAGACTCTCAGAGAGGCCCGCAAAGTATCTGACCAGGCTGGTTTGCTCTTTCAGATTCATGTGGCCGAGACGGAAACGGAAGTGAAGGAGATCGAACAAAGGCATGGGACAAGCCCTGTTCAATACCTTGACCGGATTGGAGTACTAAATGCCAAGACGCTTCTGGTTCATGCTATCTGGGTGAATGAAGCGGACATAGCGTGCATGGCCAGGCGTGGTGTGGCGGTATCGGTCGCAACGGAAAGCGAGATGAAGCTTGCCTCGGGCGTGGCTCCGGTCCCTGAATTTCTGAAAAAGGGGCTTGCCGTGGGGCTGGGCACAGATGGCTCCGCGAGCAACAACAATCTGGACATGTTTCAGGAAATGGACACTGCGGCCAAGCTCCACAAGGTGAAGACACTTGATCCCACGGTCCTGAATGCCAGGCAAGTCTTAGCTCTGGCGACCAGAAGCGGCGCAGAGGCTATTGGCCTCGGGAAACAGATCGGGTTGCTTGAAGCAGGCAAGAAAGCGGATTTAATTATTATCGACACGCATAAACCCCATTTGACCCCCCTTTACGACCCTGTCTCTCACTTAGTTTATGCGGCAAGTGGGAATGATGTGCGGGATGTGATCATAGACGGTCGATTGGTCGTCCGGGACAGAGCGCTTCTTACCATAAAGATTGAAGCCGTCATGGAGGAGGTGCAGCGTCTGGCCCGCCAGATCGCCTCGTGAGCCACGATCTATTTTTTCCGACAGGATTAACAGGATTTTCAGGATAATAGGGAACGCATCCCATCAGATGCTCTGCGTCTTGAACCGCAAAAGCGAGCGCATTCAACGGGGCTTGCCCCGTAGAATACCTTCTTTGGAGTCTGGAGGATGTTGCCATATAAGAGCGACCTTGAAATTTATGATATCATCGAGTGGCCCATCCTTCAACGGGGCTTGCTGCGGGGAACTTCAATCCCGTGGCTTCATCTTGGAATCACCATGTCATCTCTTGCCCGCAAACTAAAAATTT
>JAGMBW010000129.1 GCA_023129535.1 Desulfobacterales bacterium
GTCAGCAAATCAGCAATTCGAGGCGTGAAGGAGTTTGTCCGTCAGTTTACCATGCGTAAGTTTTTGTGCCCGAGAAGATCTATGAACCGGCATCTTGGGTTTGTAAATCCTCTTTCATTCTGTTTGTGTGAACTAATCAAGAGTCTCTTTTTTGCCCTTGTCACTGCAACGTAGAAAAGCCGCTTCTCCTCTTCTAACCGCAGCGCATCTCTAAAAGAAAAATAACTTGGGAACTCTCTTTCGGTTGCACCTGCAATAAAAACAACGTCAAATTCAAGCCCTTTCGCCTGATGGACAGTAATGACGGGGATTCGATTGTCGGTTTCTGATAGAAAATCGATGTTTCTTGCTATCGTTGTTAGTCTAAGTAGCTCAGGCAACGCTGATTGTGGCGAAAGATCCACATTTTCTTTCTCTACAAAGAACTGTTTCAGCATATTTAGGTTTGCCAGACGTTTGGGTTGACGTTTGTAGAACCCTTCCAATCCAGAATCGATCAACACGTGGGTCAGGAGTTCACCAGGCCGTAACCTGGTCATTTGATCTTTCCATTGGGCGACTTGTCTTGAGAGGGGCTGAAACACTTTGGCATACTGAAGAACCAAAGCTCTCCTTAAGCTCGATTGTTCCTTGGCTAATGGCAGGAGGGCAAACAGAAGATCTTTCGTACAACGAACGTCGTCCATCGCTTTGTGCGTAGGATTGTGGGAGAGATGGAGTGTCCTTTTCAGGGTCCACAGATCATAGCCATGGGATTTGACAAACCGTTGTGCAATATCTAACGTATCGAAGGAGGCAGATTCAGGGGCTGGAAGTCCAAGACGTTTTGCATGGGTACTCACAATCGGGATATCAAAAGAATGGATATTATGGCCTACGAGAACTGATTCTCCGGCAAATTGAAAGAATTTATCGAAACCGTCTTTAGGATCAATACCTTGTGATTCAAGAAAAGCATCGCTATATCCATGAACTAATTCTGATTCACCAACAGGGACAGTGTTTCTGAAGAGTGCATGAAACTCATCGACCACCCGTCCACGTTCAATCCTTTGGGCAGCTATTTCAACAACATCGTCGCGCTGAGTGTCGAGTCCCGTAGTTTCAACATCAAATACAACGATTGAACCGGAAACAGCGGCTTCAAAGAGTCTCCCGAAAGGATCACCAACCTCGAAGGATGAAGGGAATATCATATCGCTCAGGAACAATCCAAGGGCAGGACCATGTCCGTTGATATGATTGATAGTTTTTCCCCCGATTCCCTTCCCCGTCCGACGAAGCATCCTTATCAGACTTCCTCTATCGCGAGGATTGATGAGTACCTTTAAGTGGGCTAAAGCATCCTTGACCTCCTGGCGGCTGAAGAAACGGTATTCCTCCACAGTGAGATGAGGGATCCCCGTCCGTTCCAATACTTCAGAAATTTGCACCCCACGAGAATTTGTGCGTGTAAGAATCCCAACCCGATAAAACTGCAAGTCAGGATTAGCCCGATAAAGTCTCTCAATCTGCCGACTAATCCACACCGCTTCTTTAAACCCATTTTCTGCCCGGTGAAAAACAATGGGTTCTCCTTCTTCCACAGTTTCGGCTGGGTCGTAACCATCTGATCCATGCTTGAATGTTCTTGCAAGAGCATTCGATGCTTGCAGTAAAACGCGGGTTGCACGATAATTCTCTTTTAGGGATAAGATTGAAACCGGATCAAAGTCCCTCTCATAGGTTCGGATCAATTCGCGAGGGGCGGAACCACGCCACTCGTAAATTGTCTGAGCAAAATCTCCAATGAGGCATAGGTTGCCTGAGCTCTGCGATAACGCCTTGACAACCTCATATTCTGATAGATGGGTATCCTGGACCTCATCGACCTGGATAAAATCGAAACGATTTGTCCAGCGGTTTTTGATTGCCTCATGCTCCTTCAGCATCACCCTGACACGAAACACCAAGTCTTGAAAATCCAACGCATGGTTTAGCATTAGCCTTTTTTGATATTCAATGGCAACGTGGGTCCATCTTCCTAATTTCTGAAACAAATCCCCCATTAAAGAGGATGTAGATAACAACTCACCTTTTGCTTTAGACTTGATTCTTCCAATTTCATGGTAAAGATCACTGGCATCACGCAATCCGAGAGATCCGATATCCTGAATAACTTCTTTGCTATCTTCCTCATCGTAGATAACAAAATCGTGAGGTAGACCGATAGCTTTCGATTCACGGTATAGCATGTGGGCACATAAGCCATGAAATGTTGAGATGGTCATCTTTGAGGAGTACTCCGGATACCGTTTCTTCACCCGTTCCGCCATTTCTCTCGCCGCCCGGTTGGTAAAAGTGAGGCAGAGAATCCGGGCTGGTTCGATTCCATTTGCAATCGCTTTCGCAGCTCGTTCGGCAAGGACAACGGTTTTCCCTGTTCCAGCGGGTGCAAGAACCAGCAGCGCTCCAGATATATGATTCACGATTGCTTCCTGCCTGTCATTCAGTTTGAGTTCTTTGCTGTCTGCCAACATGATTTCTCCCGAACTTAGTACTGGTGGACACACTGAAGGCTCAGCCCTGGATCGACTCTCTCCTTCAGCTCCTTGCCACACTTGAAGAACTGCATAAAGGATTGTTGATGGGATGTCAAGGCATGTTGGGGGGTTATCAGAACCATGGACAACGGACAATCGCATGGGTTAATAATGAAAGCCATTTCGTCGAAAAATGCCTTCTGTCATAAAAGTTTTAGCTATTTTGATGTTTTCCTTTTTAGCTTTTTGTACTCAAAAAACTTGCTTAGGTTCAAGTATCTCGAAATAACTTTCATATATTTTTTCAAATAATTTTTCTTGGGAAATGTTTTTATGAAGGAGGCAGGTTAGGGCATTTCCTATAGAATAAAAACCACAGGCTCCGTCATAATCACCCTGTCTTGCAGGTTTCAGGTTTTTGGGTAATTTCAATTTTCTATCTCCTTTTTTCGTAGGATGTGCTTTTTGGCCTAATGCAAAGCTGACCAGCCGCCGTAGTATGCGAGAGAGATCACATAGAACGACGGCAAACCCGTAACCAACGGCTGAAAATAAAGAACCAAATAAAAGGCAGTCCGGTGGAGCGCTGCACCACCCACTGCTCACTGCCTACTTCCTCTACCTCCCTATACCAATGTTAAAGCTCAATATCTCTTTTCCTTTCACTATGTGTTTGTGTGGTGCGCATAATTCACCAACCATTGTCTTAAGATCAAAAATAACAATGTAGCCCTCATGTACCCGCTCGGTTGAAAGATATTTGCCGGAAACCTGTTCGATGGCTTTATCCAGCGTCCTGGTGCCGTGCGAGCGGTTTATCTTGGTTTCGATGATGTATTTATGGTCCTGGTAGTTCAAAAGAATATCCATTCTCCCTAAGCCAGTTCGTGTCTCAAAGCGGAGTTCGCCCTTGCCTCCTTCTACAAACTGATACAGCCAGGCGGTGAGCAAGAATTGTCCTGTCTTTTCATAAGGCTTCTGGCTCGCATAAAAGGCGTTTACACCTATCTGGATGATGTATTCCTCAAAATCACCAAGCACTGCCTCCATGTCAAGAAGTCCATCCGGTTTAATATAGCCCTTGACAGGTACATCGGCAATTGCCCCTGATTCCCGAAAAAACGTTCGGGTAAACCTTTTTTTATAGATGGCATTGCTAACATAAACATGTTTCCCTTCTGCCTTGATCAGGCCGTGCGTCAGGAGAAGCGATTGTTCCTCATCGCCCGGTATGTATTCAACCCCGTTAAAGACGACGTCTATGAAAGTTTCTTTGTATTGCTTTGCCTTTTCTGTGATATTGTCAAAATGACTATTTTCTTCATACAGAAGAATGTCTATCGCCTTTTCTACATCTTCTTTGCTGATTGGTTCTGTGGTTTCAGGCTTTACGTTGATAGTGAGGATCGTGCCCAGCCTGTTGACCAGCCAGGGCTGACCAGCAGTGTCATCAAACACTTTTTTCACTGCCTCTTCGGTAAAAGGCTGGTTTGTGTCCTCTGTGTATTGGGCGTAAAGGTCACGAACATTCTTCAGGCTGAAAGGTGGTAGTTTGACCTGGTCGGCGATATTAAAAGGGGAAACACCCCCTACCACCAGCTTTGTGACGTTGCGGATGCCCACCAAACCTATAGAGTACAGGGCCTTATCTGTGCGCTTCTTGTATCTTTGATACAGGTCCCTTAAGGTAGCAAGGAAATTCTCCAGTTCACCAATGGGCACGCCGTCAAACTCATCTATGAAAATGACGATTTTTTTGAATTCTATTACCCGGTTCAGTTCCTCAAACAGGTCGCTAAACGAGATATGATCGGTCAGGTTATGGGAATCTATACATTGTTTTACGGCATCGAGCTTCGGACAATTCACGGCATCCAGTCTGTTTATCAGTTGGCTGTAAAGATCCTTTTGGATCAGTTGATAAAACCTCTGTTTATCCAGGGACTTGCATGTCTGAAAACTAAGGAGAATAGCTACATAGGCAGGATTTTCTTCCAGATCGTGGCAAAAACCCTCAAAAAAGGTGGTCTTGCCGCTCTGTCTTGGGGCAAATATGGAAAAGTACCTCCCCAGGTCAACCATGGTCTTGATATCCTGGTTGTCCATATTTGTGACATTTTCCAACGAGACATAATAAGATGCATCAGGATAAACTACTCCTGATTTCTCGAAGTATCGTTTCGGTCTCCTGTAATTCATGTTTACTTTTCCTCGTTTCACCCGCAAAATCTCAATATCCCCTATATTTGCTTCCATCTGCGTAATCTGCGGATCCTTAATTCCTCAATCCGATCCACAGATTACGCTGATTCCCGCAGATTATCAAAACAGTTCCATGTAATCCATGCCTGCCCCCGTTAAATCTGACAGTATTTATACACGTTAAGAAAAACATTTTGGAGTTGAAAATCAGGCCAGACGAAATCAAACATGGCACATTAAGGTATCAGGCGCAAAGCTAAAGGCAGAAGACCTTGTGCCCTGAACCTTGCGCCTTATGGCCGTGGTTGATCGCAAGAAAGAACGCAAAGGAAAGAGCCTGACGTACCCCAAAAACTTTATCTTAAAAGCTATATAACAAAAACCCAATAATCGGTCAATGGTATTTGATTTTACTCACTATTTTCCCACGCAAGGGCGACAAAGGATTTCGCCCTTCATATGCCGCTGCATGTCTTTGACGCGTTGCTGAATAATCTCGTCAATTCATCTCGCTGTGGGTACCAAGCAACAAACCTTCTGTCTTATGAATGGGCAGCGATCTTAATGGCCGCCTCCAAGATACTGTGCTCTGTGTGAATATGAAGATAAACAAAATCTGGTGTGGCATTCATCACTTGAGATTATCCAAACAAGCTTAAAACGTAACCGTTCACGCGGATTTTTTGTTGTCATTGCGAGGAGCGGAGCGACGAAGCAATCTCCGGGGCATAAACCATGAGATTGCTTCGCTTCGCTCGCAATGACACGGGGATACCACGGCCCTGTGAACGCCTACGTTAAAACTACACCGCTGAATCCGATGAAGGCTTGGGTTCGAGTTGTCCACCATATCTAATTCCAGTCGCTATTACTGTCACCCTCAATCTGTCTTCAAGACTTTCATCAAGAGGTACTCCCCAGACGATTTCTGTTTCGGCACCCACCTCCTGGTGTATGCGTTCAAATGCTTCGGTCATCTCTTTCAATGTCACAGAATCGCTAGAGGCTATGTTCGCGAGAACGCCCGTGGCATCGGCAATAGAGATACGTTCCGACAACAGGTGGGATATGGCATTTTCAGTAGCCACCTTAGCCCGCTTGTCTCCAGTGGCTATGCCAGTACCCATTGCTGCCATACCGGCGTTTGATATGATTGCCCGAATATCGGCGAAGTCGAGACCAACCAAACCGGGCATCATGATAAGATCGGAAATATCCTTAATCGAATAGAAGATGCCTTCGTCAGCCTTCTTGAGCATTTGAAGCATCGTGGCATTTGTGGACACAAGTCCCCTCGGTCTGTCATTGGGGATGGTGATAACTGTATCTGCAACTTCCTTGAGTGCGTTAATGCCTTGTTGCGCCTGGCTGGCCCGCTTCTTCCCTTCAAATGAGGCAGGTATCGAAACCACTGTGATGGTCAGCGCCCCTATTTCTTTGCAAATTGTAGCTATAATAGGTGCAGCTCCCGTGCCGGTTCCTCCTCCAAGTCCTGCTGTGATAAATACCACGAGAGGGAAGGAAAGCCGTGAATGATTCTATCAAGGCTGAAAAAAGCAGCGGAAACGTATTTTCCGATCTTGGGGTTGCCGATCCGGAGGAGACATTGGCCAAAGCGGAGCTTGCTCGACAGATAAGCGAGATTATATCCAGGCGTCACATGAGCCAAAAGGCGGCGGCGGCTGTCCTGGGTATCGAGCAGCCCAAAGTATCAGCTCTCATCCGAGGGCGACTATCAGATTTTTCAACACAGCGCCTGTTCAGATTTTTAAACGACCACGGTCGCGACGTGGAAATCGTTATAAAAGCAAAGCCACGTTCGCGGCAACGTGCTACAATCAGTGTTGTAAGAAATCGGTGAATCCTGAGTGGCTTGAGATTGCTTCGCTTCGCTCGCAATGACAGAAAAGGTTTTCGTAATGTCATTGCGAGGAGCGTTAGCGGTTCAGCGCAGCCACGCCTTCACCTGTACGGACTTTTCCCTGGCGCGGGCGATAATTTCATCCACATCTATGGAGAGCAACTTTCGATCTTCCATGATCACTTTGCCGTTTATGATCGAAGTTGTGACATCGCTTCCCCTTGCGGCATAAACCAGGTGGGAGGCTGGATTATACATGGGTGTGAGATGGGGCTTGTGTGTATTTAGCAGAATTACATCGGCCTTTTTTCCTGGTTCGAGAGAGCCTGTGAGATCTTGAAGCCCCAATGCCTTGGCGCCTTCGATTGTGGCCATTCTCAGGACTGTGACTGCATCCATAACCGTCGGATCCATAGTCTGGATCTTGTGGATCTTGGCCGCTGTATCCATCTCTGTGAAGAGGTCCAGGTTGTTATTGGAGGCGCACCCATCGGTCCCCAAACCCACGGTCATGTCCCGGGCGAGCATTTCAGGGACTGGGGCGATCCCGGATGCCAGTTTCATATTGCTCTCCGGATTGTCAATAACCCTTACTCCATGCTCCGCCATTTTTTTGATCTCCGTTTCATCCACATGAACACAGTGATCCGCAATCAGGTGGGGCCCTAACAGGCCCAGGGAATGGAGGTGCTCAACAGCAGTCTTTCCGTACTTTTCTTTTACTTTTGCTATTTCATTCAGTGTCTCGGCAACATGGATAATCAGGGGTACGTTATAGTTCAGTGCCAGCTCGTTGGCCGTGGTAAGCAAATCAGGACTACAGGTGTAGAGGGAGTGGGGCTCCACGGCTATGGAGACAAGCGGATCATCCTGCCATCTCTGGATCAACGATTCCGTGTACTCGAAACCTTTTTTTAGCGGGCCGTAGTTGGGGGAGGGAAAATCGTACAGGACTTCTCCCACCAGACACCTCATGCCCGCTTCCCGGGCCGCCCTTGCCACCTCTTCCTCAAACAAATACATGTCGCAAAAGGTGGTAGTGCCGGACATGATCATCTCTGCACAGGCAAGAAGGGCCCCTGTAAAAACAAAATCGGCATCCATCTTGCTTTCTACCGGGAATATGTAGTTGTTCAGCCAGTCCATGAGGGGAAGGTCGTCGGCCAGCCCCCTGAAAAGGCTCATGGCTGCATGGGTATGACCGTTCACAAGACCGGGAAGGATCAAGCCGCCCCGCGCATCAATGCTTCTTGTAGCCTCAAACGATCTTTCGTAATCAGCCCCAATGTGTGAAATGGTGTCGCCACGTATACACAAGAAACCATTTTCAAGGATCGAGTTTTCCCTGTCCATTGTCAAAATAGTGCCGTTCCTTATTATCAAATCAACCTGTTGCACGAGTACACCTCCCATGGAACGAAAAGGCGCTGAGCGCAGAGAGCATAGAGCATGGCGTTTTCACTCTTTGCGCTATGCCCTTTGCGCTATGCGGTTATATCCATCATTCCAGTATTCCATTCTTCTAATTGCGGAGCGAAGCGAATTAAGTTCAATTACCATAGAGTTGGCCAACAATCAACTTATCACCATGCAGAACTTGACAACCCTCTTGCTCAGGTACAATGTTAAGGATCCTGGGACCGGCCAACACGACTTCTTGACCAACTGGAACGGGAGCATCACCTGTTTGTTAATGACAGTTCGAAGCTTGAATAAATCCCCCCTGCCCCCCTTTACAAAGGGGGAATGGGCATTCGCCGGGAGGGTCCCCCTTTTTTAAAGGGGGATATAGGGGGATTTTGGGGACAAATTAACAAATGCGTAATGCACCAACTGGAACAATGGGCTCAGAGATCAGGAAACGCAAAAGAGGAGGTAGGTGAAATGAAAGCAATGGTATTGAATAAGATCTGTAGTCTCAAGGAAAACAAGAACCCTCTTGAACTGGTAAATCTGCCAGACCCCGTTCCGGGAGAAAGGGAAATCGTAGTAAAGGTTTCAGCCTGCGGGGTTTGTCATACTGAGTTGGACGAAATTGAGGGAAGGACGCCCCCGCCGGTATTTCCGGTCGTTCCGGGGCATCAAGTTGTTGGAAGAGTGGAAAAAGCGGGCAGCAAAGCAAGTAAATTTAAGATTGGAGATAGGGTAGGAATTGCCTGGATTTATTCTGCCTGCGGAAGGTGCAACTTTTGCCTCGAAGGTCGTGAGAATTTGTGCGAAAGCTTCAAGGCGACCGGCAGGGATGCCAACGGAGGGCATGCACAGTATACCACCGTTTTGGAAGATTTCGCCTTTAAGATCCCTGACGTATTTTCTGATTCCGAGGCGGCTCCCCTTTTGTGTGCTGGTGCGATTGGCTACCGATCCCTGAGACTAACTGGCATCAAAGATGGACAAAAACTGGGGCTGACCGGATTCGGGGCTTCGGCTCACCTTGTTCTTAAAATGACAAGACACAAATATCGAAATGCCAGAGTCTTCGTCTTTGCCAGAAGTGAAAAAGAAAGGAATTTTGCTAAGGAGCTTGGAGCTGTTTGGGCGGGAGACACAGCAGAGGGCTCTCCCGAAAAACTGAATTGCATCATTGATACCACACCAGCCTGGAAGCCCGTAGTTGAAGCCCTGAACAATTTAGAAAAAGGGGGGAGGCTGGTTATCAATGCAATTCGCAAAGAAGAGATGGACAAGGAATATCTTCTAAGACTGGATTATCCTGCCCATCTCTGGCTTGAAAAGGAAATAAAGAGTGTGGCCAACGTGGCCAGGAGAGATGTCAGCGAATTCCTGGATTTGGCGGCCGAAATTCCGATCAAACCTGAATTTCAGGAATTCAGATTAGAGGAGGCAAACAAGGCATTGGTCGAGCTTAAAGAGAGAAAAATTCGGGGGGCAAAGGTTTTAAGGATTGTCTGATGCCAGATCCTCAAACCGGGTGCAGTATTCCAAAAAGGTGAGTTTCATCATGCCGGTAGGACCGTTGCGCTGTTTGGCCACAATAACTTCCGCAGTCCCCCTGTTGGGATTGTCTTCGTCCTTGTTGTACACCTCGTCGCGGTAGATGAAGACAATGACATCGGCATCCTGTTCGATCGCACCAGACTCACGCAGGTCAGAGAGTAGGGGTCGCTTGTTGCTTCGCTCTTCCACCTTGCGGTTGAGCTGCGAAAGGGCCACCACTGGGATGGTCAACTCCTTGGCTAATGCCTTGAGGGATCTCGAGATCTCCGATATCTCCAGTTCCCGCCGTTCCGCCGAGGCCCGCCCTCTCATAAGCTGTAGATAGTCCACTATGATGAGACCCAGACCCTTTTCCATTTTCATGCGACGAGCCTTGGCCCGTATCTCCAGACCTGATATGGCCGGTGAGTCATCGATGTAGATAGGAAGGTCATAGAGGGACCCTGCCGCGCGATTAATACGGGCCAGATCACTCTCACTCAGGAACCCGCCTCTCATTCGAGACGAGTCGATTCTGGCTTCTGCAGAAAGCATACGCAACGAAAGCTGCTCCTTGGACATTTCCAGAGAAAAAATGCCAACCGGGATCCCGGTTTGAGCGCTGGCGTTATGCGCGATGTTCAGGGCAAGTGCGGTCTTGCCCATACTGGGCCGACCTGCAATCACGACAAGGTCTCCAGGCTGCAACCCAGAGGTTTTCTCGTCGAGTCCGCGATATCCCGTGGGCACACCGGTTACAAGGATCTTGTTTTCATAGGCATCTTCCACAGCCTTGTATGTTTTAGTGAGAATATCGCCTAAAAAATGAAATGCGGGCTTTATCTTGTCTTCCGCGATATCAAAGATCGACCGTTCGGCAAAATCGAGGATATCTTCCACGTCCCCACGATCTTCAAAACACCGGACGGTGATAGAGGTTGCCCGTTCAATGAGACGCCTCAATGTCGCTTTTTCACGGATAATTTTGGCATAGTAGGCCGCATTCGTTGCCATGGGGACTGTGTCGACCAGTTCAGCTAAATAGGAGGCTCCTCCCACTGATTCAAGCCGCCCCCCCTCTTTGAGGATATTTCTCACTGTAACAAGATCAGCGGGTTCGTTTCGCTCAAACAGATCGACCATGGCCACAAAGATCTTGCGATGGGCCTCACGGTAGAAGTCTTTCTCGGAAAGGATTTCCAGGACTTCAGGGAGTGTGTTGTTCTCAATCAGTATGGCGCTCAGGATTGACTGTTCGGCCTCAATGTTCTGAGGCGGCACCCTTTGCAGCCACGGATCTTTTTCGCTCATGGGACTTCTCTCCGAGGCGTAGGCTCGCCTCTACGAGCCGGAGGCCTGTTCGGGAATCACCCTGACCGTGATCTCCGGTGTGATATCAGAATGCAGACGAATAGGCACAATATAGGATCCCAGGGTTTTGATAGGCTCAGAGAGCATGATCATTTTCTTGTCCACATCAAACCCCTGCGCTTTCAATTGTTCAGCAATATCCCGCGTTGAAACCGAGCCATAGAGCCTGTCGCCCTCGGATACCTTCCCCGCAATCGTACACACAGCGCCACGTATCTTTTCATCCATCGCCTCAGCCTTGATTTGCTCTCCCGCTTTCCGTTGTTCTATGTATTCGCGCTGGCCCTCGAAAACCTTGCGATGTTTTGGTGTGGCCACGATGGCCTTGTTCTTCGGAATCAGGTAGTTTCTGGCATAACCTCTGGCTACATTGACCTCATCACCAGGAGTTCCGAGCGATTCGATCGTTTCTGTCAATATGATTTTCATGTTAGCACTCCGCCTTTCCTGTCCGTCTGAAATCGACCCACATGTCAAAGAAACCAACTCCAATCACCACCAGAACCAAAAGCTGCTGCACGGCGATCAGGCCGTAAAGAATGCCTCGCAGTATTTTGGGAAATTGTTTTTTTTCAAAATAGAAAGAGACAATGGCAATCCCCTGGAAAAAGTATATCATCATGACAACTATCAGGCCATTGATACCGAGCATCTTAAGGCCCGGATTACCCAATAGGAGCAAGACCCCTGACGCAATGGCAACCCAGACAAGAGGTTCCGGTGCCTTCCATTGATTCAGTTTGCCAAAATCAGAATAGAAAAGCTGTTTGCTTCGCAAAACATAGCGGGCTAAAAGCAGGTTGGTCCAAACCACAAAGAGGGTTGTGACAATCACAGCGCCAGGGATGATGCGAACCATAACGTGTACTATCCCCTCCAAAGACTGCTCAAGTATGCCGATTTTTTCACCAGATGCATCCATCTCCCTGTACATGGCAAGAGCGAGCTTTACACTTTCTTCCAGGTAGTCAGATACCACAGCCCACGGGCTCGTTGTCGAAAACAAGCTGTAAAGCGCCAACATCACAGCGCCCGTTGTTAAAACCACACCGGTGGTAATCCCGACCGTCTTTTCAACAGACAGGTTCAACTCAAATACCTCTGGGAGAATCAGACCCACCAGCCCCAGTTCAAACAAGAACGCAACTGTGCCGATGGAGTTCCAGCCAACGATAGAGATGACAATCAGGACGACTGCAGTCAGGATCAACAGGCCCAGGGAGCGCCCTAATTTGAACCGGTAAAAAAGGATTGGCAGGGGAATAAACAGGCCCACCAGGGGCCCGAGCACCCAGAGGTGTACGGCAGCCACGGAAATAAGGGTCGTGACGGCTATCGCCACAATAACGTCTTTGGATTGATGATTGATGATTGATGATTGATGATTGAAAATACTCAACCCCTTTGGATTGACGATTGACGATTGACGATTGAAAACACTCAACCCTTTGGATTGACGATTGATGATTGATGATTGTTTGAAAGGTGTCAGGTGTCAGGAGCTAAGAAGGGTGATCTGTACTCTTCTCAAGGCGTAAGCC
>JAGMBW010000013.1 GCA_023129535.1 Desulfobacterales bacterium
CGCACTGAAGGCAATAAAGCCGGCACGCCTTCAACATGTATCAGCCCAGTTATGAAAAGGATTTGGCCCAACAAGGCGCTCAACCTGACCGCCAACAGCAGCGGGTTTTGAAATATCCTGCCCCACATGAAGTCGGTGGTGTGCGAAAAGTCTATACTCCGCATGTTGGCGTCAGGTTAGCTTGGTTATGTGGTTTTATGCAATCATTTTCAGATTGCTGATACTGAAGATTTGAAATAAAACAATTGGGGTGGGCGGTTGGCTCCAGTTGCCCCCATATATTGTGGTTCATAAAGGTGATCGAGAACGGCGAACATCTTCATCCGTTACCGTCCCAACGGCAACGGCCTGCTCCAGCAAGCGACCAAAGAGCTTTCCACGAGCACCAGATGTCCGCCGGTTAAACCGAAACGTGAGAAACTTGGGGACGTCCGTGAAATATTGACATTCTCATCGAACATCTTGGCCTATACAGGTAGCCGGGGATTAATTTACTCCCGTAAGATTGAGCGTGCATGTTTGGAGAATGTTGTCTTTATGGGGCTAACATGTGGACAGCGCCCTGATTTCTTGCCTTAATCCCTGCTGTCAATAACTGCTATTCATGTGTACTATTTAAGCGCCGGAATTTTTTAGATTTCCAAAAGAAATCGCAACTTTTTCCTCAAAATTGTGCCCTCTCCAAGGTGACCCACTACGGTTCCACCCTCAATTTTTTGGGTCCCACTCCTGAAATCACCCATCCAGCCTGTTGGTTGACCCAAATCTCAGCCCAAAACTTGACAAAATTGGTGATATCCATTACAAATGTATGAAAAGAATCGTCTGGTTGGCGATCGTAGATCGTGGCTATCTTGAAATTTTGCACTGCTCAATTTGACCCGAATATATAGTGAATTTAATTCAAAAAAAGCCTTTCTGATTAATCGTCTCGCGTGTCTCAAGTTCCAATCCCTCAGTGAAGGGCCAAGGAACGCTTGAACCTTACAGAGAAAAACAAGTGAAGGTCACCATAATTTTTCCCGGAAGAAGCCTCGAGACTGCGAAGCCCGCGGGTTCGGTCATGCCGTTAGCCCCAACGTTGTTGGCTGCATTAATGCCGGACGGACACGAGGTTTCGCTGGTAGACATGTTTCTTGGCGATCAGGTCAACTATGAGTCTGACGTGGATGTTGTGGCCATCACCGTTCGCACCCCCCTTGCTCTAATTGCATACGAAATAGCTGACAATTTCCTCAACAGGGGAAAAAAGGTGATTTTAGGCGGGCCACACATCTTCGCCTTTCCCGAAGAAGCAAAACTGCACGCAACTGCCGTAGCGATCGGGGAAGGGGAAGAACTCTGGCCGATCATCTTAGGGCATGGAGAAAAGAACCAGCTAAGAGATTTTTACGTGTGCGGCCCGTATGGGGTGGGCGAGCTACGTGGTTCCGTCTATCATAGAAAACAAAGACCTACACTCAAAAACCTACCCATGATGAGGCGGGACCTGCTGCCTCGCAAACGCTATTTCATGGATTCGATATTTACTAGCCGCGGATGCCCCAACCACTGCCGGTTTTGTCCGGTCACTGACATTTTCGGACCCAGAATTCGTCACAGGCCTATCGACGAAGTGGTGGCTGAAGTTGACACCCTGGGCAAGCGGTACTTTAACGTCGACGATAGTGCGTTCGGCCACCCGCAGATCGTGGACCGCCCCCAAGAGAATCAGTACTATCTTGATCTTTACCGTGAACTGGCTCAACTGGCTCCTAAACGCCTTTGGACCGGCGCTGGCGGTTTATCCGCAATAAACTACAAAGACGGCCGGAAAATCCTGGAACTTGCCGCAGAAAGTGGTCTGTGCAGTATAGCCGCAGGTCTGGAGTCTATATCTGCGAAAGGCCAGAAACAATCCGGAGCTTGGAGAAAGCTGCACTATACTTCCCCGGATGCCTTTGATATTCAAGAAATGAAGACAAACATTCGAACTATCCAGAGCCTTGGGATTGAAGTTATGGGGTTCTTCATCATCGGCTGGGACGAGGATGTGCCGGACACTTACCATAGAACCCTGGACTTTTGCGACGAATGTAACATTATTCCCTTCATTTTTACCCTCACCCCCATGCCCGGCAGCCAGATTTATCGAGAGTATTTGCAGGAAGGAAGAATCTTCACTGATCGTCCTTGGGACCACTATAGCGGGGGCTATATCGTCTACAGGCATCCCACCATGTCCGAACAGGAGATGTTTGACCTCAATGCGGAGGTCATGAAGGAAGGCTACAGCATGAGACGTATTTTGAAGAGGTCTCTTCAAGCGGTAAGGAACCGGTTTTCTCTAGATGTTGCGACGAGCTCGTTCTTCACTCAAATAGGACTGAGAAAAGCTTACCGGCAGTTGTATGAGCAAACTCCGAGACCATCTCCACACTAACTATACGCTACGGTCAACTTTGCGATAAAAGGGACGTCTATGATTTTCCCCTTTGGGGAAGGAAATAGATCACTGGAAGCCCGAGCAGCGCCAGGACCGCGCTCCAGGCAAAAGCCGCACGGAGGCCCATCAGGTCTCCCATCCAGCCCGCAAGTACGGTCACACCGGATATGACCAGGAAATTAACCCCCATATAAATCCCGTTGGCAGTTGCCCGCATTCCACGGGCATGATCCTGCACAATAGCCAGCATCACCGGACCTGTGGCAAATACGCTGAAACCCAAGAGCAGCAGTACAGGAAAGACCGCCCAGGCAGGGGCTACCAGAAAGATAAGCAAAAGGATGGGGGAGGCGATCATGGCCGCAAGGAGCACAAACTGGCGTCCCAGCCGATCACTGTAGGTCCCGGAAACCATGGTGCCCAGTACTGCGGCAAATTCAAGCACGGCTAAGGCCGCGCCCCCAAACCACAGACTTTGCCCTTCAGCGACCATGAAAGTTGGCAGGAAGGCGGTCAGGGAGGCGACCATCAAGGCGCGGGTTACCACCAAACAGATCAGGGGAATCAGCACGTGCTGCATGGCCCGCCAGGTCTTGACCACAGAGCTGTGCGGGCTTCTCTTACAGTGGATCGTGTCATGCCTGAGTCGCCGGTACAGCAAGGCCGAGGCAACCAGCCCAAGGACCATGACGGGATAACTTCCCTCAAATCCCCAGAGTGAGACCGCGGCCACAGCCACCAGAGGACCAACCGTTCGGGCAAGCTCACCTGCCGCCATAAAGTAGCTCATCCCTTTTCCGACCTGGGAGCCGGAAACCCGTGCAATCATCACAGGCCCTGGTACGTGAAACACGGCAGCGCTAAACCCGGCTACAGAGAGCAACACGCACACCATCCCATAGCCGGGTGCAAGGCCAATCAGGCTCATGCACACGGCGGTCACCGCGGGTGCAGCAATGACCATGTACCGCATATCTATGCGATCGGCCAGGACACCAATGAGGGGATTCAACAGGGAGGGGATGCGTATGAATACGGTCAAGGACCCTGCAAGGGTCAGGGAAAGGCTGAGTTTCTGGATGAGAAGGGGAAGCCATGGGGCGAGAAAGCTACTGAACACATCATGGACAAAGTGCCCGCCGGCAACGGTGAGCACCTGCTCTGTCTGGAATCTGCCCGAAAATCTGTCCTCAGCGTCGTGTGATGGAGACATGGTTACGCCTACGGCTGCGTTTCGATACAAGCTCTTCCAGCGCACCTGCGATTTCGGGGTAGCGAAAATTAAAGCCGTGCTTGAGCAGCTTTGCCGGCAGGACCCTCTGACCTTCGAGAAGAACCGACGCAAATTCTCCAAGCACGATGCGCAGCATGAAGGCAGGTGTCGTCAAGAAGGACGGCCTGGCCAGGGCCTTTCCCAATGCCCTGGCCAAGTCCCTATTGCGGACGGGATTCGGTGAGCAGAGGTTCACCGGGCCATCGATGTCTGGATTCTCAAAGAGAAAAACAAACGCCCTTAACAGGTCTTCCATATGAATCCAGGAAAACCACTGATTGCCACTTCCCAACGGCCCACCCACAAATTTCTTGAAAGCAGGAATCATTTGTCCCAGTGCGCCCCCTGTCTTGCCCAGAATAGTACCGAATCGGGTTATGACAGTGCGAAGACCCTTATTGGCCGCCTTCTCAACTTCCTTTTCCCAATCAATACAGACGGTAGCCAGGAAATCATTTCCAGGGCCGTCGTCTTCTGTCAGTTCTTCATCGCCCCGAGAGCCGTAATATCCCACTGCTGAGGCGCTGCAAAACAGGGGACCGTTTTCTTGAACCATGGCTTCCACTACGTTGCGCGTGGTTAGAATCCGGCTATCATAGATGAGCTTTTTGGTCTCATCGTTCCATCGCTTAAAGATCGAGGTCCCGGCCAGATTGATCACGGCCTCCTGACGCACAACTTCTTCTTGCCATGGCCCCTTGATCATAGTGTCCGCCGACACATATCGGATCTCCTTGGGGGTATAGCTCCTCGACTCCGGGGCGCGACCTACCACGGTGACCTGGTGGCCCCTTTCCAGTAGGCGGATAGAAAGCTGAGCGCCGACAAAGCCAAGACCGCCAGTGATAAGGACCTTCATGTTACCTCCCTTTTGATTGGGGATTTCGGAATGCGGATTTCGGATTGTTTTTCTTCTCCATTTGATTCGAAAATCCGAAATCACGTGGGCCGGATGCTGGTTACTCGTTGCTGGAATTGTCTTTTATTCCGCATTCCGCATTCCGCATTCCGCATTCGATTCATCCAGTACCCAGTATTATTTTGCTGGACATAGCCCATCCTGTGGACATTCCGATACTATCGAATTAGCTTGCACTGTTCTATGAGTCTGATCACTCGTTCAGCGGCTTGAGAGGCATCCTCCTTGTACGAGCGGATGATCAGGTCGGGGTTTTCGGGTACTTCGTAGGGGGCAGAAATCCCGGTAAATTCCCTGATTACTCCAGCCTTGGCCTTGGCGTAAATCCCCTTCTGGTCACGTGTGGCGCACACCTCTGAGGAGCACTCTACATAGACTTCCAGAAACTGTCCATCCTTTAGCAGGGATCGGACCTTCCGGCGATCCTGGCGATAGGGGGAGATAAAAGCAGTGAGGACGATCATGCCTGCATCCACGAATAGCTTGACCATCTCGCCGATGCGGCGAATGTTTTCTGCTCTGTCTTCACGACGAAATGTTAGATCTGAACAAAGGCCGTGACGAACGTTGTCCCCGTCGAACACATAGGTAGAACAGCCCCGGCTGTGGAGCTCTTTTTCAACCAGGTGGGCAATTGTTGATTTGCCGGAGGCCGAAAAACCTGTAAACCAGATGACTGCTGCTCCGTGGTCATGGAGTCTTTCTCGATCCTCGCGACAGACATAGCTGTTGAACCAGGTGATATTGTTATTCTTTGATATCTTATCCATTTCTCTGAACCCCGTTTGTTGTGTCTGTTGTGTTTGTTGTGTTTGTTGTGTTTGTTGTGTCTGTTGTGTCTGTTGTGTCTGTTGTGTCTGCTGTGTTTGTTGATTATAGCCCAATGAACCCAATGAACTCAATAGACTCAATGAACCCAATAGACTCAATAGACTCAATGAACCCAATAAACTCAATAAACTCAACAACCCCAAAAAACTCAATACCCATTGGGATGATTCTTGTGCCAGGTCCACGCGGTTTCCACAATCGTCTCAAGGTCAGGAAATTGTGGCCTCCAGCCTAGATCCTTCGTGGCCTTTTGACTTGAGCTGACAAGAACTGCCGGGTCTCCAGGGCGCCTTTCTACTACCCTTGTTGGAATCTCTTTGCCGGTCGCCCGCCGGGCGATTTCGATGACCTGTTTCACCGAATAACCCCTGGCGTTTCCGAGATTGTACTGTCCGCCCGGCAAGCCTGCCAACAACCCTTCCAGGGCAAGTAAATGAGCCTGGGCCAGGTCATCGATGTGAATGTAATCTCGAATGCACGTGCCGTCCGGGGTTGGATAGTCATCCCCGAAGATATCCACAAGGGGCCGTTGACCAAGAGCAGTCTTAAGAACCAGAGGGATAAGGTGCGTTTCCGGATTGTGATCCTCCCCCAACTCGCCATCAGGGTCTGCCCCGGCCGCGTTGAAATACCGCAGAGAAACCGACTCCAGCCCGTAAGCCGTCCTGAAATCATCCAGTATCTGTTCAACCATGACTTTGGTTCTGCCGTATGGATTGATTGGTTTTTGGGGGTGGTCTTCGGTTATAGGAATCTGAACAGGTTCTCCGTAAGTAGCACAGGAAGATGAGAATATGAAATTGCCAATATTTTTTTCAACCATGACCTCAAGGAGGGCAAGGGTATTGACTACATTATTCTGATAATACATGGCCGGTTCCTTTACAGATTCACCGACATAACAGAAGGCAGCAAAATGCATGACGGCTGAGATGGGGTAATCTGAAAATATCCTTTGAAGCAGGCTTGAATCATTCATGGAACCGTGGAAAAAGGGTCCATATCTTACCGCCTTGCGGTGACCGCAAACAAGATTATCAAGAACCACTGGCATGTAACCCTTTTTGGAAAGATACTTGGCCATGTAGGATCCAATATATCCGGCGCCACCAACAACCAGGATGTTTTTCACGGCGTGTACTCCTTTCGGACTCAGTGGTCAGTGGTCAGTGAACAGTGGTCAGTAAAAACTAAACAATACTCACTACTCACTACTCACTACCCACTACCTGGTGTAATTCACGACTGTTGGTAAAA
>JAGMBW010000130.1 GCA_023129535.1 Desulfobacterales bacterium
CGTAAGCCGCAAACCTGAACACTGTTCAATATTCAATCGACAATCGACAATATTCAATCCGAAGGCAATTTTCAATCGACAATCTTAGTAATGGCTCAGGGTTGCCGCATAAGGCATCAGGGCAATGGTCCGTGCACGCTTGATGGCGGCGGTCAACTTTCGCTGGTGCCTGGCACAATTGCCGGACACCCGCCCCGGAATGATCTTGCCGCGTTCTGTGGTAAAAAACCTGAGCGTTCGCGGATCCTTATAATCAATGGCAAGGCTGGCATCTGCACAGAACCGGCAAACCTTTCTCCTGCGAAACAATCGCCGCTTGGGCTTATTTCGTATCATTTTTTTGTTCCTCCTCCTCACTCGGTTCTGGTGTAGTCTCTTGGACTTCGGTTTCGCTCCCCCCTTTTTCCTCGCCTTCACCTCTCTTTTGTTCGACAGGTTCGGGTTTTGATTCCTGTTCTTTAGCCGCCTCCATCTCCGCCTTGACACCCTCCACGTCAACCGCCTTGTCTGTAACAACCGTCATGTACTTAAGGATTCGATCATCCAGACGCATGTTACGCTCGATCTCTTTGACCAGGGCCCCGTTCCCGCAAAAGTCCATGAGCACATAATACCCCCGCGTGTGCTTCTTAATCTCATAGGCAAGCCTTTTATGGCCCCAATCATCAAATTTGACAAGCAGCCCCTGATCCTCGGGCACGAGGCCTTTCAACTTGTCGAACAGCGGTTGGCGTTGTTCCTCGCTGAGTTCTGGATCCACGATAAACACGGTTTCATACCTTCTCATAGTGCCTCCTTATGGATGTTATTAGCCCCGATTTTCTTTTCCCGGAGCAAGGATGCTGTATAAATTCTTTTAACCGTTCACGGGGGTCGCCATGCCCTGTGTCATTGCGAGCGGAGCGAAGCAATCTCATGGTACACGGCTCGGAGATTGCTTCGTCGCTCCTCGCAATGACAGGAAGAAACATCCGTGAACGATTATAAACCTATTTTATATCGCTTCAGTTGCATTAGTGTCAACAATATTCTTAATTGATGATTGACCCTGGATTGTCGATTGATGATTTATGATTGACGATTGAAGAAAACAATAATTAATCAACAATCAACAATCGACAATCGACAATAGTCAATCCGAAGACAATCAACAATCGTCAATCTTCCTGCCGCTACTTGCGCCAAAACTCGGGCACAAACAGGATGAGAACTGTATAGATCTCTAGCCGGCCCAGGAGCATACAAAGGATGAGTAGCCACTTGCCCAGCAGCGGGATATGGGCATAATTGTCGGTGGGTCCCACCAGTCCCAGACCCGGTCCGATGTTTCCGATCGTGGCTGCAACAGCGGCAAATGAGGTGACCACATCAACGCCCATAGCGGCTAAGAGAAAGGAGCACAGGATAAAAAGCCCAAGATAAAGCATGAAATAACCCCATATGCTGTGAAGGACCTCGTCCGATATGGGACGGCCTCCCAGTTTGACCTGTGTCACTGCATGGGGGTGGATCAGAGAAAAGAGCTGTTTATACGAATGCTTCAAAAGCAGCATAATCCGCAAACACTTCATTGCGCCGCCAGTGGAACCGGCCGAGGCCCCGAGAAACATGCAAAAGAGCAAAATGCTTTGGGAGAGAGGAGGCCACTTTTCAAAATCTGCCGTGGTGTATCCCGTGGTTGTAATGATGGAAATCACCTGAAAGGCCCCGAAACGTATGGCCCCGGAAAGAGTTTCGTACACCGTATGGTAGATATTGAAGGTGACCGCAAGAAAAAAAATGAGAATCGCCCCCATGAAAAAACGAAATTCCGGATTGCGCCAGAATGCGCGTAGGTCTCCTCTCAGGCATTGATAATGAAGAGAAAAATTAATTCCGCCAAGCAGCATAAATAGAATGATTACCGTATCGATGTATGGACTATGAAACGACCCAATGGAAGCGTTTCGCGTGGAGAATCCTGCGGTCGCCGTGGTCCCAAAGGTGTGACAAAGGGCCTCAAACAGGTCCATGCCTCCTAACATCAGCAAAAGGGCTTCCGCTGCAGAGAAAAGCACGTAGACCTTCCACAGGACCATGGCCGTGTCTCTAATGCGTGGCTTTAGTTTGTCTGGCACCGGACCGGGAACCTCTGCCTTGTACAGTTGCATACCTCCAATGCCCAGAAGGGGTAAAATGGCTAAAGAAAGCACAATAATCCCCATCCCTCCCAGCCACTGGGTCAGGTTTCTCCAGAAGAGAAATCCACGAGAAACCACCTCTATCTGGGCCATAACCGAAGCCCCTGTGGTGGTAAAACCTGAGACAGACTCAAAGAAGGCATCAGAAAAGCCGTCAAACACACCTCCCCAGTAATAAGGAAGCGCTCCGAAAAAACCGGCGGCCGTCCACCCAATTGCCACCACCCCCATCCCTTCCCTGTGGCTCATCATCTCACCTTTAGCCCCTCTGAAAAGAAAATAGAGCGCCAACCCGCTTCCAAGAGTGACAGTTATGGATTTCAAGAGGGGGACGACACTTTCGTCCTGGTAGTAAAGGCCGAAAAGGAGGGGAAAGACCATGGTCAGACCGAGAAAAAAGATCAGGATACCGACCACATGGAGTGTATAGCGGATGCGCATTTAGAAATACTCCAGCTTGACCATGAGAGCCTTTTCAACCTGAGGGATACTCTGACGGGTGGAAAAGATGACGATTCGGTCTTCTGGCAGGATGACGCTGTCGCCTGTGGGGACAATCACCTCGTCTCCGCGCATAATAGCGACAACTAATGCGCCTTTGGGGAAAGGGATTTGGCGCAGAGGTTTTCCCACAATATCAGATGTTTCCATGGCAACAGCTTCAAGGACTTCTGCCTCTTCCCCCTTAAGGGCCATGGCCGACAATACTTTGCCCCGGCGAACGTATTGCAGTATTGTGTTGATTGCGGCAAGCCGGGGGCTAACGATGTGTTCAAGGCCGATAGCAGAAACCAGAGGGAAGTAGCTGAATTTGCTAATGCGTGTCACTGTCTTGTGCGCTCCCATCCGTTTGGCAAGAAGGGACGCGAGGATATTTGTTTCTTCGTCCCCCGTCAGGGTTATCACCACGTCCATATCCTGGATGTTTTCTTCCTGAAGGAGTCCCTGGTCGGAACCATCCCCCTGGAGGACTATGACTTTATCAAGATGTTCTGCCAACTTACGGCAGCGATCCAGGTCTTTTTCAATCAGCTTGGTATGTATGGAGAGCCTTTCCAGGGCACGGGCCAACTTCAAGCCCAGGTTTCCGCCTCCTACAAGGAGCACACGGCCAAGCGGTTCAGCCCGTTTGCCAAAGATTTTCAAGGCGGCCTTGAGTCCTTTTTCCTCTGAAACAAAGTAGATCAGGTCTCCTTCCTGGATCTGGTCCTCCCCAGCGGGGATAATGAGCTTTTCATTTCTAATAATGGCTGCCACAAGGATTTTCTTGTTGCTCGCCTTCTCTTTTAGATCAACTAACTTGGTCCCAGTGACAGGGCAATCTGCGTCCAGGTGCACGCCTATAAGCTTGATGCGGCCATCTGCGAATTCACCAACATCTACAGCGCCTGGAATGCGCAGGAGCCTTACGACCGTCTTTACGGCCTCGGCCTCAGGATTGATAACCACATCGATCCGATAAGGGTCCTGTCTTAAGGCGTCTTGATACAGAAGGTACTCTTCGCTTCGGATACGGGCCAGCTTGATGGTGGTAGGGGATAGGATGTTGGCAAAAAGGCAGGCTACCAGGTTGGTTTCATCGCTGTCGGTGACTGCGAGCAAGATATCGGTCCCTTTTATGCCAACCTCTTCAAGGATCGTCGGGCAACTTCCGCAACCCTGGACGGCTTGTACATCCAGGTTTTCAGAAACCCGGCACAAAGCTTCCGCATTGTTGTCAATGACTACTACATCCTTGTCTTCAAGGGCGAGGCGGCTGGCAACGTGAAAGCCAACCTCGCCCGCCCCGACAATAACAATCTTCAATGTAATCCCTCCCAAAGTGCCCAAAGTGAGCTAAAGTGAGCTAAAGTGCCTAAAGTGAGCTAAAGTTAAAATGCATCTTTAAGTCCTCAACTTTAGGCACTTTAGGCACTTCAAACTTTAGGCACTTTTTTCAACTGATGCCAAGGGCTTCATACAATCTTTTAAAATTCACTCTTTCTTCGATGAGTCGAATACCGCAATAAACCTTTTCTTTTTCTCTGAGGCGAAGCTTGCGCGAGAGCTCTTCCACCTTCTTTGCCACCGAATAAGTGTCGTCCCGGACCACAACAATCGGCACACCCCGCATTTCAGCTCTGGATATAACGATTTCATTCGGGTAAAGGTTGCCGGTCAGGATGAGGCATTGGGTCGTGGCCTCAACGGCGGCAAGCTGGATATCGGCCCGATCACCCCCAACGATTACTGCGTTGTTTCTTGTCTTTCTGATATACTCAAGGGCACGGTCCACCTGCATTCCGCCGATCAGAAAGTGCTCGACCAGATTATCTAACTTATTGCGGCAGCAAAGCACATCTCCGGCACACGCCTCCACAATATCTGCAATCATCACTGAACCAAGCACCGCATCGTAAGGGAGGGAACCAAATACCGGGATTCCTTTTCGTTCAAGAAATGGGATGATCAAGTCCTCTATTTTTTCAACATAACCGGCCTGCACACTGTTCAGGATGACCCCCACGAGGCGTTCTCCCAGACGCCCGTGGGCGTCCAGGACTGCATCCAGATAGAATTCCCTCTCGTAGCAATCCACGAGAAGGACTCTGGCGTTGAGTTTTTCGATGATGTCATACCCTGATATATTGAAAAATTTGCCCGACTCAAGCTTGCCTGCCCCTCCGATGAGGACCACATCTTTTCCTTTTGATACTGCTTCAAACGCCTTCAGGATCTTCAGATCGAACCCCGCACATTCTCCACGGCATCCCTCAACCATCAGGTCGTGGGTCATGACAACGGGACAAAGAGTTTCCACGGGATCTTTCAACATCAGTACCTGGTGGATGAACCACGCATCTTTGTCGGTCAGCGCACCGTTTACCTTAATAGGCAACCGGCCAAAGGGCTTGAGATAGCCTACCTTGAGCCCGTCTCTGAGGCACCGCTGCCCGAGCCCCATGACCGTGAGGTTTTTTCCTGAATATCCTTTTGTGGAACCTACATATAAAGTAACCATTCTTTTCCCCCCCTCATAGCGCAGAGCGCATGGTGCATAGCGCAGAGCGCATGGTGCATAGCGCATGGCGCATAGAGCATAAAGCATGGAGCATGGAGTAAGATCGCAAGACCTAAGTTCTTTCCGCTTTGCGCTCTGCGCTCTGCGCTCTGCGCCATGCGCTCTGCGCTCTGCGCTCTGCGCTTTGCGCTCTGCGCCATGCGCTCTGCGCTCTGCGCTTATTCTTGCACGGTAATCCTGGCATCCACGGCCACGGCCCCCTGACCCTCCGGGCACACCAGGAGCGGATTGATATCTCCTTCAATGATTTCGGGAAAGTCAATGGCGAGTTGCGACAGCCTCAGCAGTGCATCCCGGATCCCCTGGATATCAACAGGCGCCTCGCCCCGCACACCGCGAAGCAGCGGGAACGCTCGGATTTCACGAATCATGGCATCTGCTTCCTCCACACTCAACGGGGCGATTCTAAAGGCCACGTCTTTTAAGACTTCCACATATATTCCTCCAAGGCCGAACATAATCATGGGGCCAAACTGGATGTCCCGGATAATCCCTAAGATCACTTCCTTGCCCTGCGGTATCATTTCTTGAACCATCACGCCCAGGATGCGCGCCCCGGGTTGCCGTAGTTGAATGTTTGAGGTTATATCAAAAAAGGCATTTTCAACCATGGCCTCGTTTTCAAGCCTGACGCGAACGCCCCCCATATCACTCTTGTGGAGCACATCGGGCGAGGCAATCTTCATGACAACGGGATACCCGATCCGTGAAGCCGTTTTCAGAGCCTCCTTCGTGGTTCTGGCAATGCGACTCTCAGGGAGTCTGAATCCATAGGCTTTGAGGACCTCTCGCGCCTCACTTTCGATGAGATCGTGCCGATGCTGCCTGATAACAGAGGCAAAGAGCTGGCGCACCTTGCGGGTATCTGCCTCAAAATGCTGGTACTGTCTTTCAGGCTGTTCCCGTCCCCTGCGATAGTAAAGCATGGCATCCAGAGCTCTTATCGCATCTTCGGGATAGCCATAACTGGGTATGGCATGGTCCTGTAAAATCTTGCGGGCTTCCCTCACCCTCCTTCCCCCCATGAAGGCCGTCATGATCGGCTTGTCAGCATCCTTGGCCAGCTTCACGACGCTCCGGGCAACTGAATCCGCGTCCACGGCTGCCGTTGGAGTCAAAAGTATCAGGACGGCGTGGATCAGGTTGTCTTTCAAGACGACCTTCAGGGTTTTTTCATACCTTTCGTGGGAGGCATCACCGATGATGTCAACAGGATTGTAAACCGAGGCTGCAGGCGGAAGAAACTTTCGGAGGCGATCTGCAGTTTCCTTTCGGATCGGGCCCAGGTGAAGGGAAGTTTTGTCGCAGGCATCTGCAGCCAGGATGCCCGGCCCCCCGGAATTCGTAATAATGGCAAGACTCGGTCCTTTAGGGAGAGGTTGACTGGCAAAGGCCATGGCATATCCGAAAAGGGACTGCATCGATTCAGCATGGATAATGCCGGACTGCTTGAACGCGGCGTCGTAGGCATGATTGGAGCCTGCCAGAGCGCCTGTGTGAGAAGAAGCGGCCTTGGCTCCTGCGCTGGTAGTGCCCGATTTTATAATGATAATCGGTTTTGTCCTGGACACTTGAAGAGCCGCCTTCATGAAACGTGGTCCGTCCTCAATGCTTTCCAGATACCCGAGGATCACCCGTGTATTTTCGTCCCGTTCCATGGAAAGCATGATCTCTGTTTCTGAGATATCCATCTTATTGCCCAGGCTTACAAATCTTGAAAAACCAACATTTTCTTCCAGGGCCCAGTCCAGAATAGCCACACACATGGCGCCGGATTGCGAAAAAAACCCGAGGCGCCCGGCAAGTGGCATACCGGCTGCAAAAGATGCATTTAGGGAGCCTGCCGTATCAATAATACCCAGACAGTTGGGGCCTACTACCCGTATGCCCAACTCCCTGGCCCGCCTGGCCAGATCCTCTTCCAGGCGGGCTCCCTCGGGCCCGATTTCCTTGAAGCCGGCCGTAATGATGACAACCGAATTGATTTTCTTCTTGCCACATTGCTCCACGATATTCATAACGGCTCTCGCAGGCAAGGCAATAACAGCAAGCTCAATCTCAGAGGGAACTGAAGCCAGGTCCGGATAAGCCCTGTGCCCCAAGATCTCTCGGGCCTTTGGGTTTATGGGATAGACGGTGCCAGCGTATCCATACTGAAGGATGTTGTTCAGGATATCGTAACCGATCTTGCCAGGACTTTGCGAGGCCCCAACCACGGCCACAGAGGATGGATTGAAGAAATGTTCTAACATCTGACTAGGGTAGAATCCGTTTTTCAACCTTCAACGCGCAGCTCGTAACTCGTAACACGCAACCGGTGTTGGGGCAACACCAATTTTTCCTTGACCCCGGGGCCTCAATTTCCTATAAATCGTCACAGTGAACGTTTTGCTGATCGAAATAAACCCCTTTGCTCCGGCCTCGCCTCCGATCTCATTGGGATACATTGCAGCTTTTCTCAAATCGAGGGGGTTCGCTGTCAAGATATTGACTCTCGGAGAAAACACGTCCGCCTCCCGTGCCAGTCTGTATGACCTGGTCAGCAGTTTTCAACCTGCCCTGGTTGGATTGTCGGCCTATCAGAGAACCATGCTCTATGTGATCGGCCTTGCCAGATTCATAAAATCGCTAAACAACAACGTCAAGATAGCCATTGGTGGTCCACAGGCCACCTTTATGCCATCGGCTGCCTTTGCCGAACTCCCTGATATCGACTATATCTGTCGATCTTCGGGTGAAATAACCGTCTTGCGGGTTGCGCAGGCGATCGAAAATGGGACGCCTTTTTCGGACCTTTTGGGCGTTAGTTACAAAGACGCTAATGGTGCTGTCTATGATATGGATGAGATTGAGGGCTTCACAGACCTCGATCTTTATCCTTCACCATATCTGGATGACGTATTTGACTACTCGTGTATGAGGGAGGCCATCATGCTGACCTCTCGCGGATGCCCTCACCACTGTATATACTGTTACACTCCCAGTGCCTTCAAGCACAAAGTGAGTTTTCATTCTGTGGATAGGGTCATTGAGGAAATCAGGTGGATAAGGAAAAAGGGAGTTCGAAGGCTCTGGTTTGCCGATCCAAATATCTCCTTTAAGCCGGCACGGCTTATACAACTCCTTGACCGGATGTTGGCGGAAGGCCTTGAGACCGAAATGTGGTTGCAAACCCGGGCAGACCTTGTGAACTTGGACTTAATCAAAAAGATGAAACGGGCAGGTGTAACCACTATTGCCTACGGGTTGGAGTCCGCTTCAGAGCGGGTCATGCCCACGATCGACAAGCATATATCTATTGAAAAGGTGGCCGAAGCAATCCGGCTGGCCCAGAGCCAGGGTATAGAAGTGGAGCTTTTTACGATGTTCGGTCTCCCTCACGAAACCTTTGAGGATGCGGTGAAGACCCTGGAGTTTGTGACAAAAAACAACGTTAAGATCATGGGTAATAGCAATTCTCAGCAAATGCAAATCTATTTTGGGAGCCCTGTGTGCCAACACTACGAGGACTACAATATACGTCCCTTGAACACTAAGCGGCCGTCGTATCTATCGATTGGGTGTCAGTATGAAACGGATAGCATGAGCTACCACCAGATCAGCCAGATCCAGGCCCTGTGGCGAGCCCGTTCCCTTGACAGGGGCAGGCGGATTGTGTCGTGAAAATGCGTGTCTTACAAAAAATATACGTAATACTGGGGAAACAGAACAAGGGGCAGCTTGAGAGGCTTTGCCAGACGCTGTCGAGCCTGTTTTCATATGTGAACCTGACATTTAGTCTTTATCTGGTCACACGGAATCTGCCTGATGGCATGCCCCAGGTGGAACGTATCCAGAAGGAGGTCAGCGCGTTTCTGAGGGAAAACCTCTTTGCTCGGTTTTATGTTCATTTTGTCCACTCCGCGCCCCGGGCAGCCCAACAGGAAATAGATTTCTATTACCAGTATTATTACCAGCCTTTAAAACATTTAACGTACGAGTTCGACCGGGAGGGCTATATGCACCAGGAGATCCCAAGGCTCATGTTGCTGCCGGTTATTGTCCCGGATAACCGGGCTGAGCCCACTTCCCTCATAGGCCTTCTTGATGTGCTGAAAAGCGCTTTCTTGTTGCCCAGTCTATACCTGGATATGGGCACTTTCTTTCTGGCACAAGATGAAGATCTGCTGGCCAAGACGGAAAAGGTCTATTACGGGCATGGCAACTCCGGAGAACCGGCTGAGATCGTATGCGATCTGTATTACCAGGATATCGTACATGATTCATCTGCTAAGTTGGAATCTGATAAGGTCTTCTTGGCCGATCCATGTCCTGCTGCCATTATTATGTCGGCGCAGGACGGGATGGTGTATGCCTGCGTAGATGCATTTGTCAAAAAGGAGAGCCTGGCAAATATTTATGGGAACCTCAATATGGATACCCTGATGGACCGGTATGATGAGTACATTAAGTCGAAGAGAGGTTGCATCGAGTGCAGGGAGCGGGTGGTTGAATCCTTTTCAGATTTGCCCCTGCCGAAAGCAGCGGCACATGAGGTTGGAGGGTTGCTTTATCATTTTGGAACGTTGAACCAGGAGGCGGAACACCATGTTCGGGCCATAGAAAACTACAAGAAATCCTTGAGGCTGTCTCCAATTGAAGAAGCTGCT
>JAGMBW010000131.1 GCA_023129535.1 Desulfobacterales bacterium
TGGCATGCATGGCCCCCTTGTGTTTCGTGGCCTCCCGATGCATCAGGTGGCCCCGTTTAAACACCAGCCGGCACGCATCCTCAGAGTTGACCACCCCGGCAGCCCGCAGGGCACTGTATTCTCCAAGACTGTGACCGGCGGAAACGTCGGGCGTGATTCCCTCCTTTTCCAGGGCTGCAAGACAGGCCAGACTCACGGCTGTCACTGCGGGTTGGAGGTTCACTGTGAGGGTGAGGTCTTCCATAGGACCCTTGAAACAGAGCCTTGAGATGCGGGTTTTGGTAACCTCATCAACCATATCAAAGACGTCACGGACAAAATCGTATTCCTGATAAAGGTCAAACCCCATACCGACGACCTGAGAACCCTGTCCAGGAAAGAGAAAGGATACCTTTTTCTTCAAGATCGACTCCCGTCGTTCCGCATAGCGCAGAGCGCATGGCACATAGCGTTTTTTGTTTCACGCTTTGCTCTATGCGCTCTGCGCTCTGCGCTATGCGCTATGCGCTATGCTATTCCCGATTATTCCGTTCATCCAGGTTAAAAAGCTCCCGGGTAATGTTTACATAAAGGGACTGTTTATCCTTGTGTTTATGCTTATCTCCGCTCGCCTTTAAAAAGACTGTGGGATCATGCAAGATCTTATTAACAAGGGCCGCTGTGAGCCGGTCAATGGCAGCACGGTCCTTTTCAGATGCGGATGTCAGGGATGCAAGGGTCTTCTTGAGTTCTAATTGCCGGATCTCCTCGACCTTTTCTCTGAGAGCAACGATAGTGGGCACGACATCGAGACTTTGGAACCATCTCCGAAACTGCACCACAGCCCCATCCACAATCCGCTCTCCCCTGCGGGCTTCCCTTTGCCGGTCATCAATATTCTCCTGGATAGCGCTCTTCAGGTCATCAATGTCGTACACGTACACATTGGCGATCCGGTTGATCTCGGGGTCTATATCCCGGGGCACAGCAATGTCGATCAGAAAAAGCGGTCGATTTCTCCGCGCGCGCATGACGCCTTTGAAATCGTTATGGACCAGGATATAGTGCGGAGCCCCTGTGGAGCTGATGACGATGTCCACCTGCGTGAGATAGTCACGAACCTCTTCGAATCGAATGGCCGTTCCTTTAAATCTCTCGGCAAGTTCGAGGCCTCGTTCAAAGGTGCGATTTGCCACAAATATGGGCCTGGCCCGATATGTCACGAGGTGCTCCACAGCCAGTTCTGCCATCTCGCCAGCGCCAATGAGCAACACTGCCTTTTCTTCCAGCTTATCAAAGATCTTCCTGCCCAATTCCACAGCCGCATAGCTGATGGAAACCGCATGGTCACCGATGCCGGTCTCCGTTCGTACACGCTTGGCGACCGAAAAGGACCGATGCATCAGCCGGTTCAGTATAACACCGCAAGCTCTGCAATGAGAAGACTCCTGGTAGAATTCTTTGATCTGCCCGAGAATCTGCGGCTCCCCTACGACCATGGAATCCAGACTTGATGCCACGCGAAAGATATGGCGCACTGCCTCATCTCCGTCATATACATAAAGGGCCTGCTCAAAGGTCTGGCGAGGGGTCTTCTTGAAGTCGGCAAGGAAATCCTTAACCGCCTCCACCGCTTTAGATGGGTTTTTTGTGGCCAGGAGAAACTCCACACGGTTGCATGTAGAGAAAAGAACCATCTCATCCACGCAGGGTTTTTGGCGCACGATTTCCAGCACTTGAAGGTTGTCTTCTCTGGAGAAGGCCAAGCGCTCCCGAACCTCCACGGGCGCTGTCTTGTGATTCAGACCAATGACTATGATCTCGCTCTTTTCCACCATGACCGAACTTAGCTCCGCTCCGAGACGTCATCCTAAAAAACGCAGGAAAAACGTAAAAAGGAGTATCACAAATCCAACAATCGTCATAATGGCGGCCCGCCTCCCCTGCCACCCCACGGTCAGGCGTTCATGGAGTAACGCTGCGAATACCAGCCAGGTGATCCCTGCAAAGACCTCTTTAGGGTCCCAGTTCCAGAATCGGCCGTGTACCATCTGGGCATAAATAATGCCGGTGATGATCCCAAAAGTCAGCATGGGAAATCCTACGATAAGGCACGAATAACCCATGGAGTCAAGCAACTTCAGGGAAGGAAGCCGACGGAAGAAAAAGCCGCGCTTCTTATCCTTGATTGCCCTTTCTTGAATCAGGTAGAGAATGCCAACCAGGAAGGCTATGGCAAAGGCAGCATTTCCCACAATGAGTGTCCCCACGTGAAACGTCCGCCACAGCCCCTTGAGAAGCGGATCCAGTTCAACAGGTGGCCCCGGCAAAATGGAAGCGATGACCACGCACAGGGTGGCCAGCGGTGCCACAAGCGCTCCCAGAACCATCAGATTGAATCTGATTTGAAGTATAAGAAAGACGCCAACAACGGTCCATGCAAACGTGAAAAGCGTTTCATGGAGACATTGAACGGGAACATGCCCAGCCTCAAAGTATCGCAGGGCGATGACACCTGTGTGACACAGGAACCCCACCCAAAGAACTATCCTGGAAACCCTGTACACAGGTCGCTTCTGAAACAGGACATAACCCTGATAACCCAGCGAGCTTGCAACGTAACACGCTATTGTCAAAGCAAACAGAACGCTCATGGATAGTCCTTTCCCATCTATCCCTCAACGACTACTTCATCAGCTCTTTCCACGTGTATCCTTTGCCCAGCACGACTTTGAGGAGGCCGTCCACATCGTTGGCGCGATTATCACGAATCATTTCCAGCAGCCCATCATCCAGCAACCGTTCAAGAAAGCGCTTATGGCCCTCCGGACTCTTTCCTGTTGACAAGAGCCTTTGCCGAATCGCCCCCATAAGATTCAATAATGTCGCATATTCTGGCCCAAACTCCTTTTCCAGGGTCTCGCGTATTTTTTTAGCCAAGGCCGGACTTTTGTTTGACGTGGAAATGGTAATCAACAAGTCTCCCTGCCGGACAATTGCGGGGAGAACAAAGCTGCAGGCCGCCGGACGGTCGACAATGTTACACAACACCCTGCGTTCGGCAGCATCTTTACTGATCTTTTCATTGACCTCTTTGCTGTCAGTTGCTCCAATAACCAGGAATTTGCCTTCCAGATCAGAGGGTTCATAGGCCCTCGTCTTTAATTCGATACCACCTTCTGAGGCCAACGATCGCATGTGCTCTGTGGCGCTCAACGTGATAACCGTAACCTTGGCCCCGCATTCAAGCAAGGTCTTAACCTTACGCTCACCAACACTACCGCCCCCTACAACAAGGCATTCCCTGTTCTGCACGTCCAGATTTATGGCATAGTAGCGCATATTGGCTTTATAGAGTTAATTGACTCAAAAATCAACCCAACATTAGCTGACGCCAGGTCTTGTGATGCTGTATCTCCTCCGCCGGGCAAATAATCCCCTTTGAAATCTCTAAATCCCATCTTTTTTGTAACCCCTTTGCGCTTGGACTTTGACAGGGCCATGAAAGGGATTGACTGATAAGGGACAAGGTGCTATAAAATATTATGTGCAAATTGACGAACCTGGTGTGGCGGTGTAGCTCAGTCGGTTAGAGCATGCGGCTCATATCCGCAGTGTCCGGGGTTCAAGTCCCTGCACCGCCACCAATCAGGGTGTTTTCGGATTCGCCCCGTAAAGTCCTCATAAAGAGAGCCACTAATCCAACCATATTTCTTTTTGAAGTTCCCCGCAGCAAGCTGCGGGGAATGTTCTGCCTGACGGCAGTGCTTCGCAGCGACCGTAAGGAAGTTTGCCATTTTCAGATTCGCTCGCTAACCCCGCAGCCTCCGGCCCATAGGGCCTACGCCCCGGAGGGCAAGCTGCGGGGAATGCGCTCGCTTTTGCGGTTCAAGGCTCGGCCTATTTCATAAATCATACAGATAGTTCAGAAGCTATGACTTCCTTCAAGCCTGCATATATAGAAACTTACAAGAGAGGACTCCTGAAGGAAAAAATCGATCAGGCTTACGAAATCCTGAACGCGTGCACCCTTTGTCCCAGAGCATGTGGCGTGGACCGACTCTCGGGTGAAAAGGGAATCTGCCAGACTGGCGAACAGGCTATTGTGTCAAGCTTCAACCCTCATTTTGGAGAGGAAAGCCCACTGGTCGGTAACCACGGCTCAGGCACCATATTCTTTGCCCGATGCAACCTGCTGTGCATCTTCTGCCAGAACTACGAGATTAGCCATGAAGGCGAAGGTATTCCTTTCTCTTCGGAAGAATTAGCCAGGGCGATGCTGTCTCTCCAGGACAGGGGCTGTCATAACATCAACTTTGTGACGCCATCCCACGTTGTGCCGCAAATTTTAGCCGCTGTTGGCAAGGCCGTTGAACTCGGCCTGCGTGTCCCCCTGGTCTATAACACCAGTGGCTACGACAGGGTTGAGACGCTGCGCATCCTGGATGGCGTGTTTGATATCTACATGCCTGACTTCAAGTTCTGGGACCCCAAGGTGGCCGAGGAGCTCTCCGACGCACCAGATTATCCCGAAGTGGCCCGGGAGGCCTTCAAGGAAATGCACCGTCAGGTGGGCGACCTCGTGCTAAATGGGCACGGGATTGCCCAGAGAGGTCTTTTGATCCGCCACCTGGTACTTCCCGAGGGGCTGGCCGGAACCGAGCAGGTCATGCGTTTCTTAGCCCGGGAAATCTCGCCTAACAGCTACGTAAATGTTATGGCACAATATCGACCATGCGGCCGGGCCGCTGAGGTGCCGGCCCTGAGGCGCGCCATCACTCCCGAGGAATACCAGAAGGCAATTCAGGCGGCCAATAAAGAGGGAATCACGCGGCTGGATGAGCGAAAACGGGTCTTTCTATTTAAGTGGATGTAAAATGGAAAGGATATTTGCTGTGGGCGACATACACGGCTGCCTCGACAAGTTAATCTCTCTGATGGATGTTATCGATGTTGCCCCGGAAAAAGATACACTCCTGTTCATAGGAGACTATATCGACCGAGGGCCTCAATCAAAGGAGGTGGTAGACTATCTGATTGACCTGGCCAAGGGGCAGAGGCGTGTCATTTTTCTGAAGGGGAATCACGAGCTGATGCTCCAGCTTTACCTGAGTGGAGCCGACAGGTTTACCTTTCTGGCCAACGGTGGGCAAGCAACCCTGGATAGCTATTTGAAGGAAAGTATCCATGTGGGAGCCAATCCTATACCGAGTGAACATCTCGACTTCTTTGATGCCCTCCGTCTATATTATGAAACAGACCAGTACATCTTTGTCCACGCGGGCCTGAAGGCCAACATACTCCTTGAGGAACAAGATGAATGGGATATGCTGTGGATACGGGAGGAATTTATATATTCTGATTTTGATTTCGGAAAACGTGTGATCTTTGGCCACACACCCTTCCGGGAACCACTGGTTCTCGACAACAAAATTGGCATTGATACCGGCGCCGTCTACGGCAACAAGCTGACCTGCGTAGAGCTGCCAGCCGTAAAGTTTTATAGCGTATAGTTGGGTTTGTTGGGTCTGTTGGGTCTGTTGGGTTCATTGAGTCTATTGGGTTTATTGAGTTCATTGAGTTCATTGAGTTCATTAGGTTCATTAGGTTTGTTGAGTTTGTTGAGTTGTAACTGAAAAGGTATTGCTTTTTTCGTGATTTCGTACTTAATAGACACGACAGACACAACAGACACGACAGACACAACAGACACGACAGACACGATAGAGGAGGAACTGTTATGGGGGTACAAGATGTGGTTAAAAACATCACTTGGTTGGGGCATGATGGGTTTCTCATCAAGGGAGACGGTAAAGCCATCGTCATCGACCCTTTCCAGGTCAAGCAATGCGAGCCCGCAGACATTATCCTGGTCACCCACGAGCACTATGATCATTGCTCACCAGAGGATATACAAAAGATCCAGAAGGCTTCCACGGTGATCGTAACCGAGGCCAATTCGGCCAGGAAGCTTTCCGGAGATGTGCGGATGGTGCGACCTGGAGAGAGCTTGACGGTTTCGGGAATCCCGATTGAAGCCGTGCCAGCTTACAACACTAACAAGAGTTTTCATCCAAAGCAAAATGGCTGGCTGGGATTCATCGTCACAGTGGACGGTGTCAGGATTTACCACGCAGGTGATACCGATCTGATACCGGAAATGGATTCGCTTAAGGCAGATATCGCGCTTCTCCCGGTGTCTGGCACGTACGTCATGACCGCTGAGGAGGCAGTGGAAGCAGCCAGGGTGATCAAGCCTAAGATCGTCATTCCCATGCATTACGGTGCCATTGTAGGTTCTGCAGACGATGCCCGGCGGTTCTCCGATGCCCTGGCCGGGACCTGCGAGGTGGTTATACTAAGCTCATGAAAAAACCATGAAAAAGATATTCTGCTTCACCCTATTGGCGCTCGTGCTGTGCGTTGGCGCGGCCAGTGCCGAGCAGCTTAGTGTTGCAGTGAACAAAGCCAACGTGCGCTCAGGTCCGGGGAAAAATCACGAGGTCCTCTGGTGCGCTCACAAGTATACACCTGTAAACGTTGTCAAGACATCCGGAAACTGGTACGAAATCCGTGACTTTGAAGGAGACAAAGGATGGATTTACCGGTCGTTACTGAAGAAGATCCCTGCGGTCACCGTCAGAGTTACCCTTGTCAATGTTCGTGAGGGTCCGGGAAGACAATTCAGGGTTTTATTCATGGCCGACAAAGGGGTCAGCTTCAAGGTGCTGAAAAGAAAGAAAAAATGGCTTGAGGTCCAGCACGCAGACGGCGAGGTGGGGTGGATCCATAAGAACCTGGTATGGGGGTATTAGAAAATCTGCCCCACCTCTATTCCCAGATGGAGGAGGCATACAACCAGGCCGCTGCCAGGATCGGCCTCTCCTGCCGGGAATGTCCTGACAACTGCTGCACCAGCTATTTCCAGCACCATACCTATATAGAATGGGCTTACCTCTGGAAGGGGATAAGATCCTGTTCCCACGAAAAACAGCGGCAGTATATGAACAGAGCCGCGGAGTATGTCACTCAAAGCCGAGCTCTCTTGGCTCAGGGTCTAAGGCCCCGCATTATGTGTCCCTTGAATGATAACGGATTTTGCCAGCTTTACAAATACAGGCTCATGATCTGCCGAATGCACGGGATCCCGAACAGCTTTGTCCGGCCGGACGGCAAAAAAATGAGCTTTCCCGGCTGTTTCAGGTGCCAGGACCTTTGCTCGCATTTGAAAGATGTGCCCGTTTTGGACAGAACTCCTTTTTACCGGGATCTGGCCTCCCTGGAGATGGATTTTGTGGGACCGAAGATCAAGACCTTGCCCAGGGTGAATTTGACCTTAGCCGAAATGCTGGTCCACGGACCGCCCAAAATTTAGTAGGAGGACAGGGGGACATCTTTTTCAGATCATATCCCAGCCTTTTCAATTCATAGTACTGACATCATATCCAGTGAGCAATCTACTCATTACAGTTGATAACCCGATATTACCGGTTCGAAACAAAAAGTGGGCACGATTAGAGATGAAGTCTAGCCAGCCGTCCGAGCATATCCTCCCGCTCCCTATCATTTATGAATATCTTTCGA
>JAGMBW010000132.1 GCA_023129535.1 Desulfobacterales bacterium
ACTCACTGACTGCCCAAAAGCAGAAAAGACTCCTTGCCTTCACTTTTCTTTGCTGCCTACCCTTATGAATATCTTTCGACGCTCGATTCCACGGATCATGATGTTATGCAGGACACCGGGTGCGTCAAGGCGAGCTTGCCTTGGCATGGGATCTATTCCGCATCTACGTTTTCCTTTGTCAACTTAACTTTTTTTACCAGCGTCCCCATTGCACATTGCATTAAGCGTCCCCATTGCATTACCAAAGCTCCATTGGGAAGATATCCGGAAATTGGCCTTTTGCCCAAGGATTAATTGTTAGTTCTGGTTATTATAGGCCCTTCAAGCACCTCCGCTAATGCAATCGAAAAATTATCTTGACAAATAATAACCGCTATGCTTAATACCCGCCAAGATTCTTCCTAAGAGGACTGATCACCCAAAATGGTTAATAGATTAAGTCTGGCAATCGTTTGGTCATGTGTTTTTATCTTGTTTACTGTGGGTGGCTCCTTTGCTCAGAAAGAAAAGACCGGCTCTGAAGTGTTTGAACTGGGGGAGGTGGTAGTAACCGCAAAGCAAGAGACAGTCAGTTTAGCAACCACGGTGACCGAAGTAGCCCAAGAAGATATCAAGGCAATGGGTGCACAAACAGTGGCGGATGCCCTGGACCAAATCCCAGGGGTTGATGTCCGGACAGGGGGAAAGGGCCAATCCTACGTCAGGATCAGGGGTTTCGACCAGGAAGACGGAGGCAAACGGGACTTGAGTGATTACATAAGAAGGACCCTGAATGCCAAAATCGGCTATGAGCCTGATAAAGATACAAAGGCTTATCTCTCTTTTGACTACCATGATAATGAACGGGGATGCCCTACGGAATTTGACCGTTACTGGGCATTTTCCAGGTGGGACCAGTGGCACCTTAATCTGGTTGGGGAAAAGAATTTCAATGAAGTACTCACCATAAAGGCCCGGGCTTTTTATGTAGACCACGATGATACAATTGTTGACGTCAGTTGGGATGATGATCACCAGACGAAGAAGAAGTGGTTCGAGGAGAGCGCTTACGACGACTACTCGGTTGGGGGAGAGCTCCATACGTATCTTGACTTTGGTAAATTAAGTCTCTTGAAGATAGGCTTCAATTATATCAGGGATAACCATAAACAGCAGGACTTCCTTGATGAGGATTGTAAGGGTGTTAAAAAAGGCTGGGACCAACCGGGGTTGCAGCCAGAAGAGGAATGACAGAAATGGTGTAATATCTCCTAAAAGGAGGTGCTAAGGGATGGATAAAAAAACCCTTCTCAATACCAGGGAGGTCGCCCATTTTTTAGATATCAATGAAAAGGTGGTCTATAACCTTATTGCCGAAAAAGGGCTCCCGGCCACCAAGGTGACGGGAAAGTGGCTTTTTCCCGGACATCTTGTGGAACAATGGCTGGAGAACCAGACCATTAACTATCCGAAAGTGGGAAGTCCTCTTCCCCCTTATCATGGCTTGCTGATTATAATCGGAAGCAACGATATCCTCCTGGACAGAACCATTTCACTTTTCAATCGCCTCTATCCGGAGCATGAGGCAGTCTTTGGTAATGTGGGGAGTCAAGGCGGGTTAAAAGCTCTCGGGCGCGGCCTCTGCCACATAGCATCGAGTCACCTTTTGCAGGAAAACGAAGAGGAATACAACTTTGACTTTGTGCTTGAGGAACTGAAAGGGGAATTGCCGGCAGTGGTAAATTTCTGCAAGAGAGAACAGGGGCTTCTGGTAGCCAAAGGAAATCCCAAAGCGATCAACAGCGTTTCTGATTTGGGTCAACCTGGAATAAAAATTGCTAACCGTCCTGTGGGTACAGGCACTCGTCTTCTCCTTGAGAGGGAACTTCAGAAGGCCGGCCTCAAAGGGACGCAAATTGAAGGTTATGAGCGTGAATTTCGCAGCCATTTGGACGTGGGTATTGAAATGTTAGCTGGCCGATCCGATGCAGGTCTTGCCATAAAACCCGTTTCGAACCTTTTGGGCTTGGACTTCATTTCTCTTCGATGGGAACGTTACGATCTCCTGATTTCCAAGGACCGATTTTTTGAACAGGGAGTCCAGCTTTTTTTGGGCCTTCTCCATGAACCTTCCTTCCGGGAACTGGCTCAGGGATTGGAGGGCTACGACCTGGGTTTGTGTGGCAAGATGGTTTTTCCACAACAGTCCAAACGGAATAATGAGGAATGAAAGATGGCGAGATTTGACCGCCCACTGAAAAGAGTACTGGTTCTTGTCTTCCTGGCAGCGGTGGCTTTTTCCCCTTTTTCTGTTCGCGCGGAACCCCAGGGGAAGCTTATCATTTTCCATGCAGGCAGCCTGACAGTGCCTTTTGCCAGGATGGAAAAAATCTTTGAAGCAAAGTATCCCAAAGTGGATGTGCTCCGTGAGGCGGGTGGCAGCACAAAGATGGCACGCATGGTTTCAGAACTTCACAAGCCTGCCGATGTTATGGCCTCTGCGGACTTTGCTGTGATCGACAAAACCCTGATTCCTGAGCACGCTCAATGCAACATTCGTTTTGCAACCAATCAATTGGTCCTTTGCTACACGGACACAAGCCGCTTTGCAAACGAGGTCAATGCCGATAACTGGTACGAGATTCTGGGCCGAAAAGGGGTGATCTGGGGCCATTCGGATCCCAACCTGGACCCTTGTGGCTACCGGAGCCTCATGGTGCTTCAACTCGCTGAAAGATACTACCATCGGCCAGTACTATATGACCGGTTGATGGCAAACCGCCCGAAGAAAAACGTGAGGCCCAAATCGGTGGAATTGGTTTCCCTGCTACAGACCGGGAATATGGACTATGCATGGGAGTATCTTTCCGTTGCCGTTCAACATGGCCTGAAATACATCAAACTCCCTGATGAAATCAACCTGGGAAATTACAAATATGATGATTTTTACAAACAGGCTTCGGTGAAAGTGACCGGAAAAAAACCCGGTACATGGATCACTCGAACGGGAAAATCGTGTACCTATGGCATCACCATCATGAAAGATGCGCCCAACCCGGAAGCCGCGGCGGCCTTTTTGGAATTTTTGATGGATCCCAATGACGGCCTGAAGGTCCTAAAGGAGATGGGACAACCTCCGTTTATCCCCTGCCGGGTTCCCACAGCCGAGATGAAAGCCCGGTTGCCATCATCGTTGCAGGAGTTCGTCGAAGTGAGAGATTAGTGCGTTAATAGTAGAATTCGTGCTTTTTCCAGCAGAAGACAATAGAAGCAATCACGAAAGCACGAAAGATTGAAAGCACGAAAAAGATGTTAACAAATAACTTGGTTCTTTGGGTTTATTTCGTGTTTTCGGACTTTCGTGTTTTCGTGATGAAATTCTTTCTGGTTCCGGTTTGTTCGGGTTAGGGCGAAATGAAAATAGCGGAACACATCGATCCCTGGATTTGTCTTACTATTTTTTGTAGTTTTACTGTCGTGCTGTTTATTCTTCTTCCCTTGATCGAGATGATCGTCCAACCCTCTTTCCAGGACCTTAAGGAAACCGTTCAAGACCCGGATGTCCGTCGTTCCATTTGGTTAAGTATCTACACTTCCGGGCTGGCAGCCTTTATTTCCTTTATATTCGGAACTCCCTTTGCCTATCTTCTCGCTCGAAAAGAGTTTTTGGGAAAGAAGTTTCTTGAAAGCATAATCGATCTTCCTATTATGATTCCGCACCCTGTAGTTGGTATTGCCATATTAGGAATAGCCGGGAAAAATCACTGGATCGGGCACCTCATGCACGAGGTCGGGATATGCGTTATGGGAACGGTCACCGGGATTGTGGCGGTACTGACCTTTGTAGGGCTGCCATTTTATGTAAACACCGTCAAGGCTGGGTTTGAAGCCATCCCGGTGCGGTTGGAAAATGTCTCCAGGAGCCTCGGAGCGTCGCTCAGCAGGACGTTTCTGCGCGTGACCCTTCCCCTTGCGTGGCGATCCATGCTGGTAGGGATTATCATGTGCTGTGCAAGAGCTATTAGTGAATTTGGAGCCGTCGTTATCGTGGCCTATCACCCCATGATTGCACCGGTGATGATTTATGAGCGCTTCACGGCCTACGGCCTGAAATATTCTCAGCCTGTGGCCGTCTGGCTTATAGTGGTCTGCCTCGTACTATTTTTCCTTTTGAGAATTTTCTCTCTGCCAAAAGAGCACCAAACATGATCGAGATAGAAAGCTTGCGCATTGACTTGTCCGGTTTTGCCCTGCAAGACATCGACCTCTCAATTCAGGACGGGGAATTCTTCACGCTTCTGGGTCCGACAGGTGCGGGAAAGACATTGGTGCTGGAAGCAATTGCCGGTGTCGTTCCTATCACCAGCGGGCGCATCCGGGTGAGGGGGCGAGACATTACGGATCTTCCACCAGACCAGCGGGGCATCGGAATCGTATACCAGGACTATGCCCTCTTTCCTCATCTGTCCGTTTTGGAAAATATCACATACGGAATGCGCTACCACAGAACTGACCCACAAGCCTCAGAAAAGTGGGTGGAGTGGCTCATTGACCGGCTGGGACTCAAGGCGCTTACTCACCGCTCCATTTCCTATCTGAGCGGCGGGGAAAAACAGCGAGTGTCCCTTGCCCGTGCCCTCGCTGTCAATCCTTCCGTGTTACTTCTGGATGAACCGCTCTCCGCTTTGGACCCCAATTTCCGCGAAGAGATTCGGGACGTTCTGAAAAAACTCCACAAAGAGGTGGGAATCACCTTCTTGATGGTCACCCACGATTTTGCCGAAGTGCTTTTCCTGGGGCAACGAACGGCCATCCTCAACCGCGGCAGAATTGAACAGATCGGCCCTGTCTCTGAAGTATTCCAACGGCCGGCCACTCCTTTTACGGCCAAATTTGTGGGCATGAAAAATGTCTTTCCTGCCACCTTTAGAGACACCAAAGCCGTGGTGGATGATCTGGAGCTACATCTCCAGGGTCCACCTGAAAGAGAAAAGCGGTACGTGGCCATCAGGGCTGAAGATGTTGTGATCAGCAAAGAAAAGCCTTCCGGAGACGGCCTTAACGTGTTTCAAGGCAATCTCCTGGAAATAACTGATCGAGGCATTTACCACGAAGTTTCGGTCACGACGGGAAATGTCATCTTTAGGGCAATACTGACCAAGAGTGGTCTCTTCGAAATGAAGCTCCCGGAAGGAAAAGACGTCCACATTGCGATCCGATCATCTGCGATCCACGTTTTTTGAACTTGGATTTCGGTAACAGTTTAGCCCTATGTGATAAAATCGTCATGGCTTACCGCAGAGGCGCAGAGAACGCAGAGTAAGATAGTTTTTTTCTTTGCCGTTGAGAGGACGGCAAAGGAAAACTACTCAGCAGCTTTGCTGCGTAATAGTCTAACTTTAATACACTATTATTCATTGTGTTATCATTGCGAGTTGCCTTCACATACACTGGAGG
>JAGMBW010000133.1 GCA_023129535.1 Desulfobacterales bacterium
ATGGGTCCTTTCCCCGCGGGTACGACCCGGGAGCGGAAGGTCTGTGACTTTGCCGCGAGCATAACCGACCGCTATGCGCTGAATCTTTATGAAGAGATCTTTTTCCCAACCCCATTGGTCTAACCAAGGAAACGCTTATGGAAGAACCGCGATTCATTCCTTACGAAGAGGCAAAAAAGATTGTGGCCGAAGTGATAGAGATGGAGCATCCGAGAGAAGACGGGAAGCGTATTTTCAACGTGTACGATCACAGGGGCAAGTCAATCTGTTGGTTTGACGCTGAAGACGTGGAAGCTGAGGTGGATGCCAGGGAGTTTCAAGAAATAGAGGAACACATCCTGCATTTCATTCCGGATTGGGCAGCATGATAAAATTGCTTCGCGATTTTATATAAGGCCTCAAGATCCTCTCCACCGACACAGGACCGGAAATCAACTTTTGCTCCAGCATGATCCTCTCGGTCTGTTTCCATGCCTCAACATCGATCCTTCCTATTTGAATCTCGGGTGACGGTTTCATGAGCATCCTTGTGGCTTCGAGCTGTTGCCTTATAATCTTAATTGGCGTATCCCTGTCAAACTGGTGAATGGTCGCTACGGACTTTTCCTTGTTCCCCGGATCAAGGGCTTCTCGCCAGCCCTGAAGCAGGGCGCTGATGAACTTTTGGATTGTCCCGGGGCGTTCTTTTAACATGCGTTGCGTGGTGATGACCGAGTTAGAGACAAAGCGGATACCGAATGCATCAGGGTTAAAAAAGCTGACCTCTTCCCCTGCCTTGCGGAGTTTTTCAGCAATGACGACCCCCTCGGCATTCTGGTAGATGGGCCAAAGATCGACTTCCCCCTCGTAAAAAAGGGTATAGTCGTAGCGAACACTGAAGAATCTTACCTCGTTGTTCATGATCTTGTATTTTGACAGAAGGGCGCGCATGATGGTTTCATCGTTGCCACCATAGGTTATGCCAATCGTCTTTCCTTTCAAGTCTTCAGGAGCCTCTATGCAAATTTTCTGTGGCCTGTAAATCCATTGAAGGGGGTTGGCCTGAAAAAGCTGGGCAATAACCACCACAGGAGATCCCTTGGACACAGCCCGGATGACTTGATCGGCTGACGCCACACCAAACTGGGCGTGGTCAAGTTCTAACTCCTTGATCGCGTCGCGCTCCGGGCCGCCTTCTTTAATAGTCACTCGAAGTCCCTGCTCGGCAAAGATCCCATGCACGTCCGTATAAAGATCGCCAACCACACTGATGTTGAAAAGCCACTTCAGTCGATAGGTCAGATGTTCCAGGCCCTTGTCAGCCTTCTTGCCGCAACCGCCAGAGAAAAACGCTGCTAAGATAGACGCAGCTATAAGACAGAGCCGTGGGATTTTTTGACGCACCAAAATTTTGGCCAAAAATATTTGAAATTTTTCTAATCGGTGCATTTCTGAGAAGGTATTGATTTATTAACTTGGGTTAGACCATTGTGAGTATCTTCTCAATAAATTGCGGTAAATGCTCTGGTACACTGATTTTCTGGATTCCCGCCTTCGCGGGAATGACGGACAATACGATACAATTGTCAGTGTGGTTTTTGTTAAATCCGCAATCCGCAATCCGCAATCGAAAATCCTATACCTCCCATCTCTTCCGGGTCAGGTATCCTAACCATTCTAAGCAGGTCAGATAGAGTGAGGTGCATATCCCTATCAGAAAAAGAGCGACCAGGATCTTTGCGAGATCGCTCTGGTAAAGGGCGATGCGTATACTGTATCCGATGCCTGCGCTCGCAGCAATAAACTCGGCGACGATGGTGCCAACGATGGCCAATGTGGCACTTCCTACGATCACCGTGGTGAGTTTGTTCATGTTTTCAAAGGCACGGATCTTTACCTGCAAGTGCCAACTCATTCTCTTGGTGACTTCGTAAAAATGCTCAATATGACCTACGGGTTCGGACAGGATACCGATGAAAGAGAGTAGCAAAGGGAAATAACAGATCATGGCGGCGATCAAGAGCCTGGAGGATAGTCCATCACCCAGAAGGATAAAGATGATGGGTGCAACCGCCACGATGGGATAGGCCTGAATATTATAAGCAGCTACCTTAATGAATGAGCCTACCCAGGTGGTCAGTCGGCCTATGATCCCGACAATGGTTGCCAGGCAGATGGACAGGATATGGCCGATGATGGCAACGGAAAGTGTATCCATCACATCGAATAGGTATCTGGCAAAAACGTGGCAGGTGGTGTGCCATATCTCCCCGGGGCTGGGGATGACGTAATCGGAAAGATTCAAGACATATTTTATCAGGAATAAAAAGGTCATGCCTATAAGATAAACGATCACGAATTGGTAGATACGCCTATGAAGCATGCATGATCTCCAGCATGGTAAGCTCAAGGTCTTTCTTCTTCAAGGCTTGTCTTTCCGCAAGGTCCTGACCTGGGATGGACACGGCTTGAGGGGTTTTGTGCGGGCCGCGAAGAACAAGGATCTGCTTGCAGAATTTAGAGACCTCTAACACATTGTGAGATATATACAGAAAGCACTTTCCGGGAAAGATTTCTTTAATCTTCAATATGATCTGCTCTCTGGTCACTTCATCCACATTGGCGAGGCTCTCGTCCATAATCAGGAGATCGAAATCCTGCAGCAGGTAACGGGTCAAATTGATCCGGTTTTGCTGCCCCAGAGAAAGCCGGGCAAATCGGGAGCCCAAACATGCCTGAAGGCCAAAAGATCTAACCAGATCGTCGATTCTATTCTTGCTGGAATCTGGCGCCATTTCCGCCAGGTGGTTTCCTACGCTGTACCATCCGGGAAGTCTTTCCAGGTTATAGGAATAAAGGACATTATTCATCTGATCAGCCGTGATTTCACCTGAAAATCCTTTGATTTCCCTTGCTATCATCTTCGCAAGGGTCGTCTTCCCCACACCTGACGGCCCGAATAAAGCATGGAATCCAGGGCCGGACACCCGACAGGTCAGATCCTTGAAGACGTAGGTATCGGTGTCGGGGTATTTGAAGGTTATATCCTTGCATTCGAGTAGCATGGGTCCGTTAAACGGGCTAAACCGGCTCAACCGGTCTTGGCATAGACTCTGAATATTCTCCGCCCAGAAGATAACCGCCGTCAAGCCGGAGCACGCTACCGGTCATGAAGGGTGCATCCTGAATCACAAAGAGGACTGCCCTGGTCACATCTTCAATGGTGCCGATTCGTCGAAGCAGGGTATGATCTATGATCTCGTTGCGCTGCGCTTTGGTCAGCAGACCCCAGCCCCGTGTTTGAGGGCCATGGCGAGTCTCAAAGAATCCGAGCATGACTTCGTTGACCCTGACTTCTGGTGCAGCTTCTCGTGCCCAGGTCTCGGTAAACGATGAGACGGCTCTATTTGCCGCTGCATATCCATCGTTAAAGACCCGTCCTGCCGGGCCTGTTCTGCCAATGGGTCCCGCAATGGATGAGATATTGACTACCACGCCATCGCCGGAGGCCTTAAGGTAGGGAAGGGCCGAACTGTAAACCCACCATTTTGCCCGGAGAGTTGTGGCCATCTCCAGGTCCCATTGTTCACGAACATAAGCTCCGTGCACCACTGGCCATCCCCCGCGCTCTATGTTGTTGATCAGGATGTCAAGGCGTCCGAACCGGGCTATGACCTTGTCAACAAGGGACGAGATCTTGTCTGTATCGAGCAGGTTTGTCCTGACAATGAGGTAGTCAGCACTTGCCTTTTCAAAGTCTTGCTTCATCTGCCCCAGAGATTCTTCCCAATCGTAATAATTCAGCACCACCTTGACCCCTTCTCTGGCTAAGGCAAGCCCGATCCCTTTTCCAATACCCTTGATAGCACCCAGTACCAGCGCCACTTTTCCCTTGAGTTCCACCCATGACCTCCACAAAGATAATCACGAAAACACGAAAGTACGAAAACACGAAATCAAATCAGGAAATCTAAATGACAAAATGTCAAATGCTTCTTCCTCTTGAACTTCGGCACGTCGTATTCATTTGGGCTTTGACATTTGTCATTCCTTTGAACTTTGGCCTTTGGAATTCGTTATTCTCCCCGTTTAATCTTCGCCCTTTTCGTGCTTTCGTCTTTTGCGGCTTGCGCCTTGAGAACAGTACGTGCTTTCGTGATTATGTTTTATGTCTTTTCTGTCTCCGAAAATCGCACTCTTAATCCATTCAATACCAAACCGCATTAAGGCCACGTCATCTTCTTCCAGGGCTTTAACTACTTCCTGTTCAACAGGACGGGCCTCCCAAAGCCTTTTTTGAAGATCCCTGCAGCAAGCTGCAGGGAATCTTCGACCGTAAG
>JAGMBW010000134.1 GCA_023129535.1 Desulfobacterales bacterium
CTAACCCCGCAGCAAGCTGCGGGGTTAGCACTCGCTTTTGCGGTTCAAAAAGAAGGTCTCTGAATCTGTCAAGGTCGTAACAGGCCAAATAGAACAATTCGTTTTGTTTATGAGTCAGCCTTTTTCTGCCACTTCTGTTTTTCAGGGATATGATGTCCATCAACAGGTCATTCATCTCATCATAAAGGTTAACTGCCTGGTTTTTTTTCCACGCCCTGACTGTCCATTCCTTCGATTCCTTGAAACCGAGACAGTGCGGTTCCTTGATCACTATGTGGAATTCCTCGCAGGTGTGCTGATTTGGCCTTCTTTGTACAATGCGAGCGAGGGGATAGATGCGGCAAGAGCCTGGTCTATCCGGGTAGACAGTACAGCCCGCTTTGCTCAGAAACGGACAACTCAGGTTTTCATGCTCCAGCATCTTGAGTGTGACGACCGGCAAACCAGACCCCGGGCCTATGTGATGTGTGGTGTAGCGTTTCAGGAACTCCCCGGAGGAGAGCTTCAACCCATTTTTGAGGCGGAGGATATCGTACGGGGTCAAGAATTGATTCAGGTCGGCACAGCAGCGATTGAAGCACTCGATGCCCGGGTGGCAAAAAAATCGGAAGGTATCATCTAAGGCAAGCTTCTGGAAATTGTTCATTCCGGTTTTCGTTTACCATTTCAGGAGGTATGAAGTCAACCAGGTTGCCTGGCTCTTAGTAATTCCCGGCCCGAAGCGCCTCCCCAAAACGCCCTGCCATAGCTGAATTTCTTGTAAAGAACCAGTCGAACAACTCAGGTCATCCAGGATGGCTATACCATATAGTGTACCATTCTATTACTGTATACCACAATATGTTGTCGGCACGACATCTCGAGGCATAGCAGTCGGACAGACTCTAAACCTGCGCCCAAAAAGGCTTGACAAGATGGTCGTATAATGGTAAACGAAACGACCTGTGCTAAAGTGCGTAATCCCGTAAATTTCTTTATGAAATATCTCAAATTTCTTCACCTCAACCGGTATCGTTTTCGATACTTGAGCATCACTCCAAAGCGCCTAAAATCCAGGAAAGGCGCATAACGACTGAGCACTCCAACAATCCAGGCTAATGGGTTGTAGAATTTCTAAGACATTATAGGAGGCTTAAAAGGGGCCGACTAAACTTAGGTGAAAGGGGGGATGTGATAACTGGCGCATATTAAGACGGGAGATATCGAGCCATGTGGTGGCAATCATCCCAGGAGTATTCAAAAAAAATCAATTCAGGAGGTAGATCAATGCCAAGTTTTGTTATTCAAGAGAAATGTGATGGTTGTAAAGGCGGGGAAAAGACAGCCTGCATGTACATCTGTCCAAACGACCTGATGGTCCTCGACCCGGTTGCCATGAAGGCTTACAACCAGGAGCCGGACCAGTGCTGGGAGTGCTTCTCGTGCGTGAAGATCTGTCCCACCCAGGCGATTGAGGTGAGAGGATATTCTGATTTTGTTCCCATGGGCTCCAGTGTTATGCCCATGAGAGGCACCGAGGATGTCATGTGGACCTGTAAATTCAGAAACGGTATGATCAAACGCTTCAAGTTTCCCATCCGGACCACTCCAGAGGGTGCGGCTAATGACTACGCGGATCTGAAGGGGCAGGATCTTGACAGTGGTTTGCTCTCCACTGAAGAGGCCGCCGGTATGACATTGCCCATGCCCGAAACGATTTAAGGGCCTGTCGGGAAACATTTGATCAGGCAAAAAACTTATTATTTAAGGAGGATACCGATATGGCAATACCTAGCAAACCGACGGGAGAGCTTCTCGCGGTAAGAGATCCGGAAGTTGAAGAAAGAGAAGTCGATATATTGATTATCGGCGGCGGCATGGCCGCCTCTGGCGCTGCCTTTGAGGTCAAGAAATGGGCGCCTGACAAAAAGATCCTTTTAGTTGACAAGGCGGCCATGGAACGAAGTGGTGCAGTAGCCCAGGGGCTTTCGGCAATCAACACCTATATTGGCAAGAATCCGATTGAAGACTACGTCAGGATGGTCAGAAACGACCTCATGGGTATTACCCGCGACGATCTCGTCTTCGATGTGGGCAGGCACGTGGATGACTCTGTCCATCTCTTTGAAGAGTGGGGGCTGCCGATGTGGAAAAGGCACCCGGAAACAGGCAAGAATATCGACGGCGCAAAGGGCCTCGAGATCGGCCTGTTAAAAGATGGGGCCGAGCCTGTGCGCACTGGCAAATGGCAGATCATGATCAATGGCGAATCTTATAAGTGCATCGTGGCAGAAGCTGCCAAAAAGGCGCTTGGCGAGGAGAATATCTTAGAGAGGGTTTACATCACAAGGCTTATGCTTGATGCGAACAAGGAGAACACCGTTTGCGGCGCTTACGGGTTTAGCGTACGCGAGAATAAGGTGTTCATTATTAAATCGAAGACTACACTGGTTGCCTGCGGCGGTGCTGTGAACATTTACATGCCTCGCGCCCAGGGCGAGGGTAAGGGACGTGCCTGGTTTCCTGTATGGAACTCCGGCTCTGGCTATACCCTTTGCATGGAGGCCGGCGCTGAGTTGACTATGATGGAAAACCGCTTCACCCCGGCCCGCTTCAAAGACGGCTATGGTCCTGTGGGCGCCTGGTTCCTTCTCTTCAAGGCAAAGCTACTGAACGGGCTGGGTGAAAATTATTTACTCAGCGACTTTACCAAGAACGAGCTTGAAAAATATGCGCCTTACGGGACTGCGGCGGTTACCCCTACCTGTCTAAGAAACCACGTGATGCTGGCAGAGATGAAAGCGGGCCGTGGCCCTATCCGTATGGATACCCCGACCGCCCTGGCCGATATCGCCAAGACGTTGGACAAAAAAGAGCTCAAGCACCTCGAATCCGAGGCATGGGAGGACTTTCTTGACATGACCTGCGGGCAGGCGAATTTGTGGTGCGCAAACAACATTGAGCCTGAAAAGGACATGTCAGAGGTTATGCCCACAGAGCCGTATCTGTTAGGTTCCCATTCTGGCTGCTGTGGTGTATGGGCCGGTGGGCCGATGGAAGACTGGAACCCCGATTCCTACAAGACCGGTTACAACCGCATGACGACCCTCGATGGCCTCTTTATTGCCGGAGATGTTGTGGGCGCATCCGGGCATAAATTCTCATCAGGCTCCCATGCAGAGGGCCGGATAGCTGTTAAGGAAATGTGCAGGTATGTACGCGACCATGCGGACTTTGTACCCACGCCCAAGGAGTCTGCACAGGAAATAGTAGACTACCTGTACCAACCGGTCAGGCTCTTTCTTGACAACTATGAGTACACCACGGCAAATGACATCAACCCGAATTACCTGAAGGCCTCGGGCTTTTCAATGCGCTTGATGAAGGCCACCAATGAATATGGCGCTGGCTGGATGACCTACTATCAGACGAGCGGCACCAACCTGAAGATCCTCATGGATATGTTCAAAGTAATGCACGAGGATTCTTTCAAATTAGGAGCAGGTGATCTTCATGAACTTTTGCGGGCACATGAGATGAGACACCGGCTGTGGACAGTGGAGGCACATTGCCGGCACATGCTCTTCAGGGAGGAGTCCCGCTATCCTGGCTTCTACTACAGGGCGGACTTTCCGGATCAAAATGACAAGGAGTGGTTCTGCTATTCCAACTCCACGTATGACCCGGCCGCCAAAGAGTGGTCTTTGTTCAAAAAAGAGTACATCAAGATCGTTCCGGATTAAGGGATGATATTCCTGATGAAGCAGTGTTGTGAAACTCCAGGTGCTGCTTTTGCGGCGCCTGGAGATTTTTTTAATGGAGAAATAATATGACAGAAGAACATAGAGCTGAAGAAAAGAAGGGGAGCATCCTGGTTGTGGGAGGAGGGATTAGCGGGTTGACAGCAACCCTTGAAGCGGCTGAAGTGGGCTATGAGGTGTTTCTCGTAGAAAAGAATGCGTACTTAGGCGGCAGAGTCACGCAATTGAAGCACTACTTTCCAAAGCTATGTCCTCCAACGTGCGGCCTTGAGATAAATTTTAGAAGGATCAAGGATAATCCCAGGATCTCTTTCTATACGCTGGCAGAGGTCCAGAAAGTTTCTGGGAATCCGGGCAACTATGACGTTACCGTAAAGATCAACCCTCGCTATGTAAACGAAAAGTGCACCTGTTGCGGCGAGTGTGAAAAGGTTTGCATGACAGATCTCCCCGATGAATTCAATTTTGATATGGCCACAACCAAAGGAGCATATCTACCCCATGAGATGGCCTTCCCCATGCGCTATGTCATTTCTCCCAAAATCATTGGAACAGATGACGCAAAAAGGTGCGTTGAGGCGTGTAAGTACGATGCGATTGAGCTGGACATGCAACCCAAGACTATCAATCTAAAAGTAGGGGCCATCATCTGGGCTACAGGCTGGAAGCCTTATGATGCCTCCAAGATAGATAACCTTGGGTTCGAATATCCAAACGTTATTACGAATATGATGATGGAACGACTTGCCGCTCCCAACGGCCCCACCAGGGGGAATATTCTGCGTCCTTCTGACAGCAAGGAGATCTCAAAGATCGCCTTTGTTCAATGTGCAGGCTCAAGAGATGAGAATCACCTTCCGTACTGTTCCTATATATGCTGCATGGCATCATTGAAACAGGCCACGTATGTGAGGGAGCAATACCCTGAGGCAAAGATTTACATATTTTACATCGATATCAGGGCGCCGGGGCAACGTTATGAAAAATTTTACAGAAAGATCAAAGAGGACGAAAATATCTTCCTGATCAAAGGGAAGGTGGCCGAAGTTCAGGAGGATGCCGCTACAAAGGACATCACGGTTGTGGCAGAAAATGCGGTCACCGGCGAAAGGATTCATGAAACGGTTAACATCGCTGTGCTGGCCACCGGCATGGTGCCGAACACGGCGGAGACTAAGTTGCCAGGGGACGTCAAATACGACCCGGACGGCTTTGTGGTTTCAGATCTTGCAAAAGGGGGAATATTTGCCACCGGTTGTGCCGTGAAGCCACTCGATGTTGTCTCATCGAATCAGCATGCTACGGGTATGGCGCTCAGGGCGATCCAAACCCTGGTGAGGAGGTAATCGATGGAAAAAAAGATCGCCGTATATATCTGCAAAGGATGCGGAATCGAAGAAGCTCTTGATATAGAGAGACTCGAAAAAGAGGCCGTGCCCAAAAAAGTAGAAATTCGCAGGGATCATCCGATTCTATGCTCCCCTGAAGGTATTGATCTTATAAGAAAAGACATAGAGAACGAGGGGGTTAACACGGTCATCATCGCTGGGTGCTCCCGACGTGTTCATTACGATGTCTTCAAGTTTCCGTCCGTGGTTGTGGAGAGGGTCAACCTGAGGGAAGGCGTAGTCTGGAGCCACAAGCCCCAGGAGCAGGAGGCTCCAGCCGAAGGAGAGGCCCAGCAGGAGGCATCGGCCGAGGGAGGGGCGGCGCAGGAGGCCCAAACCGAAGGAGAGGGCACCCATGTGGATGAGCTCATTCAGGAGATGGCCGAAGACTATCTTCGTATGGGCATAGCCGAGGCCGAGAAGATCGAGCTGCCCGAGCCTTCCAAGGACATCATTGACAAGAAGATCATTGTGTTGGGAGGTGGTGTCACCGGCCTGAGTGCAGCGCTTGACGTGGCAAAGGCCGGTTACGAGGCCACGGTCATTGAAAAGGCTCCCCAGGTCGGCGGGTTTGCGGCTAAGATGCGCAAACAGACGCCATGGTCTTACCCGTATGAAAGCCTGCAATCGCCTGTTGTTGAGCAGATCATCAAAGAGGCTGAAGCACATCCGAAAGTCACCATCCGCACAGGCACAGAGGTAGCCCGCATAGCAGGGGCGCCTGGCATGTTTGATATAACCTTCAAAGCTCCGGGAACCAGGAGCGCATGGGATATACCGGCGCCCCTAGAGGCGGCTGAGGGAGCAGAGGCCCCGGCCCAACCGCCCGGCGCTGACAAGGCTACGCCCGAGAACCCCGCTAACATCTTAGCTAAGAATCCAGATGCGGAACGCTTTGGAGCTGTCATCTTAGCCACAGGTTGGAAGCCGTATGAGCCCAAAAAAGAGGCTGAACAACCCAAAAAGGAAGGGGGAGAAGAGCCTAAAGAGGAAGAACCTAATTATGAGCATCTTGGATACGGGAAGTTCCCTGACGTTATCACCAATGTGGCTCTGGAAAAAATTGCTGCAGCCGGCACGATTGTGCGGCCATCAGACGGAAAACCTGTCAGCAGTGTCGCCTTTATCCAGTGTCCCGGCCAGGGGAGTGACGAAGATTTTCCCTATGCCTCCACAGTGACCAGCATGGTGGCGCTGAAGCAGGCGAAATATGTCCGGGAGGACAACCCGGACGGCATGGCCTATATCTTTTATCAGCACATGCGCACGCTTGGCCAGAATGAGTATTTTTACAAGAGCGCGCAGCAGGATGAAGGGATCTTCCTGACCAAGGCGGATATAGTGGGGGTTTCTGAGAATGGCGGTGACACCCTTACGGTGGAGGCCAAGGATACCCTCCTTGGTGAAAATATCAAGGTGAGTGTCGATATGGTGGTGCTCGGCACAGGGATGGTCCCCACCACAAAGGATGACCCTGTGTTGAATCTGGCATATCGTCAGGGACCAGGTTTTAAGGATCTGGATCTTTTTGACGGGTATTCAGATTCGAATTTCATCTGTTTTCCTTATGAGAGCAGACGAACAGGCATCTACCCGGCAGGTTGCGTGCGCAGGTCCATGAGTATCGCAGAATGCAGGGACGATGCCGCAGGCGCCGCCCTCAAGGCGATTCAATGCCTCGAGTCCGCTTACCAAGGGCTGGCGGTTCATCCCAGATCAGGTGATATGTCCTTTCCTGATTTCTTTTTCCAGAGGTGTACACAGTGCAAGCGATGCACTGAGGAATGTGCGTTCGGGGCCCTGGATGACGATGAAAAGGGAACTCCACTTCCGAACCCAACCCGATGCCGAAGGTGCGGTATCTGTATGGGGGCCTGCCCGGAGCGCATCATTGGTTTTTCGGATTACAACATTGACTCTATCGGGTCTATGGTCAAGGCGATCGTGGTTCCCGAGGAAGAAGGAAAGCCGAGGGTCCTTGTCCTGGCCTGTGAAAACGATGCTTACCCGGCCCTCGATATATGCGGACTGAATCGCCTGAACTACTCACCATTTATAAGGGTCATACCTGTAAGGTGTCTCGGGTCGGTCAATGTGGTGTGGATTAAGGATGCCCTGTCCAAAGGGATTGACGGAGCCTTGCTGATTGGCTGCAAGTATGGGGATGACTACCAGTGTCACTTTATCAAGGGAAGCGAACTGGCCAATATCCGTATGGAGAAGATCGGCGAGGCCCTGCTGAGCCTGGCCCTTGAAAAAGAACGTGTCCAGCAGGTCCAGATCGCCATTGACGAATATGACAAGCTTCCGGGTATCATCAGCGATTTCATGGCAACAATAGAAGAGGTTGGCCCCAACCCGTTTAAGGGGTTTTAGGAGCATGGATTGAATATTGACGATTGAAGATTGAATATTGAATATTAAAGGATCAAGAGCTCCTTCTTAAAATTGTCAATCTTCAATCGAAAATTGTCAATTCTGGGTCAATCTTCAATCGAAAATTGTCAATTCTAGGAGGTATGAAAATGGCGGATAGTTACAGGGTGGAACCTGATCTGAAATTTGTCAGGCAGCTTGTGGCGCTGGGGGGGGAGACGCTCAAGAAGTGTTACCAGTGTGCTACGTGTTCGGTGGTGTGTCCCATCTCCCCGGATGAAAGACCTTTTCCAAGAAAGGAAATGATTGCGGCCCAGTGGGGATTGAAGGACAAACTCGTTGGCAACATGGATGTCTGGCTATGCCACTACTGTAACGATTGTTCAACTTATTGTCCAAGAGGGGCAAGACCGGGGGACGTACTCAACGCTGTAAGGGCTTACAGTATTATGGAGTATTCCTGGCCGAGGTGGCTGGGCAGGATCGTTGTTGATTCGAGATTCTGGTGGTTGCTACTCGCCATACCTGTGGCGATCTATCTCGTCTTGCTTGGAGCAACCGGACATCTGCATATACCGGAGGGTCACATCCATTTTGACAAGTTCTTTCCCACCTTATATGTGGACCTTATCTTTGTCCCTTTACATATGCTGTGGGTCCCCCTGGTCTTTGGGATAGGGATATCAAGATTGATGAAGGACATGCAGAAAAACGCTGTTGCCGACGGAAGGGCGAAACGGACAGGCCTCAATGTGCCAGACTTTCTCAGATACATAGTCTGCACCCTGCCTGTCATCTTAGGGCAGTTCAAGTTTCGGCAGTGCACCACAAACAAGGATAGGGATATTGCTCATCTTCTTGTGATGTATTCCTTCATCGGGCTTTTCACTGTAACAGGTCTTTTTTTTGTAGCCCTGTACATACTCCAGGCCCCGGGTCCTTATTCACAGGTAAATCCTGTAAAGATCTTAGCAAATGTGAGCGCCATTGCGCTCTTTGTTGGTATCTTGCTGATGATCCGCAACCGTCGCAAAGAAAAGGGTAATATGAGCAAGGGAGGCTACTTTGACTGGTCCCTGATCATTCTGATACTCGGCCTGGTCGTAACCGGCGGGTTGACCGAGTTGACAAGATTGGCCGACTGGCGATACGTTTGCTATCCGATGTATTTTGTCCATCTGGTCCTTGTCTTTTCAATATCTACCTATATCCCATACTGCAAGCTCGCCCACTTAGTCTACCGAGCAGTGGCCATGGCCTACTCCCGGTATTCCGGCAGGGAACCTTGTGAATAGATTGCGGATTTTGGATTGCGGATTGCGGATTGATGTAAGCTGAAACAAGATGTGAAGTTCATAGATGCCCCTTGAGTCGGCCCTGAAGCCAGCTCAAGGGGCTTTTTTGGGGGGAGCTTTTGGTAGTTGGCTGGATAGGTGTCGTGCAGCGAGGGCGGGCAACGCTATGTGTATATTGTAGCGTGCCCCCTCTGTGGGGCACATTACAGGTCCGAGCTTGACTCAACAGTGTGTCGAGGCTTTGGGTGGCGAAGCTTGTAAACGGAAAAACAAAAAAGGGAGAGACTTAAATCGTCTCTCCCTTTTCTTTTTTAATTACTTTTTCTGAGGTTTAAGAAGCCTTAATAAGCGCTCAGGAAATCATCCAGGATATCGGGGTTCTGTTTTTCAATAACCTTATCGAATATCGCGTCCTTCACTTTCTTTGGAAGGAGCTCGATACTCCTGGTTGTTGCGGTATCAAATTTGGCAGTCGGGAAAACCTTCAGGATCTTGTCCTTTTGAGCATCGTTCGCAAAGACCTGTATGACCTTCATCCCGGCCAGCTTCTCTGCGCACATATCAGCCAGATTGGCTTTTTGCAGCTTATCATATCGTTCTTCATTGACCCACAGATTGATGGGGTATTTTTCTTCGGCCATAATTTCCACCTCCTCTTATACAGGTTATGCACTCAATGGCTCAATTGAGAAAACAGGGGTCCTGTTTTCCAGATATTTATCTGTGACAAAGGGAGAACCAAAACCGTACTTTTCGGCACACTCCATAACAAGGTCAAAGACCTCCGGCCTGAATATCAAGCGTGGTGGCTTGACGCCGTCCATGACAATGCTGCGAATGAGGGTACCGCTAAACTTTTGCCATTCCTTTTTATGACCGCACAGACCCTCGTTCGTAATCTCTCCACAGTGCGGGCAGTACAGCCAGTTCATGGAATAGACAGGGGTGATGTTCAGTTTCTCCTTCGGAATACTTTGGAGCAATCTGTGGGCGTCATACGGATCATAGTAATCTCCGACCCCTGCGTGATCCCTGCCGTACATGTGATGGGTCAGACCAAGGTTCACCCTGATGCATGCATGAAAGATCGCCTCTTTCGGCCCGGCATATCGCATATCCCAGAAGGTAAGCGATGTCATATGGTTATAATCTGCAAAGTACCCTGATTTCCTCAACTCGTCCTGGCACAAAATGATCGCCTCATCAATGTAGTCGCCTTTCCGCTTGGCCCCGATAATCGCATTCACCAGCACTCCGACAATCGGTTTTTCGATCGGCAGCCCTCCATATGCCTGGGCCCAGGCCCCTTTCATAAGCCATTCGTGCCCTGTATGGGGGACGTTCCTGGTCTGATGGACTACACTGGCTTGCCAGCCTTTCTCTTTGAACTTCTTTCTCATCTCGAGAGGAGGGATGAAGTACGCGTCATATGGAGGATTAATCTTCGGGCGATTGACAAGCGTTATTTTGCCACCGAGGAATTTCTCCTTGTACCCGCAAGTCCTCAAAACACCCGGATGCTTTTGGTCGGCTGTTCCGAAAATGCACTGGCACATATCCTCCATGTCGTAGCTCCATATGTCCTCTATCTCGAATATGGCCATTGGATTGTCCATATAGGTCAGAAGAACCGTATCACCCTCTTTAATCCCGTAGTCCGATATTTGTGCCTCAGTCATATCAAAGATAATCGGTATGCTCCATACCGTGCCGTCTGCCAGTTGCGTGCTTCTGCATACACCATCAGCATCCGCTTTGTTCATGAAACCTTGCAGAGGTGTAAACCAACCGTAAGAAATGTCTATCACCTCATTTGCGATCTGGCTTCGAATGGGAATCGCTTTGAGCCCCTTGATCTTTTCGGCAGCCTCTGCGGGCTCCAAAATCCTCTCGACAATTTCTTTGCCGCCATGTCCTATTTCAGCCATATCCAGCCTCCTTTAATTGTTAGACTTAGAATCACCACACAAAAACCTGCATGCTCTGGGTATCCCGGGCCTCTCCTCCTTTCTACGATTCGTTGTATGTTTTTTGAGATTTCCTTTTTGATAACAGCAATCAAGCCTGCTTGTGCGGGCAGGAGTCACGCATCTTTAGCCGATCGGTATGCTTGCAATAACACGCAATGAACGACCTCGGTTTTTTACTACAAGACCCTACTTTTGTCAAGGGCAAAATCCTTGCGAGAAGGGGTGTAATTCAATGATGTGCCCTTTGTCCGTAGTCATCCATTTTACTGTGACCTGATCGCTCCCCCGATTAGCGCGACCACTTATTCCACATTATAAGGATTAATGGTCAAAACCGGAACGGGTGATTTTCTTACCACATTCCCAGCCACGCTCCCAAAGATCCTGTGCTCCAATCCCTTGCGCCCATGGGTACCCATGATCACCAGGTCTATCCCTTCGGACTCAATAGTTTTCAAGATTTCAATAGTCGGATCCCCGGAAGCGATCCTTCTTTGGAAATTTGGGCAACTTTGCAACTGTTCCTCGCAAATTTTGTCCAGGGCCCTTTCAGCGCCTTCGAAGGCTTCCTTTTGAAGAGTATCCATGGAAGAATGAGGAATATAAAGCTTTCCCCACCTGTGAAGGTCCTGCACCACATGAAGCAAATAGATCATGCTATTGTATTTCTCAGAAACCGACAGCACATAAGGGAGAAGCTTTGACGAGTTTTCTGTCAAATCACAAGGAAAGAGGATCTTCTTTATTTCTACCATAGCCCTGGCCTCCTTTTTTGTCTTCGGGTGAATGAATCGTACTGAACCGAGTTCTCTACGGAGTCGCTTCCATACCAACCACCTCCTTTTAAGGAACCACCCACAGGGCCTGATTGGAAATCTTATGGACCAAACGCATAGGAGCCCCTCCTATAAAAAATGCCTTCCTGGTGCCCCGTCTGCCAATCACCACTGTGCCATAGCCTCCCTCTCTCGCTTCATCAAGGATGGCTGTGGAAATATGATAGCTCCGTGTGTTGGTCTTTATCTCGATCTGGCCTTCTTTTAAGCCCGCCTTGTTCAGTCTTTTGTGAGCCTCCTCATAGAACTTTTCCATGCGGTGTTTGTCCCCGCGCTCAAGGTACTCCTGAAGGTGCGGTTTTTCTCTTTCAAAGGCAACTCCATAGTAATGTCTCAGGTAGGGTACGACATGAAACAAGGTAAGCCTGATCTCGGAAGCGCTTCCCACCATCGAAACAACGTAGTCCACGACGCGAAGCGAATTGTCAGATCCGTCAACCGCAAGCAGAATCTTCATCGAAGTACTTTCTCCGTCAATAACCCAGACCGGGATTTCCAGGGCATGTTCAATGACCTTGGCAGCAGTGGGGCCGATAAAGAATTGCTCGGTCCGGGCAAGCCCCCTCCGGCCCAGAAGGATGGCATCGTAGCGTCCTCGTTCGGCAAGGTTCAGTATATCCTTAGCCATGCCGAGTTGCCTCGGCTCGGTAACCGTGTTGATGCGGTCTTCGGATATCCCCTGACGGAGCATGAGGTCTTGATATTTTTCAACTGTGCGCTGTGCCGCTTCCCTATTGCTCCGAACAAGCTCATTGACCTCGGCCTTAGCCCTGGCATCAGTGTTGGCCTCTTGAATCAGAATCTCCGGAATCAAGGGCTGTACATTGAAGAGTGTATAGTTCACATCCTTTGCCCCAAAGCAGATGCGCGCGGCGTACTTGACTGCCTGATCCGAATACATACAGTCTGCTACAGGCAACAAGATCTTCTTTTCCATAGTGACTTCCGTATTACAAGCGGCCAACGATGTCAAGGCAACAAAGACAACACGTTGTTATCTCGCCCCTGCGGTCAATGCCTCAAAGCCAGCCATAGCGATTTTAGAAATTCCGAGCCGTTCAATTATATTCACTTTCACTTTGTGAACGTCACCACAATTGACAAACAATTCCCATTAGTTACAGGATGACTAAGATTGCTCACATAAAGCTTCCTCCCTTTCATAATGGAATGTTGGTAGGATTAGGGAAAGGTTGTCCTAAACGGAAATTATGGCTCAATTTTCCGTCAAACGACCAGGCTTGTGTGCCTCGAGGCTCTCTTTATCATTGTTTTCAGCTCAGAGAGGTCAAATGACTTGACCACATAATAATCTGCGGCTATGGACCTTTGGTCATACTCTTTATGATCCCTTCTGGCAATTACAGTCCCGAAGTAAGCCTCAGGCTACCCCTAATTGCCAATGTCATCATGTCGGTCATATTAGCCGCTACGGTTTGGTCGGGATGAGCGTATGCTAAGCCTTGCGTATCGCCTCCTTTAGCAGGGCATTGAGTTCAGCCTTATCGTAGGAAAGCGTTTGTGCCACCTGCTGCATCCTCTCAGAAAGCCTGCGATAACCCCAAACACAACGCCGTAAGACTTCCTTACGGCTGTGGCGCTTGTAATAAAGAGGGAGATTAACCTCAAAGAAAGAAATGCTATCCGCGTCCTTGATAAGGTCGACGCGGAGGTCACCCCCGGTCTCGTGCCGGCAGACAAGCGAGTATACCTCGCTGGCCAGATCCTCCGGCACTCCACAATCTTGCATAATGTCTCTGAGAATCTCCGCACTGTTTCGTGCGTGGGCGGCCTTGAAGCCGTCATAGTCAGGAAAATCGGCTTGGTTTACCTTGCGATCCTCAAGCGCTCGCTCGATATCGTGTCCCAGTGCGGCAATCTGCAGGGCATCATCAGCGTCGGGGTTTAGCCTCAGTAGCCAGTCAAGGGTGTTTTCTGCATGCCGGGCGTCTTCCGGAACCGAGGACCCGGCCACAACCGCCATGATCCTTTGCTTCGTGCACTCGATGCTACCTGTGCTCACGACACACAATCACCCTGCGAACAGTCTCTGCGTTCATCATAGCAGCAATGATTAGCAGAGCCCAGAAAGGCTGGTTAAAGAGTGCACCCAGAAAGATCAGGAATACCCGGATATCGCGGCCAATGCGCAGGCTGCTGCTGCCAGCAATGCGGGCACGCATGAGACTGTCGTGTTTGTCAGCGGTGT
>JAGMBW010000135.1 GCA_023129535.1 Desulfobacterales bacterium
TGGCTGATCCGTTGCCGTCTACATCAAGGTTAGCTGTAACTACCACCGTAATCGTCCCACTTGTCAGAGTCGTACCATCTGACTGTGCAGTCAACTGACAAGTTCCGGGATTTAACCCCTGTAGTGTCACTGAATTCACATCAGTCGTGGTGCCCGTCAGTTGGGCTACATCAGCCTCCGCTGTCTCAGGGGTTTCATTGATCACCGTCCACGTATATCCCGCTAAAGTTCCGCTGACCCGGAAAGTCCTGGTATCGGTCACGGCCAGATCGATGGCGGCCGTATTCGGATCAATACCCACCTGTTCCAGCAACGTAAAGCTTGCGGCCTCAGGCGTGCTGGAAATATTTCCTGCCTGATCTTCAAACCAGGCATATATGGTCTTAGTTTCCGGATCCGTATTCTGCAAAGTATAACTCGTGGTGGTGTAAGGAATACCTTCGGAAGGCCTGGTTGAGGTTTCATTCAGATACAATCCATTTTCGGCAACATCACCGGGATAGCCCACTTCTATTGTAATCTGAGTCTGTCTCGTTTGCTGGAGATCCTGATCGGGATGATCCGGGTCAGGAAGGCGGATGGTGCCGCTTACCACATTATCGATGTTAAATGGGCCGATTACCTTGTCATTGCTGTGGCTGATTTCAACAGTAATGGTATTGATGTAAACCGTTTTTAGATGCAAATAACGCAAATCATCATAATCATCGCCGGCAATCTCCTGGCTACCTAACTCGGCATGGTATGGTGTGGCATCCTTGTCCACAGTACCTCCATTAGGGGTATACGAACTTGGATTGTCTGCGTTTAGTTGAGTATAATTTAGTGCACTTTCAGAAGTCGTCCATTTGTAAACGAACTCTACCAGAGTATAAGGGTCTGAAAACGAAGGAGCTTCCCACTGAACAGTCATGTCATTCGTCCATTGGATGGGAGTCTCGGAAGGTGGTGGCGAATCAGCGGTATAATCGGTCACCTCATAGGTAGCAAAGGCAAGTGATCCGTAGGAAATGAAGGCCAGCGTTAAGAGAGAGGCCAGCACAACTCTAACAGAACATAGCGGGAATCTTTTCATTGTTTTCAAACCTCCTCAAAAGTGGTCAAGTATTTGCGACGTCAAATGATTGAGCAGATATGTAGGGTGGGCATTGTCCACCGATGATCCATATTTTCTGATGGGCAGTGCCCACCCTACAGGTAATTACGTCGGTTTTCGCAATATAATGGAACAGGCTGGCGCAAAACCCGCGCCAGCCTGCGCCATTTGATTACTGGCTGCTGCTCAGGGTAATATCTACATCGGAAGCGGGAGAGGACACCGCAGTTGCATCCTCCCTATCCGCCCCAGTGTCTACGCCGGTAGCGTACCACTTTGTGACATTGCCCGCCGCCCAGGCAACCACCTTGTAGTTACCAGCAGCCAATCCGTCAAACGAGTACGGGTATTTGCCTGCCGCATCTGGCGTAATTACAGCAACATAACCTACAAGGTCACCGCTGCTGCTATCCCACAGGACGACATAGACCACGTTTGCAGCCGTACCAAGGGTGATCTTGCCACTGATGGCGCCGCCACACGGGATAAAAACATTTTGCGTAACGTCGCCCCCAGTGCCGTCTATGTTACTAATCACCTTGAGACGCAGGTTCCCAGGCGGCACTACAACCAGATGGTAGTTAGCATCCTGGGGCAGCCCGGTGAAGTTGTAATAACCGTTTGCGACGGTCGTGGTCACCTTGAAGGAATCAGGTTTCCCAGGCCCCGGGTTGTAAGAGGCGATGACCTTGGCGCCAACAACTTCTGTATACGAAATACAATCGGTGGTTACCGTACCGTCAAGGTCAAATGTTTCTGCTGGTGGTGTGAAGGTAAAATCAACCACTGTGCCATCCGGAGTCGCGGGTTGCACGAGATTTGGATGAAAGGCTCTCTCGTATCCACGCTTCGAGGCAAAAACCAGATAGGTCTTAGTGGCATCCAGCCCATAGATGGCATAATCGCCACTCCCATCGGTCACAGCATAGGAAGGCTCCTCATCGGCCACTACGGCAATGATGGTTGCTCCCGCTATCGCGTTGCCGGAACCGTCTTGTACCTTACCGTAGAAGTATGCCCCCTGACTCAGGGTGACATCTTGAGTCGTATCCCCGGTGATGTCCAGATCTTCCACCGTAGCACTCTGATAATCCGGGTGGCTTACGTGAAGAGTATAGATACCATTCGGGATATCTCCGATGCTGTAATAGCCCTGGCTATTCGTGAAGTACATCCTGTGGCCGACGAGTTCACCGGTGCTGTTGTCGGTAAGGTAGAGCATAGCCCTGCTTATGGGCGTCACCGTTCCTTGCTCAGTCACCTGGCCTGACAGGGTATTTCCGGTGTCAATAATGAAATTAACTGCCACGCTGTCACAGTTGCTCCCATCTATTGTGATGCTCGTTACCTGAATTGCGTAATCACCGGTGAGCGGATTCATCTCAACCTGGTATGTATCCTGGCAAAGACCGGTTAACAGATAAGAACCATCCCGACGTGTGAATCCTGCCGCCTGGACCTTATCGCTGATTGCCGTAATCAGCGCCCCGGCAACGGGATCACCACCTGTCCGCTCGTAGGTTACGTTGCCGCTGAGGGTGCAATCACACTCCGTTATATCAATATTTGCGTCTGACGACGAATCGCCAGCGTTTAGCACAAGGATTGTTGCCTCGGACTCCTTTTGAGTTGTTTCAGTGGCGGACTTGTAATAGAAGGCCTTTCCGCTACTGAAGACAAATACCTCATAACTGCCCGGGGCCACAGTCAAAGTGTAATTACCAGCGGAATCCGTTAGCTTAGAAACCAGGCCATAAGTGTTCACCTCAAGGGCATAGACACCAATATCTGCCACGCCGCTGCCGTTTTTGACCACCTGGCCGGTTATGGTGGCCCTTTCTACAGAAGTGAAGTCAAAATCGATACTTGTAGCATTGGCCGACGAAATATCGACCTTGGTGGCCTGCGTGATATCCGTTACATTAGAGTAATACTGCACCGGATTGTTCGCCGTGGTGACTGATACAATGTAGTCATTGGCAGGAACCAAATTTACAATCGTGTAGTCTACAGCCGACCCAGCCGTAAGACGCTTAAACTTAAGCAGTTTCCCGGTCTGCGAAGCCGCCTCAATTACAACTTCATCGTCGCTGCTCAGACCCTTGACCGTTCCTGCGATGGAATAAAGTGTGAGAGGCCAATTATATCCATCTATGTTGGCTTCACTTATTGAGCCGCTTTCCTGATTTCCGTAAACAAGAACATATGTGTAATCTCCCGGCGCTAACGCCTCGGTTTCAAAATAGCCCTGATCATTTACAGGATAGATGCGTATGAGCTTGCCGTTTTCGTCAAAGACCTTGACTCGCACACCGGGCAGGACCTGGCCGTTTATGGTCACAGTCCCGCTTTTTCGCACGGCCCCTGAAGCAAGGGTGAAATCCCTTGTCACGTTTTGCGTCAACTCGAACCAGTCGGAAGACGCTTCAAGATACATCGAATCATAAGGATGGACGACCAGGCGGTAGCTTCCGGCCGGCTTGCTAAAACTATAAGTGCCATTACGCACCGTGGTTTCCTCAATATACCAATAGCCTCCAGCGGCAGCCGTCGGCTTTTGCAGCTCCACAATAGAGCCATTGGCTGCGCCACCGTCCCCGTAAGTTACACTACCAGTGATCGTATATTTGGTTGCACTAACGGTAATATGTCCATCTACCAGCGAAGCAGTGTACACAGGGGTTGGATAATATCCCTCCGCATTTGAATAAGCGGCCGGCATGCCAATCAGTACAGGAGTAATAGTGGGCGTGTTATATCCGGCAGCAGGATTGTGAACTATTGTTTCCAGCAGCTCTATTGGATAAGTACCATCGCCGCCCTTGATCAAAAACTTCGCCTTGAAAAGCCTCGGGCCCGTGACTTCATGGGCCGATGCAGCAGCCACTACCACTCTGCCGAACTTATTACCGTCTAAATCGCCCAGATCATTTACCTGATAAAACATGGTATTTTCGACGACATCGGCTGTATAACCGGTATATGTGCCCGCTCCTCCTGTTGTTGTAGTATAATACTCAGACGCGTCGCTAATGGCCTTTGTCTCCTGCTCGAGACCAACAAATTCAAAAACACCAGGATCATACCCAAGCGTAAAGGCAAGACTTCCGACCTTTACCTCTGAGTCCAAGCTTATCGTTATCGGCAATGTCGCCGTATAACCGATACTCCCGGAATCACTTCCCACGGCGAGCGTGTTAGAAGCCATCACATCCGCGGCCGCGCCAAAAACCATAAACAAACTCATCAGCACAGCCAGACAGATTGAAATTTTCCGTATGTGATTCATTTTAAACCTCCCTAACCGGATAAACCGGAAACTCGAAGCACGAAATCCGAAATTCTAAACAAATCCAAATATCAAATGCTCAAAACTGTAAGAGCGATTTCAACCGCCATCAGAAGTGTCACAATTCCTTACGGTTTTCGGATTTTGAATTTTTCTCATTCGATATTGTTTCGGATTTGTGGCCTACGCCTTGAAAACAGTACGAATTTGTTTTCTGCGACAAAAAACACCAAATTAACTATTAACGGACTAAATCGTGAATCGAAAAATCGTAAGACCTCAAGTACTTACTCCCCTACTCCATCACTCCAGTACTCCAGTACTCCAATACTCCATCACTCCAGTACTTCCTCAGCGGTTTCCGGTCATTTCTCTGAACCGGGCTATTCTTTTTAAGGCCTCAATCCTGTTGATGTGTGAGACCTTCATCTCTTTAAACTTGTTCGCCTCATCTGCGTACACCTGGGAAAGCGCAAGCCTTCTTTCAGGGTCTCTTGCAGAGGCGAGCTTTTCTCGAAGCAGCATAAGCTCATGATAGCGAGCTGCCTCTTTGCGCTCAAGGTCCTTTTGCAAGACAAAGACCGGGGAAATACCGCTTTCAGGTGTTGTAAAAGCATCGCCGGGCACTGTCTGAGATGGAATAAGGATTCCCCTGCTTTCAAGATTGCCATAAGTGACAAATTGTTCTCCGGAGCGAACCATAACGGCTTTTTTAGCGTTGCCTCCGTCAGCGTTTTTGATCTTTGCCGTTTCAGGCAGAATGGGCACTACTTTTCCCGTATATGTTCCCCCGGGATAAATCTTCAGTGAGGTGATCTGCCATGATGAGCCCTTCTTACTATAGATGGCTGCGTAATTATAACCCTTGAGTATCGACTTGAAAGCGTCTTCCAGGGGTTTGTCGATAAAGTTGGCATCGATAACCCCAGGTTCAAGATTTTCAGACACAGATATGTCTACCCCCGTAGAGATTGAGAGTTCCTCGAGTACCTGCAGCAGAGGCATCTGCGTGGCTTTGAGAGTTATGCGCCCGTCCTGGTACGTGAGGGCGGACTTGTTCGGGGTCACCCCCGCTTCCAAAATACATGGGGTAAACAACGAAAGAGTAACCGTAATAAGGATAGCAAGCTTAATTCTCGAAAGGCCCATCAGCGATGATGATTGTCGATTGTTGTCAATTGCTGGGTAACGTTCAAAAGTTGAGGCATCGTGAATTATTGCACAAGGAGAGATGCCTTTTCGGTTTAACTTGGTGCACAAAAAACGAGATCAAAACCACACATTCAGAGCAGGGAAATTCAATCCTATGTGAGCCATAACGCATTGTAACTACTAATAATACGTGGGATTATACTTTTTGCATTCAACACTGTGTACAAGGACTCCAGGCCAGTTCAGAAGGCGTTTGTAATATCCTGGAGAATTTAATCAGGTTGGCCGAAAAAGAGATTTGCCTCAACTTTTGAACGTTACTAATTTTCTCAAGAAAAAACTGTGATGAAGCTCATGTTACAGGTAAATACAGCGGTTCTTTCTCTAACGGAATGATCTACGTCACACATTCTGTGTGAAATAGGTCACACAACAAATTTAGTTCGTTGTGTGTTGTCCGTAGTCCCTGGCCCACACCTGGTGGCATATAAAATGCCACTCTACGTAAGGTCGGGTTTTATACCCGACCGGGCACTGACCACTGACCACTAATCACTAATATGTAAGATTACCAAAGGAGTTTATCCAAACTCTGGATGGTTGTGGTAACTTCGTTTGCAATGGACTTTGCCTTCTCAATCAGCTTATTTTCAGTCTCTCCTTTCCGAAAACGAAGTGTTATGCCGGAAGCGGCAATAGGTTTTCCAGCTTTATCACGGATAGGTGCAGTTACATCTAAGTTATCGCCTTCCCTTAAGACCACAATCTTGTTGGTCTTTAATACCTCAAGGTCTTCAGGATCAGAAGGGGCTCCTATCTTTTCCCTGATATTACAGGCAATGATTCTGCTACCCTCCTTGCCAGTGGGCACTGCATGGATGGTAAGCCTTAACAAATCGGGATGTTTTGAGACCATATTGTCTACAAGTTCCTGAGCTTCCTTAAACTTAGACCCCTCCATTGCCCAGGATTCTTTGATAGCGTGACTGTAAAAGACAAAAAAGAAGACCAAAAGAACAGTGACTGCCCATTTAATAAAAAAGATTCTCATGATTAACCTCCTATCTTTAATACACCTATTTTAGGTTCCGAAGCTGTTCCGGAACCTTGCAGGCTAGCACAACAACTTTATCACCTCCAAATCTTAGTAAGCCCTTATACTATAATTCTTGCCAAGTCAACCCCCTAATTTTCGGGATGGTTTTCTCTATTGTGACATGTAAACACATATTTGTGGAGTTCCAAAATCCTTGTTCTGAAGCAAGGCAACCCTGGCCCAGACCGGGTTTTTCTCTCTTTAGCGCCGTTGGGTTTCTGTCGCGCCAGGGCGGGCCGCGTTGCCGGATTTTCCGCCGACACGGTCGGCTTGCTCCAGAAGGGTGTTACTCAATTTTTCGCTCGATTGCCGAATGAAACCACCAAATTATTCCCTTTCTGATCACATAGCAGGAAACCATCCCTAATTTTGACATTTGATAATGATATATCAAAATATCAAAATAGAAAATCTTGCAATTTGATTGAATCTCTGGTACCAAATCTCCATTCTGTAGGTTTTAAGAAAATCCTTAAATTCTTTTTCTGAAAGACTATATCATTTCAGTTCCTGAAATGTTTGCCGTCGACGTTCAGCGTATCGTTGGCTTCACACTACTGTAAGGAGGAGACAGACTTCAATGAAAAGAAATACCTGGTTGAGAAGCCTTACAATTGTTGTCATCGGAGCTCTGGCGCTTTTCTTTAATGCCTCTCTGGCCACAGGGAAACAAAAGGAACAAGTGGTGGTCTATACTGCCCTGGATCAAGTTTACAGTGAACCGGTCTTAAAGCACTTTGAAAAGACGACCGGTATTAGAGTAAGGGCGGTTTATGATGTGGAGGCCACGAAGACCATTGGCCTGGTCAATCGAATCATTGCTGAAAAGAACCATCCACAGTGTGATGTGTTCTGGAACAATGAGGTCATAAACACCATACGTCTTAAGAACAAAGGTCTGCTGGAGCCGCATGCTTCCGCACAGGCCCGGTACTTCCCTGAGATCTTTCGGGATAAGGATCACTGCTGGTGCGGCTTTGCCGCGCGAGCCAGAGTTATTGTATACAATACCAGGCTTCTAAGGAACAAAGAAAAGCCCAACTCCATTAAGAACCTTCTCGATAAGCAATGGAAAGATCAGGCTTGTATGGCCCTGCCTCTATTCGGAACTACGGCCACACAGGCCACTGCCCTGTTTGCCGTCTGGGGCCACGACCAGGCCCTTGCGTTTTTTCGAGATCTCAAGAAAAACGGTGTGGATCTTGTGGACGGAAACTCCGTGGTGCGCGACAGGGTTGCAGACGGCACCTACCTGTGGGGCTTGACTGACACGGATGATGTATATTCGGGTATGAAGCGAGGCATGCCTATTGACATGTTGCTTCCGGATCAAGACGGGATGGGTACCCTTGTCATCCCCAACACCGTAGCCCTTATTCGACACGCACCCCATCCCGGCCCGGCCAGAAAGCTTATCGATTTCCTTTTGAGCGAAGAGACAGAAAAGATGTTGGCCCGGTCCGGCTCAGGACAGATTCCGCTTCGACCAGGCATCAAGCCGGTTCCGGGCATCCCCTCCCTGGAAGAAATCTACCAAATGAAGGTCGATAACGAAGAACTGGCCCGGTTAATGGAAGACGTGCTTTCCCTGTTGGATAAAGAGCTCATGTAAGGATTTCATTGACCCCCTCAAAAGCATTCATCCTCGGCCTCTCTCTGGTCCTGTTTGCATTGATCGCCCTGGCCCCTCCGGGCATGCTTTTACTCAATCTGTTTTCCTTTTCACCGAAGATTTCCATATGGAAATGGCTCCTTGAAAGACAGGTGCATCTCCTGACCCTGCACAGTCTGAACATGGCCCTGGTGGCCACGGTAACGGCCCTGGCATTAGGGCTTCCCGTGGGTCTGGCCCTTGGCTCCAAAAGAAAGCCTCTCTTGTTTGGTATAATCTTTTTCCTGCCGCTGGCGATTCCGCCCTATCTTACGGCCAGTTGCTGGATGGGCCTTTTGGGCCGAGGAGGCATTTTGCCCCATCTGGCACACGAATGGCTGGGAATGGACGCAAGGTCTTCCTGGCTTGGCGGAGCATGGGGCGCGGGGATCGTCCTGGGCTTGTCCTATTTTCCCGTACTCACTTACATGGTGATCTCTGGCATGCGGAGGCTCGACGCACACCTGGAAGAGGCAGCCATGTTTGCCCTGCCGGAAAACGGCATACTGCGGAAAATCACCCTGCCACTTCTCTTCCCACAAATTGGTACGGGCCTACTTCTGGTCTTTTTGTTAGCTATCACCAACTACGCAGTGCCTTCGCTTTTGGGCATTCGAACATTTACCGTTAAGATCTATACCTACTTTTCTGTATTTCAAGACATTGGAGGAGCTGTGCTCCTCTCCTTGCCCCTCCTCTTGATCTGCCTTGTTTGCGTGCTTCTTTTACACCATATCATGAAGGGCCGAGTTTTCTTCTCCCTGCAGCAGGGAGAAGAGATGGGGGGAAGCCTCTTGAGACTACTAAATAGTAAATTGTTCAAAATCCTTGCCTGCGGTCCTGCCCTATTCGTCACCTGCACGCCTATTCTTTTCTTGCTCTTTCAAACCGGATCGTTCCTTAGCCTGAAGATAGCCGTTGATCAGGCTAAAGAATCGATTCTCACCTCTTTCGTCCTTGCCCTCTTTGCCAGCTTCTGCATATCTATTGTGGCCTTTGTTTCAGGATACGCCCTTGAGAGAACAAAATGGGGAAAAGGAGGTGTGACCCGTTCGCTTTTCTTCTTTCCTTTTGCCCTCCCTTCTGTCCTGCTGTCCATTGGGGTCATTTTTTTCTGGAACAGGCCCGGCATCGTTCTGGTGTACCAGAGTCTGCTTATCATTACCATACTCTGGGGAGCCAAGTATCTTCCTCTGGCCCAACGGGTGTTGGCTGACCACATCCGCCAGATTCCGTTAGAAATGGAAGAAATTGCCTTTTTGAGCCAGCTTTCGTGGACGAAAAGCCTATGCCGAATTGTCTGGCCGTTGGCCCGCCCCGGATTCCTGGTAGCCTGGGCTGTCACCTATATATTTTGCCTATCCGAACTGGGAGGGACACTGCTGGTTATTCCACCTGGCGCGGACACGATGCCGGTCCGGCTTTACAACATCATGCACTACGGATCATCCAGCCTGTTAGCCGCCCTTGGCCTGGTATTGATTATGATGACCATCATCCCTATGGGTCTACTTGTGTGGTGCGGAAAAGGGATTAAGGGATTGAGGGATTGAAGGATTAAGGGATTGAGGGATTGAGGGATTAAGGCCCCAGTGAAATATGCTTCGCATTTCACGGGGTACAGATCGAGGAATTGAGATATGAAAATTCCGCTACTTCAGGTTGAGCGGATAAGGCAGCATTTTGGGGACACGGCGGCCCTTGTTGATGTGAGCTTTGAGTTGCCGGAAGATCAAATCCTTACGATTTTAGGACCATCCGGCTGCGGTAAGACCACACTGCTGCGCATCATCGCCGGTTTGCAAAAGCCTGATGAAGGCACGGTCTGGATAAACGGACAGAAGATGAACGGGACGGGCACCTGGGTGGCTCCACAACAACGATCAGTGGGCATGATCTTTCAAACCCTGGCCTTGTGGCCCCATCTCACCGTAGAGGGAAACATTGGCTTAGGGCTTAAAGCACGGGGGATAAAGAAAGCCGACAGGGATTCAACGATTGAAGAGGTCCTGGAAAAACTTCAGATGGTTCAGCATCTGAAGCGTTACCCCCACACCTTATCAGTGGGCGAACAGCAAAGGGTCGCCCTTGCCAGGGCACTCGTCCTCCAGCCCCGCCTGCTGCTCTTAGATGAGCCTTTCTCACACCTTGATTTGGACTTGCGGGAAGACCTTATCACGTTAATCAAAGGATTGACCGCAACGATTATATTTGTCACGCACGATCAACACGACGCCCTGGCCATGGGGGGACTTCTGGCAATTATGTGCAAAGGGCGGCTGGAGCAAATAGGGAAGCAAGAAGAGATTTTACAAAACCCGGCCACGGAGTTCGTCCGGTATTTTGTCAGAAGATCTACAGGGCTTTTTAACGGATGACCCTCCAGGCCTGACGACCGGTCGGGCATAAAGCCCGACCCTACTGAGCACTGACCACTGGTCCTTTACTGTGGCGGGTTTCGCAAGTCTGCCAGGACCTGCATGATGCCAACGGCCTCGGCCATCCCTATGATCCCATCTCCTGAAAATTCGGCCAGTTCATGGACTGGTTCTGCCAGGGGCTGACGCGTCTGAACCTGCATGGCCAGGATGAGGTCCTTAAGGTCAATCACTTCGTCGTCGTTCAAATCCAACTTGCGGATGATCAACTCCACGATACTCACCGCATCGCCTTGCCAGTTATCTACCGCAATCGGTAGATTGCCGTCATCCCGCAAACCAGCCAGGCCAAAACCGATGGCTGTAGTTTCCCCTGCTTCGGTGGTGGCTAAGGAACGAAAATAGACAGAGACAAGCACTTCACCCTCATCACTCACCGTAACCGCCTCTACCGGTCCTTTTCTCGCCAGACCAATGGTGACCCTGCCTGGCTGGTTGTTTACAAGAGCACTCAATAGAAAGGTCTCTGCAGTCCCCCCCTCGTTCAAGAGGTCACCTTCAAGCAGCTTGGGGAAAATCCTTTGGGTGAGCGGAATAGCGTCGATCACTTCAAGAAACTGAGGGTCGTAGACCAGGTCAATGCTGGCTCCATAGAGGAGATCTGCTGCACCAGCCGTTGGATTGACTTTGACCAGAACAAGGAACTCATGTCCCTGTTCCAGGATATCCACCTCTGTTTGTTTATAAGAGGCATGGAGTGAGACACTGTTCACCGCCCCGCTGGCGAGAGTAATCGGCAAATTGAAAGCAAGACCAAGAAAGAATAAACATCTGGCTCCGGTTCTTGTTATCCTTTTTAGAAAACTCATTGTTGTTCTCCTTGGTTCGAGGGGGCTAGAATCTTTGGTGGGCAATGCCCACCCTACAAATCCTGGTATGTGTTTATCTTTCTTCAGGCCATTCTGACCACTGATCACTGACTACTGACCACTACTCTTCCTGAAAATGCGCATAGAGCCAGTCAAACAAGACAAAACTCTTTTTGAGGGCCTCTATCGTTTCCCCTTCCTTCCTCCGGAGCCCGTTAATAAGGGCCTCGATCCCTTTTCCCTCCGGTGTTAAAGGGGCTTCCCATTTATTCAGTTCAATATCCCAAATGATACGCCTGACTTTACTCAGGGTAGTATCACTGAGTTCATATTTCCAGTAAATGGCGCCGAAAGTGGTGGACCGGTGGGTTGTCCTGAATTCCGATTGAGGGGTATCAAAACTGACGCCCTCCTTGCTCACCGATCCTCGCTCCACAAAACGAAAGGTGGCCTTCTGGTCAACGAACCGGGCGATTAACCAGGCCGAGGCGCATTTATCGGCTTCCAGGCCCGGCCACGTAATGTAAAGATGACTGTCCCGGGCATGCCCCGTATTGACCAGACCAAGGACAAGTAGCAAAAGAACGATCTTAAAGGTTACTCTCACGATCTTCCCTGTCTGGACATACGCGCTGAGCCCCACTACTCCATTACTCCGTTACTCGATGTCAGTTGGACACCATCACTTTCTGGCTCCAGCTCCCCACCTGATCGCTCAGGGTTGCAATATTTACTGTAATAGTATGGGGACCATTTTCGAGAACACTGGTATCGAGGAGCCAGGTATACGGAGAATAGCCGCTTTCGTCTTCACCTGTCAGGACATCATCCACATAAAAGATCACTTCATACCTTTGCTGAAGAAGCATTTTTTGGGTCAATTCCGAAAGAAGAACCTTAATTCCTACTCTACCTCGCAAGATCGGGATGTCGCCGCCTGATACAACCCCCTCCCCCTCCAGTTTCATGGTCACATCGGGCGGCCGGTTGGTGAATCTGTTCATCAAATAGTAATTGCTTATTTGAGTTTGAGTGTTTGACAGCGCCTTTTCCGTAACATCCCTTGCCCTGCGAAGAGCAGCCCTTGCATCTTCTGACAAGCGCATGTACTCAAACATCTCCATATCCTCTTTTCGGGCCCGTTCGGTCCAGTAGTCAAAATAATCAAGTTCGCTCCTGGCCACAATGATAGAATGGGGTGGTAAAGCAAAAGCAGAGGCATTCAAAACAAACCCATCTTTGTTCCAGATGATTTCCGCACCTGATTCATCCTTTCCGTCCCAGGCTACAATATGATCCCCTCCCGTTGTAGGTGCCCAGTCCAGTATGGTCTTTCTTAAAGGGCCTCTTTGAATCCCGGCCCTGATCCGGATCCTCCCCGGCTCCGGAAGGTGATATCTGACCCCACCTTTCTGTTTATCCACCTGTGTATAAATTGTTCCCAGGTACTTGCCTCCGGAAAAGGCTGGATTGTACAGGACGTGGCTGCCATCATCAAATACGAGCCCAACGGTAAAATAGTAAGCCTCAGCCGGAACCATCAGCCCATAGTTGTCTGTGCCATCCCAAATAACAGTGTGCATTCCCGTGGGGCAGTAATGTCGATCCTCCAGGATTTTGACCAGGAAATGATTGGCATCAAACACCCTGGTCGTTACACGGGCCGATGCACGCAAATAAAAGGAGATGGCCGCCTGGCCGCCCGTGACCGGGTCAAGCACCTGTGGTTGCACTTCAATCGTTTCTGGTGAAAAAGCGTGTGAGTGGCCGGGCAGTACACCAAAAAGCAACACAAGAGAAAGCACGGCTGGCAGAAACAACTCCTTCAAATTCCCTCTTCTTCTCATTGATTGATTTCCTTTTCTGTAGGCGTTCACAGGTTCAGAGTTCACCGTTCAGGGTTACGGCTAACCCTGAACCTCTGAACCCGTGACACGAATCACCTGCCCGCTCGCCAAGCTTGCGAGGCAGGCGGGACGGTTTAGATTTTTGGTGAACCCTGAACCCGTGAACCATTGAACCCGTGAACGGTTACCCTTTTCTCAACATTGGAGGTTACCAGTCGGGATCTTTCTTCTCAGCAGGCCCCCCGGTCAATTGCCGTGGGTTCGACCCGTCGCTGTCCATCACCCAGATCTGTTTTTGACCCGACCGGGTGGAAACGAAAGCGATGCTCTTGCTATCAGGAGACCAGCATGGGTCAACATCAAGGCCCGGACTACAGGTTAGGCGGATAAGCCTCGCCGGTTTGAAGCCCAGAACCCATATTTCATAATCTCCCGTCAGGTTGGATGCAAAAACCAGGGAGCGACTGTCAGGAGACCAGTCGCCCTGGAAGTTCTGCTGTCCCCCCTGAATAAGGGGAAAATCGGTCTTCACAGCCATATCTCTGATCCAGAGATCTTCTATAACCTGGTCCAAATCCCCCCTTCGAAAGATCGTATAGACAAGACGATTCCCGTCAGGCGACCAGGCTGGAAAACCTTCCATGTCTTCGCGTGAAACGAGTCTTACGGGTTTTACTTCCAGGGCAGGCTCCACCCCAATTTCCCACAGATCGCTGTCCTCGCCCTTCTTGTATGTAAAGGACACAAATGCCAGCTTTTTCCCATCCGGATGCCAGGCCGGATGATCGCATCTGCCTGACGTCCCTGCAATCCTCCTCATGCGACTCCCATCTCGATCCATCACATAGATGGCCCCCGTGTTTGTGGCATAAGCGATTTTCTTCCTGTCCGGTGACCAGGCCGGTGAGCGCTCGTCTTCCATGGTGCGGGTCAATTGCCGGGGCCTGTTTCCGCGGGCATCCACCGCCCAGATCTCCCAGTTGCCGGATTGATAGGAGGAATAGACGATGTCAGAAGCGCCAAAGGCAAACACGGGAACCATTAGCAAAAACATTATTACACCGAGTAAAACCCCGATCGATTGCCGCATCTATAGTCCCCCCTGGTCCAGCTTATCTCTGCTTTTTCGTGCTCCGCCCGCAACAATCAAACCAAGACCCGCAAGGGCCAAAGCTCCTGACACAATGATGATATATGGCTTGATCCGGACGACCTGTTCCTTCAAGATCAACCTGGCGCTGTAAACGGTGCCGGACCGTTGCCACAGGTGAAATCTGATTCCGTAATCCGCGTCTTCATGAACATCGAAAGTCTTTATGACCTTTGACACCTTTACGTCTCCTCGTTTCTTGCTGCTGCCCTTCCTGACCGAACCAGATTTTCTCCATATCCTTTCTTTTCCCTGGAGGAGTTCCGCCTCATATTCTGCTTGCACGGCCCCCGAAAGAGACCGCCCGTAGGATAAGTTCAAAAGGAGTCTCACAGGATTCATGTCAGGACATAGGCGAACAGGACCAATTTCAACGGTCTTGTCTGATGCTCCGTCCTTGACAATGCGAACGGGTCCCAGAGTTATGCCATGGCCTCCAATGATCGTAAACTCGTTTAGCTTTGTTCCGGAAATAAAGGTCACATATATGGTGTACGAAACCCCAACCAGTACGCCTATGACGAGAAAAATCACCCCAAATCGCTTCATGTCAATATTGGTGTCCTCAAAAAAATCTTTCCTTTATTAGATTCTTTCCCTGCTCAGGAATTTATTTTCGCTCTACAAAATTGACCAGTTTACGACCCAGTTTTCCAACAGAAATATCCCTAAATACGAAAGGGACTTGAACGTCTTTCCCTTCTAGCTTGTAGATGACCAGCCGTATCGGATCATGCATGTCTTTCATCTTGATGACATAATTTGTCTTTCCGTGGCTCCAGCGTTTACGCCCGAAGAGAAACGGAATCTTTTTTCCTTCCTCGTCCAGGAATTCAAGATGGTCGATCCCCTTTTTCTCCTCTAAAGAGAGATAGTCTGCTTTTAGTTCGAAAACAAGGTTATACGTCTCATATTTCAATTTCTCGGTCCACACCTCTTGAGGCTGGTCTTCAACCTTGCCAACAGACCATCCCTTGCCAATTCCTTGCAGACTGATTAAATTACCCTCAATCGGGGTAAAAAACTTACTGGAAAAGCTATCCTCTCCCAAAACCAACATAAAGTCTGCTTGTCCCGTCATGAGATCGATAGAATCGCACCCCGGGGTCATGGGTTCAAGGTGAATGACGCTATACAATATGCCCCTTCCGTCAGCAGACCTTTCAGCATGCATTATGCTCATGCGCCCGCCCTGCGTGGGAATGATGTTCTTTCCTTTGCAGTCAATGGCCTGATCAATCAATAGATCCTTGAGTAAAATCTTATAATTCCGCGAATGAAAAGACAGAGAAACAAGCGTTAAAGGGGGTCTTCCCAAGCAGTGGCCTAACTGATTTTTCAGCCCCACATCTGTTGTAAAAGTCAGTCCTTGAAGCCGGACTGCAATTCCACTTTGATTCAAGATCAAATCCTTTCCTTCAACTGCAGCAGGAAACATGAAATAGAAGCCGAATAATATGATAATAAGAAGAACACGTTCCTTACTTGTTCGCATTCCCATTGCGTCCTTATGACTGAATATTCGGGACCTTCGCGTTTTTCTAAAAGGTACCGGCTTAATAGCCTCTGGAAATGTTACACTCTCCGCAGCCCTCCCGGCTTGAAGGGAATAGGTGGAGCTGACCTCATCACGTCTACTTGTTATTGAGTAGATCCTCAAGATGGTAGGAAATCATATTATTTTCTTGGATACCTGTGTACAAATCTTATCTTCCCAAAAGTCAAAGGATTTTTCAATCTCAGTAAGCCAGAGATCAATTTTTCCTTCCACCCAGACCTTTCCACCTAAACAAAATTCCCCTGAGAGAACCCCAGTTGTTGTAGCGCATATTGATGCCGACACAAACAGTTCACCGTACATTCCAGCCTCCACGATGGCAGCTCGGAGCTGAAGACTCAGCTGCACATATCCTTTGTCGAGACTTAAACACGCCTGACCATAGGCAACCAGTTGGCAATCTTTGTTCCACGCCTTGTCGAGTTTACCCCTGGCAGTCATCACGATTCCTATTTTCGCATAAATCCCTCCGCCAATGTCGGTTCCCGGTATCTCAAAACCTGCTCCGGGTATTAGTTGCTCGTAGCTGATCGACGCTGATCCGCTTGCCGTAAACCTATACCATGTCCCCTCTTTCCAGGTGCCTGTTTTTTTCACGCAGCACCTTCCATTACACCTTTCAGCCAGGAACTTGATAGAGCTTTCCGAACCAAGCTCTATCTTAGCCAGAAATTTGATCTTATTGAGTATTTCCCCGAATTGTTTGCTGAGATCAAATTCTAAGGACCCTACCTCTTCGCACTTGGCGGCTTCCAGGCCAAGGGGATCTACAAAAGCCAAGGGATTGGAATTGGCATACTCATACAGATTAAAGCCACCCCGCTTATACCCCAGGGGGTCCCTGCTTAAAAAACGCCCGAACCTGGCACTGTAATATCTTGCATGAAAGTAGTAGTTCCCCGATTCCATGTCCCTTACCTGGCCTACAAAAAAGAAGCTGTTACCAACGGTAGATTCACCCATGGGATTGCCTGCCGCATCAAGCACCCGGCCATAGGGAGTATAGCTGTATTCTTCGACGATTGTTCCGTTCTGATCTGCAACGGCGATTACGCTGCCCATGCGGTCCTTCAGAAAATAGTAGTCCTGATAATTACCTCCCTGATGAATTCTCATTCCCAATGCCTGATTGGGCAGAACACTGTTGTAAATATAGGATCTTATCAGGGTTCCAGTCTCATGCTCTTCAAGTACCTGCCGGGTTTGGCTGTACACATACCTCGTCGTAGTACCACCTACCGTTTTTGTGATACGCCTTCCGAGGGCATCGTAGGTATAGGTTGCAACTTCATTCCCTGAAGCCTTTTCTGCAATAGAGACTAACCGGTTGATGGCATCATACGTATAGGTAAAGTCGCCGTCATCATTCAGGTTTCCATTTGAATCATACCCGAGGGCCGTTCCCCCTTCAGATAGATACTGGTTCAGGACATTCACTGTATAGGGAGTGGCTGCCCCATCCACTGTTTTACTGAGCCAGTTTCCGTTGGGATCCAGACTAAAGCTTGTGATATCGGGATCTGACTCTCCCAGGGTCACCTGAATCAGTCTTCCCAGGGTATCATATGTATAGTTTTTAGTTTGATCACTCTTCAGATTATTCTTTTCCTCCGTAACCTTCCCGGAAGCATCTCGAGTGTAACCATAGTCAATAAGCTCGGCACTCCCTTTCTTGTAGATCAACCGACTGAGGCCTTCGGTATCATAGCTGTATTGAGCGATGATACCATTTCCATAGGTCATCCCCGTCAGGCGTTGGGACGTAGTATCAAAGGAATTGTCAAGAAGATGAATACCGTTCTCGTCCGTCAACGTTGTTAATCTTCTACGACTGTCATACTGTTCGGTAACCGTACGACTGCCAGGATACGTGATTGTTCTGCGCCCATTGGCTGCATCATAAGAATAATGCACGGAGCCACCGGGTTGATCCTCCTGGATCACTCGTGCGTTCACATCATAGGAATAGGTAACGGTGTAATCCTTATTGGCTGCCGCAGCTATCAATCCTCTGTAGTTACGTGCAAACGAAATCACTTCTCCATCCGGCATCGTGATTTGGGTCAACCGATTATTTTGGCCATAGGCATACTGAAGGGTCGCACCCGAAGGCTTGGTTTCTTGTATAAGATTGCCGTTGGCGTCATAAGCAAAGGCACTTGTGGAAGTGTCAGCATGTGTCACCTGGGTATTTCTGTTCAACGCATCATACTCAAAGCTTATGGTCTGGCCTTTATAGTCGGTAATGGACGTTCGGTTTCCCATCTCATCGTAGACAACACTTCCCGTTCTTGTGCCATCATTCAATGAGACAACGCGACCCAATGCGTCCCGGGAAAACTGAATCGTTGTCCCACCCCGGTTGGTCATGGAAAGCATACGTCCGGCTTCATCATAAGCAGCCGATATACTCGAGCCGTTAGGGTAAGTGACCGCGACCCGTCTGTTCACTGAATCGTAAGTATAACTCGTCGTATTACCGGCACTATCTTTACGGGTCAAAAGTTTGCCGATAGCATCATAGGTCAGTTCCTCAATCGTGCCGATAGAATCATAAAGCCTTATAGGCCTGTTGAGAGGGTTATACACATAACTAAACGTAGAACTGTCCGGCCCGATTACCTGGGTCCGATTCCCGTTTTCATCATAAACATAACTGGTTGTATCACCATTCGGATTTGTGACCGATATCCTGCGGTTCAAGGCATCATACGTTACTGTGACAGTGTAGGACTCCCCTTGGCCGCAAACCGTTCGAGTTAATGCATTTCCGTCTGCGTCATACTCTATGTTTGTTACAGTCCCCACACGATCTGTAATTGAAACAACGCGTCCAACCGGATCGTATGTCCGTGTCAATGTTTTGCCCTTGGCATCGATGATCGAAACAACACGGCCCACTGCATCGTGAACAAACTGTCTCTCGTTTCCCAAGGGGTCAACAGCTTTGGTACGTCTTCCAGCGGCATTATAAATGTAAGATATTGTATTTTCTCTTGCGTCCTTTACGGACGTCACATTTCCGAGATTGTCATACGTATAAGTAGTCGTATTGCCTATCGCATCTGTTTCGGAAATCAACCACCCCCTGGCATTATAACTCCATGATTTGGTATTACCGAGAGGATCCGTTTCTGATATCTTTTCACCCTGCGCATTGTAAGCGTAGGTCGTTGCATTGCCCAGAACATCAGTCTTTTTGATCAGTTGGTTATTGCTGTCATATTGATAAGTAGTCGTATTGCCTAGCGCATCTGTTTCGGAGATGAGATTACCGGCCGCGTCATACTGGTATCGCGTATCGTTGCCCAGGGCATTCCTGATGAGGGTCAGAAAACCGGCGGAATCGTAGCTGTAGTAACTGATGTTGCCCCTGGCATCAGTTTGAGAGCGCTTCCTACCCAACTGGTCGTAGGTGAAGCGTGTCTCGTTTCCAAGGGGATCCGTGACCTTGACCAGGTTTCCATCCGAATCGTACTCGTAGACAGTTGTTCTCCCCAAAGGATCGATCTTGCTCGTTTGTTGACTCTTAGCATTGTAAGTATACGTCCACTGATTCCCTGCCTTGTCCTTCCTGGAAATCATATTTCCAATTGCGTCATAGGCGTAAGTCTCAGTGTAGCCTAAGGGATCGGCCTCGGATGTTCGCTGATTGAACTCATTGTATGTGTACGTCCACGTATTTCCCAAAGGATCAGTCTTGGAAATAAGATTGCCGTTTTCATCATACGTATAGTTCCACTCCTTACCATTGGCATCCGTCATCCTGGTGGGGTTGTTATTCTCGTCAAATACGTATTCTGTGGAGGACCCGTCCGGATACACCACCTTCCAGACGAGATCATCGTCATTGTAATAGTAAGTAGTTGATTTATTGTTTGAATCTGTTTTCGTGGTCCTTTTATTACCGGGATCATAGGCATAAGTGTAAGTTTCTGCCCCTTCCGTATAGGTGGCTACTCTTGCAAGGCTGTCATATGTTACTTGAAAGATTGTACGCCCGGTGGGATCAATAATCGAAACCAGTCTCTGTTCATCGTTGTAAATATAGGTCGTGGTATTTCCTGCCGGGTCGGTGACAGACACAAGGTTGTCATTGTCATCATAACCGTATCTATAGACTTCGCTATTCGGGAGCGTAATAGAGGATATCTTCCGGTTGCTGCCATAAGCGTAGATCAGGGATTTCCCTGCGGCATTTGTAACGGTCGCCAAGAAACCATCATTGTCATAGGAGAAGGTGAGCCGGTTGCCTTTTAGGTCAGCAATATACTCGGGAAAGCCATCGGCATTGAATTGTATCTCGGGTTGGGATGACCGCGCGCAAGAAGCGCAGTTGGCGTTGAGGGTGAACGTGCCATCCCCGTTATCCTGCAAACGATCGTATGTCAGTACCTCCTCGGCTGTGTATGTGCCGTCAGGATTCTTTATAAACCTTGCCCTTTTTCCGTCGGAAAGCCGGATAATCACATAATCATTGATGCCATCGGTAAACTGAACGAGCTGGGTGGTATGTTCAGAGACCCAGGCATAACCGAAGGGACCATTATAGTGCTCCTGGCTGTTGATGGAGCGGACAATGTCCATGGAGGGCCCTGGACCGGGGATGATTGCGTCCACAAAGGTCAGGATAAGATCCCCACTGGCAACGTGGACCGGTGAGCCCTTGGACTCCGTGGCCGGCTTGTCCTTGTCTTTGCACGGATCATCGTCCGGTGGCTCGGGCGGCTCCGGCGGTTTAGGCGGTTTCGTGTTTGTTAAATCATGGCCCGTATCCAGAGGCGGTGCATGATAAGACCAGCCATTGCCAGAGAAAACAAAGATCAGCACACATGCGATAATGCCTATGATTAGATTTCTACGCATCGGATTTCTTCCCTTTCCAGTTTCAGATGGGTTTGATGCAACTTCTCAAAAGGTTCGGGTATTCCCTGATCGCTTGTCACCGTGCTCTCTGTCTCCGGCAACAAAAACCCCAAGTTTTTGAGAACTTACGGTTTGATATGCTAAGTGCCAAACATAATGTTTTTTAGGGTTGGTTCTAACTTCGGCCAGTCGCAACAAGGACGTTGCTCCTACAACGCATGACATCTTTGTAGGAGCGACCTCCCGGTCGCGATTCTCCAGGAGGAAATATTCTTCATTCTTTTAATCGGCCAAAGTTAGAACCAACCCCATGTTTTTCAATAAAACAGGTAAAACACCGAATATACGGCCTGCGACTCGTTGCCTGCCACATCTTTTGCCTTGAGCCTGACACGGTAGTACCCGGGGGCAACAAGCCTGCCATTTTCGTTCAGCCCGTCCCAATAAATGGTATTCGGACCTGCACTGACCTGCTGACCCGTAAGCACTCGCACCATATTACTATTGAAATCCCAGACTGTTGCCTGCACATCTGCCTGCTTGGAAAGGAAAAAGCTGATGCCAAGGTCCAGATCCTCTTCATAAGGATTGAATGCAGGACTGAAATAGTGCGGAGAGGTCAACACATGGGACAAAAGCGGCCTGGTTTCCACAATCATGCCATTTTCCGCCAGGTACCAGGCGCTCGTAGAGATCGTATATGAGGTATCCGTTGGGATCAGGTTTCCGTCATCGTCGGTCCCGTCCCAGGTAACCACCTTGTTCCCTGATGTCATGGGATATTTCAACAGAATAGTCCTGATGTCCTGGCCCCAGTTCCATGCAAACACATACATGCTCACCTCGGCTGACTTTGCCAGGCTGAATCGGATATCCAGCGGATCGCCTGAGAGGGGGTCAAAGTTTGACTGGTACTGCTGATACGGCGTCTGCCGCTGGAACCCTTCGGTATTGGTGAGATCATAGACATACCGTGTGCCGCCACTCTCATACTCGGCAATAAAATAATAGACCCCGGGGTCAACGTGCTGGCCGTTGTTATTCCGGCCATCCCACGCGTACTGATGCACACCTGCTCCCACGTTCTGGTTAGCGATCAGGTTTCGCACCAGGCCGCCTTTTTCATCAACAACTCTCAGGGTCAGTTTCATGGAGCTGCACGTGGCCACGCTTATAGGCATGGTCTGCCCCGTCAAGGGATCAAAGCTTTGCCTGCCCCGCCATACCTTAAAGCCGGGGGTCACATTGATATCAACAGCGGCCAGCCCGTACAGCCCGGATTGAGCCGTGACCTTGAGCAAGGCCCGGTATTGACCCGGCTGGGTGTAGTTGTGCTTAGCGTTACCGGTGGATGCAGAGTCCCAGTCATAGGCGCCGTCGCCATTGAAATCCCATTCATACTTGACAATAGGATCTCCGGCTGCTGGAGTGCCCCCACCCAAAAACTCAACAGACAGGGAAGCCGGACCTTCGGTGGGATCAGCCGAGGCCTGGACCGCCGGTGCGCCCGCATCCAGAACCAGAACATCGACCGAAGCGGTGGCCGTATTGCCGTCATTGTCCTGCACCTCTACAACAGCCTGGTAGCTGCCGTTCTGTGTATACGTGTACGTGGCTTGAGATGACGAAGTTGCCGGTTCAAAACCGGACCCTGTTCCAAAATCCCACCGGTACTGTATAATCGTCCCATCCTGATCGGTTGCATAGGCCGTAAAATCAACCCTTAGCGGCCCACTGCCAAATCGCGGACTGGCTTCCGCCTCTACTGTGGGTGTGCCGGGCACGGTGACGTTGATCTCGATAGAAGCAGTATGTGTAAATCCGTCGTGATCCGTTACCTTGAGCGTCGCGTTATATGTCCCCGGCGTGTTGTATGTATGCTCTGTAGTCATGGATATGGGAGAGCTGAAGTCATAGGTGCCGTTCCCGTCAAAATCCCATCGAAAATCGCGGATGGTATTGTCCGCGTCCGTCCCTTTGGTGTTAAACTTCACCCGGAGCGGCGCAGGGCCTGATGTAGGATACGCCACAGGTACTGCCACGGGAGGAACGCCGCCGGTTATGATCTCCACGCTGTCCGTTGCCTGTAGCCCGTCATTGTCTGTAACCCGCAACACGGCCACGTAAGTTCCTGTGTCACTATAAACGTGCTGGGTTTCGCCGATCACAGCAGAACTCCAGTCAAAATTGCCGTCCCCGTCAAAATCCCATTCATAGAGGACAATACTACCATCGGAATCCTGCCCAGTCCCGGTAAACTGGACGGTAAGGGGCACGTCTCCGGCCGATGGATCGGCGGCCGCATGGGCAGTCGGCGTCCCCGGCGGCACCAGGACGGTGATGGTAACGCTATCGATATCCGTATTGCCGTCGTTATCGGTCACGGTCAGGACGGCATGATAGATACCAGGCGTAGTGTAGCTGTGGCTTGTGTTTCCCGTGGTATTCGACGAATATCCAATCTGCCCACTCACTCGGTAAAAGAGCCTCAAGGGATTGCCATCAGTATCAGTAAACCGGTACGCAAGGCCCCAGCCCCCCCCACCTTCGGATACACTGGACAGAATTCGATTCCAGCCCTCATTCAGAGTCACTTCAAAACTGTACTTATCGATGGATACACCCTCGCACGCTGTTTTTTCGTAAGCCAGGGTCCCATTCACCCAGAACCTGGCCGCATCATCCGCGCCAAATTTGATCCGGACTACCCGGTCCGTTGGTGAGTATATGTAAATGTGAGAATACGCATAGCTGTTTGAATGGCTGCCAAAGACCCCATCCCAGTTGAAGTTTCCATCCGAATCACTGGCAGCAAACCAGGTTTTGCCGCCAAAGGTGTCTCCCTCCCTCGGCCAATGATCCAGGATGTCCTCTTGCATGCTGGTCACATCAGAGCAACCCGTAGAGGCCCAGGTGCCCAAAAACAACTGGTTGGTGGGATAGCCGGTCTCATTCAGTTGATACGCTCCTTCAAGACTCCAGTCTCCAAAATCCCACGCATAATTCGTTATCGTGTAATCGTCAGTGGAGCTGTTGGCTGTGAAATCGACGGTCAAGGGGGCCGTACCTGTTACAGGTGTGGCCTTTGCCACGGCTGTTGGAGTACCAGCGGGCCTGACGAATACCGCCCGTGTTGCCTGGCCTGTCCCGCCATAAGAATCAGTTACGGTAAGGGTGGCAGTGTATGTTCCTGCCGGGGTGTATTCGTGGGCAACACTGGCACCGGTGGCTGTCTCACCATCCCCAAAATCCCAGTCGTAGGAAATGATGCTGTCCCCACTGTCGTGGTCAAAAGAGGATGAGGCGTCAAATGTGACTTCAAGTGGTTCATTCCCTTTTACAGGCGTGGCCTCATCAAAGGCTGCTTCAGGAGGGGTATTCACTGTAATGGTCTTTGAATCCGTGGCCTCATAACCCTCATTGTCGATCACACGGAAGGTCGCTGTATAGACGCCTGTCTGGGCATACGTAAAGTAGGTATTATCCACGGTTCTGGAACTCCAGTCGAAGATACCGTCACCATCGTAATCCCACTGGTATATGACTATGCTGCCATCGGCATCGCTTGCCTGGCCATCCAAATGGATCTTCAAAGGCGGTGCGCCACTATCGGGGGTCACCGTGGCGGTTGCCGTGGGCGGGCTGGGAATCACGGTGATGATGACTGCGTCGTAGACTGTACCTGAAGGACCCGTGGCCCGCAGCACCACTGAGTAGCTCCCCTGAGTCTGGAAGGTGTGGTCAACACTGGCACCGGTCGCATCATAAGTCCCGTCTCCGCCAAAATCCCAGGCATATTCGGTAATCCTGCCATTCGGATCAAAGCCGCTCGCCGTAAAGTTTACCTGAAGAGGACCGACGCCCTGCGTTACGCTGGCCGAAATCTCGGCTGTCAAGTGACCAACTCGCACCGGCGACAGGTGCACATAATCTACGAGGCCGTCATTGTCCGTCACCCTTAGAACTGGCTGATAGTAGCCCTGTTCATCATAGATATGGCTCGCATTTGCAGACGCAAATGACTGATAATCAAACTGACCGTCACCATCAAAATCCCACTCATACAAGACCACACTGCCATTGTCATCACTCGCAGATCCCGTGAAATTCGCCTGGAAGGGTATGGTTCCCGTATAGACATCCGCGGAGGCCGAGGCGGTAGGCGGGTTCTGGTTCTCAGGAGAATCCTCCCCGCTGATGACGTCCACATCATAGGGATCGTAGAATCCGCCCTTTCTGCTGACCTGGGTTCCGTTGGGGGATAGACGTTTGAGATCGTCGTTTCCGGTATCAGTCACCCAGCACTGCCCGGTTTGGGAGTCCACAGCAAGGCCGAAATCGTAATAATGGAAACCGCCCGCCCGAGCCAATTCGAGAGTTCCGTCCGCACTGAGACGGACGATCTGACGATGGTCCTTGTCAGCCACCCAGACTGATCCGTCTGTCTGGTTGACGGCCACACGGGTCGGGTCGTCAAAACCGCTAACGCGGACAAGTTCGGCGGTTCCGTTCTCTGCCAGTTTTACTGCCTGGTGGTTAGATTTATCCGCCACCCAGCACGTGCCGTCAGTCTCGTCCACGGCGACGTGAGTCGGGTTGGAAAATCCTGCAATCTCCGTGTAACTACCCGATTCAGATCCGATGGTAAAACCATCAGTCACGTCGGGCTCAAAGCGATATACTTTGTCGCGTCCGTCATCCGCCACCCAAAAAACACCGTCTGTTCCATTGACAGCCACAGATTGCGGGTTGGAAAAACCGCCTATCCGTACAAGCGTATCAGCGGCCGGAGTAATGGCATTACACTTCCAGTAGGCGATCAATCCTGATTCGGTCCCTGCGAGCTCGCTATTGTTGCTATCACTGATTTGCTGTGCTGTCCGAACCACATTCCACACGCGGATTTCGTCAACAACGCCATCAAGCTCTTCGTTTGAGTTGAAATTCCCTCCTACCAGGTCCTGTTCCTGGCCTATGATTACCCCGCCAGGATCGACACCGAGGGGAATATCGTTTGCTGTTTTGGTTTCAATGAATGCACCATCTATATAAAGGGAAAGGTCTGAACCGCTTCTGACAAGAGTCAGATGATGAAACCCTTCATCGTTTAGATTAGGAACCGTGTACTCCAACTTACCCGATCCTTCCAGGTAGACATGCACGCTCGTTCCGCTACTCTTAAGATAGACCATCAAAGCATTATCATCGCCGCTTCTTGCGGCTGACAGTACGGCGCCATCGTGGCTAAAGCTATGGGTGAACCAGGCCTCAAAGGTGAAATCACCCAGGCCGTCCAGGACAGAAGAAGGAAGAATCAAATAGGAATCGCCTCCCAGGTCAATGCCGCCGTTAAGATGGGCAGTCGTATAGGGCGTTGCATCTCCTACAACAGTGGCGGTGTAGGCATTGGGCCCTAATCCGGCGGCAACCCCGGTGGTGGTGTATCCTACGTGCCGCGAAATATCGACCGATGCCGGTATCTTCACCAGGCGATCGTTATTTCGATCCACCACCCAGCAGGCGCCGTCCCGTTTATCCACGTCAAGATCATAAGGATAATTAAAGCCGCTGAAGACCTGGTGGAAGCCCCTGTCCGAAGAGACATTGTAAGCGTCAGGCGCATCCGCTTGTATCTTGTATACCGTATGGCCGTAGTAATCGGATACCCAACAGGTGCCGTCCGAAGGATTGACCGCCACAAAGATAGGATCATTAAAGCCTGTCACCTCTTTGATGACCGTCTGGCCGTCAGCAGCCAAGAGAACGATCTTGTCGTGGTTTCTGTCCGTCACCCAGGCCTTTGCCCACCCGATTCCGGCAGGCAGGACGCGCACCTGGGTGCTGTCAGAATCTGAACGGGTTCCACCCGTATCAGTGATGGTCAATGTGGCCGTATATGATCCAGGTGTGCTATACGTGTACGTTATTGCACCTGTAGAGGCACTGGAGAAAACAGGGCTTCCGTCTCCGAAATCCCACTTGTACTGACTGGGTGTGTCGTGAGCGACAGCCGCGTTGTCAAAGTAGGTGTCATCATTGGAGTTGCACCACAGTCCCACGCCCCCGCTCGTGTAATCCGAGTCGGTCCCCTGCATGACCAATTCGCCATCCACGTAAACGGCAAACTGGCTGCCATCCACGTCGATACGGATGCGATACCACCGGTTGGACTCGTATGCCACATCATCTGTGGCCAGTTCTTCAAGGCCGCCTGCTGTTCGCTTCAGAAGTCGACGGTGCAGAATGCCGCTTCTGTTTTGCCGGTTCCATTCAAACAGGTAGTATTGGGAATCATTCTGATACCGGAAAAGAACCCCCATCGTGTCGTCACCCGTGGAATGGATGTCCACTGAAAAACTGTAGTCGTCCCAGGTGCCGTCGCTGGCGACAACATAAATACCGTACACGTCTCCTTCGGCCGCGTTGCCATCGTTGTTGGTCTGCTTAAGGATGCCGTCTGCTTCGACCCAGTTGCCCCCGCCCACAGGCGTGGCCCATATTGCCGGGTCAATCGTGTCATCCTCAAAATCGTCCAGGCTGCCATACCCTGAAAATCCAAAGCCAACAAAATTGACTGTAAGGGGGGCAAAACCTGAGGTGGCCGACAAGAGGCCTGTGGCTCCCAGGAAATCGCTTTCAAACACGGTCACATCTATGTCTTCCGTGGTCATGAATCCCTCGTTGTCCATGGCTCGCAACGTGGGATGATAGAGCCCTGGGGTATCATAGGCATAATCCGCAGCCGCAGAAAGCGGCGAAAGCACATTGTAAATCCCGCTAAAGATGGCCACCTCTCCCAACTGTGTATAATTACCATGCCCGTAGTTCGAGGTGATAAGCATTTTGACATATTTTGCCGGCATCGCCGTAAAGGTGAAGGTTTGAAACCCGGCCTGGTTGGTAAGGGTAAACGTGGCTCCTTCAGCGATGGCCGTGAAGTCGCCCTCTTCAAGGCCCGTGGTAGACGCAAAAAGCTGGAAATTCTTTGCCCACCTGGTGCTGGATTCCGTGGTCTGGGGGTCGATGTCAAGGCGCTGTATGTTCCAGATGTTACCTTCTGCCAGTGAGAATACGATCTCCTGGGGAAAGCCGGCATTGTATGCGCTGCACCATCCGCGGCTGTCGTTAGTGGCCACCACCCCGTCGATGAGATTGGCTGCCGACCAGTTGGAGGTATTGTACTGGCTGGAAAAACTCACCACCTGGCCTGGCCCGGCGCTACCCCAATCATACGTGCCATCTCCATCAAAATCCCATTCATACCGAACAACGCTGCCGTCTTCATCCCTGGCTGAGCCGTCAAAGGATACATCAAGGGGGGCATTGCCGTGGGTGGTGTCTGCAGTCGGCTCCACATCCACTGGAGCCTTTTCTATGACCTGAAAGCTGACCGATGAACTCTCTTCAAGGCCACTATTATCCGTGACCCTGAACGTGGCCGTATAGGTGCCGGGGGAGGTAAATGAATAGAGCGTTACTCCAGTTGTCGTCGAGGACCAGTCGAAGGTTCCGTTCCCGTCAAAGTCCCACTCATAGAGAACGATCTCACCATCGGCATCTGTCCCCTGGCCGACAAAGGCTACACCCTGCTTAAAATAAGGTCTACCGGATAAGGGTCGTTCGATCTGAGCCTGGGGAAGGGCCAACACCGCAATGTTCACACTATCGGTATCGGTGAAACCGGCATTGTCTGTAACCATAAGGATGGGATGGTAGATTCCAGCTTGATTGTATGTATGACTGGTATCCCCGGTGGTGTCAGAGCTCCAGTCAATCGTACCGATACTGCCACTGACAACGACATCGTCAACATACCAACCGTCAGCGTTATAAGAGCCAGTATTGTTCAGCCGGAAGCGGATCATGACGTCCGACTCCCCGGCGTAGGCGCTCAGATCCACACGAACTTCGGTCCAGTCTGCCAGAGTACCTCGCGTGAATTTGGTGAATTCTGTCCAGTTATTGCCATCATCCACTGAAACCTCCACCCAGCCTTCAGCATAATAACAGAAAGCATAGTGGTGCCAGAAACTCAAAGTCACCTGGGAAGAGGAGCTTAAGTCAAATGATCGGGTCACCAGGCTTGTATTCACATAGTCGACATAATCACCCAATGGGCTGTCGGTCCAGCAGTGGGTGCCACTGTGGGCATCTGAATCGATGATGCCCCACGGGACTTGGGCAGTCCAATTCCCTGAACCGGACTCCATATCGTCCTCAAAGGCCCCCTCAAAGTCCCACTCATAAAGGTCAATGGAACCATTGGGATCGTATGAGCCAGTACCTGAGAAATCCACGGTCAGAGGCGCAACCCCTGTATACGGGTCGGCACTCGCCACGGCAACTGGTTCTCCCCAGGTGACCTCTATGGTGAGCGAATCAGTGGAGGTATTTGCCTCATTGTCCGTCACACGCAGAGTCGGATGGTAGGTTCCCGCTTGTGTGTACGTATAGGAGACGCTCCCAGACGTGCCTGTATGATCCTGGAACAGTTCTCCCACAACAACAACGTCGTCAATGTACCAACCGTCGCCATTGTACGTGTAAGTGTTGTTCAACCGGAAGCGGACCATAACATCCGACTCTCCAGCATAGGCGCTCATGTCCACCTGAGCCTGAGTCCAGTCGGCCTGGGTCCCGCTGAAATAGGTTAGTTGCGTCCAATCGCTCCCCTCGTCTGTGGAGACCTCTACCCGGCCATAGGCATACAAGGTGAATTCATGCCTGTGCCAGAAGGTCAGGGTCACGGGGTCAGATTCGCCTAAAGCGCTCAGGTCAAAGGATTTGCTGATAAGCGATACATCAGCGTTATCAGCATAGTCCTCCCCGGGGCTGTCAGTCCAGCAGTGGCTTGCGCTGTGAGAATCGGATTGGATCAGAGCCCAGGGCGTATAAGCCGTCCACTGGGAGGTTCCGGATTCCATGTCATCACGAAAAGGCGCAGTTGCAATATCGTCAAAATACCATTCGTAAAGCGTAATGGTGCCATCGTCAGAAGATCCGGAGGCATCAAAGTCCACCATCAGCGGCGCAATCCCGGTATAGGAATCAGCGTTGGCCACGGCGATAGGGGTTCCCTCAGGAAGCACCTGGATGGTCTGGGTGGTCGTGTCTGTTCCTCCCTGGTCGCTAGTCACCGTGAGGGCAGCAGTATAGGCTCCGGCTGGAGTATAATCATGGGGAACGCTGGCCCCGCTGGCTGTCTGGCCATCCCCAAAATCCCAGGCATAGTCCGTAATGGCGCCCACAGGTGTAGACGACCCGCTTCCATCAAATTGGACCGTCAAAGGGGCATTCCCTTTGACGACGTCCGCCAGCAGGACCGCGGTTGGCCTCCAGGCCGCAGGCAGGTTAGCTTCCACTTGTGTTGTGGCCGCTCCGGTCAACCCTGTATTATCCGTGACCTGAAACACCGGAGTGTAGGTCCCGACATTGGCGTATGTCGAATAGGCGCTGCCGCTTCCAAGATTGTACCAGTCATAGCTGCCGTCGCCTTCGAAATCCCACTGATAAAACTCGATAGTTCCGTCCGGATCATTGCCGGTTCCTACCAGATTCGTCGTAAGAGGTGCGTCCCCGCTGTTCGGATTGGCGTAGGCCGAGGCCTGGGGACCGGCCTCATACACTTGAACGACCACGCTATCTATGGCTGTATCTCCAGCACTGTTTGTGACCTGGAACACAGCCGTGTAAGACCCCGGATCTGAATATTTGCGGGAGGTATCAGGATTGCTAAAATCGAAATAATCCCACTCGCCGTCACCATTAAAATCCCAACGGTAGTTATCGATACGTCCCTCCACAGGGTCGATTGCCCGGCCGGTAAAAGAAAAATTTGTTACATTCGCTGTTCCGGTCAGCGGATCAGCGCTGGCTATGGCCGTCAACTGCCCCAGTTGCAGCATCTGGGTTGCATCGGTATCCGATAACCAATCATTGTCCGTTACCCGCAAGACAGGATTGTACATGCCGGGAGATGAAAAGGTGTGGGTTACAACAGGGGTATCTGCTGATTCATAGTCATAGGTTCCATCGCCATCAAAATCCCACTCATACCGGATAATCTGCCCATCCACATCCCGGCTGCCACTGGCATCAAAGCGGACGTCCAGATTACCCAGCTTCTCCCAGGCAGCAACCGCCTCAGGCCGTCTGCGCGTGGCCGGTTCTTCACCGGGAACGGAAAGGACAAAAATGGGGTTGTTGAACCCGTCCAGACGGTGCAGTTCTGTTCCACCAGTTGATAACTTAACCACCTGGTCATGATAATAGTCCGCCACCCAACATCCGCCTGTGAAAAGCTCGACCGAGACGGAAATAGGCCTGGACAATCCCCCGACTCGCAATCGCTCTATTACTCCGGATTGGGCCAACTTCACCACCTGGTTGTTGTTGTAATCAGCAACCCAGCAAGAATTATCCAGAGGATTGATGGAGACTGAGCGCGGGCTGGAAAAGCCGTTGGTCCTTCTAATCACCTGAACTCCGTTCTGGGCCACCAGCGCCACCTGATTGTTACCCGTATCAGCCACCCAGCAGGTTCCCTTCACATAATTGACCGAGAGCGAGACTGGATCCTGGAAACCGGTAAGCACCGCATGGAATTCGGAGTCCGATCCGACGTCGTACCCGTCTGGTACATTGGCCAGCAGCTTGACGATGCGATCATTGTAGGTATCGGCGACCCAGCAGCTACCTTCATTATGGTTCACCGAAACCGATTTAGGACTATTAAAACCAATAAAGTTCTTGTGATAACCGGTGTTGTTGACCAGGTCATAACCATCAGGGGTATCCTCTGCGAGGCGAACAATACGGTCATTGCCTGTATCGGCGACCCAGCAACTACCATCCAGGGAATTTACGGAAACCGATTCCGGCGCAGAAAAGCCGCTAATTCTTCGAAGGATGGGAGAGCCATCAGCATCATATTCCAGCCTGATGATCTCATTGGCGCCTTTGTTGGCTATCCAGGTGATGCCATTGGAGACATTAACGCCAACTGCTGTGGGATCATTCAGGTTCTCCAAAAGTCTGATCTGATTGCCCGTTTCTGCCCCCAACAAAACGACTCGGTCGTTGGCAAAATCGGCCACCCAGCAACCCTGGCTTCTTGCTATTCGGCCGAAGTAATCCCGAAGAATAGCCAGGTCTGCGTCGTCCACGGTTCCATCTCTATTAAGGTCGGCCCTGGGGTTCCAGTGGGCATCGCCGTCTGTTGAATCATAGGCACGGGAAAAGGTGATCAGATCAAACCCGTCCACGCGTCCTGACTCATCGATGTCCCCAGGCAGCGCCCATGCACTGGAATAGGGGGCAACGCCCGTTAATAAAAATATCAATGAAGCTATGAGAATCTTTAGATATGTTTTTGACATGTTTTCATCCCCTGTCTAAGTGGAATAAAATAGGTCTCGTTAGAACACGGTAGCTGTTTTTCCCTCATCTTTTCGAATGAAGGTCTTATCAGATAACTGCACACAATTGATGGATAGGTTTGAAAATTTGCAAAAAGAAGTAAGATGGCGTGGATACGGTGCGAAGCAAGCGGTTATCACAAAAATGTCCACCTGTCAATGAGCTATTTCACCCCAAATCCGCCGCTTCAATTTGGGCAGGTGTTTCTTGGGGCCTTTTGGGGCCATTTTTTTGTTTGTGAATGTTTTTGATCGCTCCCAGCGGCTGGGTTTTGGCTCAAAGCCGTAACGCCCCAGAAATACGCTGGATTTGCACGCAGCTATGCCGTGGCTTTTCCCCTTTGTGAAGTATTCGACCTCCTCCAGGTCATCCCGAAGGCACTGACGCAAACATCGCTATCTTTGCTCGAATATCGAGTAACCATTTGAAAGAAAGCACACCTCTGCCCATTGTTTGCCTGTGTCAACCTCACGGCCCTTCACCTTCTTCGTAAGGGATTGCCATTCTGGCTCGGCCACTTCGGCTACAGCCTTCTTGAACTCCGGAGTCACATCATGTATGTCCTTCGCAAAACCCGACAAAAACCCTCATCCGCCTCAAGAATATCTAGATCATCCACACAGTCACCGCCAGCAAGGTTTAATAACACAAGCGATGTAATTACCTGGGAATCACTCCACCCACGCCCGTTTGCTCGCACTTCCAGGTGTTTTTCTGCTGACCTCGATAGCACCATCACGTGAGCCAAATCCAAGTAAACCGGCAATCCCGCCAGTGCCGTCATGCCTCCACCTTGGAGTTGCTCTTCGTACTTGAAAGGTAGCGCTCCTTGTGCCATAATCGTGTCACCTCGTTGATGATAGTTTTGTTATGTCAAAAGCATTCTATCTGCTTGATTTCTCAAGCGCAACGAGGTTTTTTATTTTTTTGCCGGTGAATCAGGGGCGGGCGACCTTAGCTCAGTACGGAAAAAGGGGAGGGCACATTGTGCGCTCCCCTTTTTTGGCATGCGCAAGGAAATTGCTATGAGGCGGATTGGATTTCATCACTTTCATCCCTCCGGGCCGGAGGCTGGAAAGTTCAGAAATGATAAGAAGCGCCAAGGGCGACCGATGTGTACTCTACATGGTCTACATCGCCTGTGCCAAAGACATAAACCCCTTCGAGTCCAAGTGAAAAATCAGGGTCGATGTACAAATCGAGGCCAAGGCCACACCGGGCTCCGAAACCCCAGTCGCTGGTCTCTGAGCTGCGGCCACCGTAAGAGATATCCTCATAGGCATTCATGGCGCCAAGCCCAACAACAGCATATGGGACAAATTTCTCGTAAGCAGGGCATGTGAACTTCCCGTTTAAGGTGAAGTTCATGACATCCAGGTCGTCCTCATTTGCTCCGCTCTTGGCTTCGAAAGGGGCAACATATTCAAACATGGCCTCTGCCGAGAAGTACTTGTTCATTATATAACCGCCCCGGACCTGGAAGCCCCACGCGTCGTCAAAATCCACCTTGATAGGACCCGAGAACTTGTCCTTTGTCTGCCCTTCATCCAGGCTTTCAAAAGCATAAAGGCCATATAGACTGACATAATACTCCTTATCCTTTTTCTCCCTTGCCTCGGCACTTCCGGCTAAAATGAGAGCTGCGAATGACAACACTACCGCTACTGCTGCGATTTTCTTCATCGACCGGGTATATCTGACCAGGCCCGTCCTACGCACCCACAGCCAACCAAC
>JAGMBW010000136.1 GCA_023129535.1 Desulfobacterales bacterium
TGGCAATCCGATCCAGGTCATACCCGCGACGTTTCAATTCGTAATGACGGTCGTACTTTTCGTTGGCCCGGGAGAGCACCGCCTCTACAAACTCCGAATCGCCTAAAATCCGCTCATCGTGTCCTTCCTTGATATCAAAACCAATCTTTCTTCTATCTGTTTCTGGCGGTGTCATGAGCTGGCGGATAGCCTCGAAAATGGCCTCAATGCTCTCATCATGCTTTTCGATCTTACGCTCCAGTTCGCTCAACTTTGCTGCTAGATCTTTGTGGATAGAAAGCACATGCCGGAGTTTTACAAAAGCCCGCATGATAGCGATATTCACCTTAATAGCGGGCGGACTGTTCAGGACGCTGGAAAGCATCGCAACCCCCTGCTCAGTAAAGGCATAAGGTAACCGACTTCTGCAAGGCGTGAATGGCTTTCAATTGATAATGCCGCAAGAACTTCAGGTTGTTCTCTTTGATAAAAGCATCGCGCTCATCGGGGTTATTCCAACGGGGAGCGCTTTTGTACATCGGGTCTTGGGTGATGGCCATATAATGTGCTTCGACTTTTTCCTTAACAAGATTGTCTGGATTGGGTTTGAACGCCTGGTATTGGTCCAATGATTCCTGGGAGGGAAATTCGGTTATAATGGATGGATTGCCCTGCTCCAGATCCCAGAAATAATGGAGATTCCCATTGGAAAGAATCACGAAGCGAACATTTAGCGATCTGGCATATTTGCGGGCCTGCTCCTTTCCAGCCAAGGGGTCTATTTTTTCGGATTTCGCTTCAAGCACCGCACAGGGGAAGCCTTTGGTGTCAAGCAGGAGGTAATCCACAAATCCATCAACGGTTTTTTCGAAATCATCACCGAATTGGTCAATTTCGTTCTTCTTTATTTTTACATTTGCTTCAAGCGCGATATTGGCCGGACCTTTTTCATCGTCAAAAAACCGCCACCATGCACGCTTCAGGAGGCCATCGATTCTGACCCTTGCTTTAGCTTCTGTTTCCATAAGCTCATCTTAAATAGTGAGGGTTTTCGGCAGGAACTATCAAGAAATACTGCTTCTGTCAATGGGTTAGCTTGGCTTGGATAAGAGTCACGGTTGCAGCCAACAAGAGGCGAATTAGTTTCGGTAACACGACACTTGCCTTCGGCTGACCTTCTGTTTTGGGTCTGGCTTTTGGTTTCGGACGATACTGCCTAATGCTTTGGAAAGGAAAAGGGGGACATGTTTAAGAAAGTAAATAAATGCCATCTTATCTAAAGCTGCTTATTTATTTCCCATCCCACCACCAAAAATCATTGTTTTCTACAGGGTCGTAGGACTTCTTCTGTCCATTGATAATGATCCGTGGAGAGAGTCGTAACTCGTCACGCCCACACCGGTAAAGGCGGTCACATGTCATCATCCAACCTATGAAAAAGCCATGTTTTTCAAAACATTCAACACTGTATTGAGAGCAAGAAGGATACATGGGGCAGCGACTCCCAACGATGGGTGAGATATACTTCCTATAGAATTTGACTAAGAAAGCCGCCTTGCTCGATGGGTCTCCTGGTGGCTCGTGGTCTGCCTCCCTTTCCCCGGGTCCCCACCATGGGCCTTTCATGGGATCATCTTGGGCCATGACCACGCTGGAAAACACCAAAAACAAGATGGTCAGGATGATTTCGAGCTTAATGAGCGGCTCTCTTTCTAAGTCCCTCCTGAAAGCCAACCGAGGGCTCTGTGGCCCGTCTCAACTTGTGCTTCGTGAAGTTTTCAAGGGTTTCACGGACGGTTCCTTTGGCCCCCAAATAGATTCGGATCGGTGTGTCCTGAATGGTAACAAAGGCATTGTGTCCTACGTTCCCGGTTAATACAGCCTTAACCCCTTTGGCAACTAAGAACTGTACGGCCTCAACACAGGCAGCATCTTTGGCTGCGGCCCCGGGATTCTCGAAGGCATTCAGGTCTCCTGTTTCTGTGTCCACAATGGCAAAAAAGGGGCTGCGTGAAAACCGCAGCTCAACTTCAGAATCCAGGGCTTTCCCCCTTGCTGTGATTGCAACTTTCATTGTCGGGCTCCTCTCTGACTGCCATAGTATGTTATGAGGATAGGAAGACAAGGAATGATCCCGATAAGTCCTGTCACGACCTTTGGACTTACGATTTTATTATAATATAAGAAAAAGTGCGAAACGTCAAATAGAAACGCAGCAATTCTAATTATGGCAATCTATCATGACGTAGGTTGGGTTGAGCGGTAGCGACACGAAGTGAAGCCTGCGCTAAACCCAACAAATGCAAGCAAATTAGCCTCATAATCGTTGGGTTTAGTTCCTTAACCCAACCTACAAAATGTGCAGTCCGTCGCAGGCGGACAGGGAATGCGCTCGCTTTTGCAGTTCAAGAGGGGCTTCCGCACATGTGGCTGAGGCTGTTCAAGCGTTTGGTTATTGACATTAAGCTTACAAGTTGCTATAAAAGAATTATTATAGTTCGAGGTGACCTCATGAAAAGCGAAATACAGGTATTCAGGGAGTTTATTCGAAAAAAGGGCCTCCGAAATACCCCCGAACGTGAGGCAATCATCGAGGAGATCTTCGCCACACACGATCACTTTGACGTGGATGAGCTTTATTTGCGCTTGAAAAACAAGAAAAAGAAGATTTCAAAGCCTTCCATCTACCGTGTGATTCCATATCTATTGGAATCCGGCCTGATTCAAGAGGCCTATTTTGAAGAGGGCCACCTTCACTACGAACACATCTACGGTCACGGACACCACTGCCATCTTCGGTGTGTGAAGTGCGGTAAGACCATTGAATTTCAGGAAAAGTCTTTGAGAAGGCTGGAAAAGAAACTGGCCGAGAAGTACGACTTTGTAGTCAAAGATCACAAATTCGAGGTATTGGGTTATTGCCCGAAGTGCAAGGGCCTCATCTGATTATTTTGTATTCCACCACGTCCCTCAATGCTCCAGTCACGCCAGGCTCATCATCTACAAGCACCACTGTCTTCGGCTTTTTCATTGAGTTCCGTTCCTTCCACCCATCGAACGGGATGACCAAGGTTGGCAAGTCCTTGAAGGCCTTTTTGAAGCAGATTAGAGCTCATACTACTGTCCGGAGACAAATCGCGGGTCTTTACAACGATCGGACATTTTCCTCGAGCATACAGATGCAGGAAACTGAGGACCTCGACGGCTCGCGATGCGTCGAGTCGTCCTGAAAGGTTGACATGTATCGCACCGTTCACCCTTTGGGCATACATTGTAAAGTTGTTTTTCATGTCAATGCCACCTCCATTTTTTCCCTGTCACACTATATCAAAAAGCTCCCGAACGATCTGTCTGTCTGAGGTGAGCCTCTGGATTATGGTTGTCCTGCCTGTTTCGGCCTTTTCCCCCAGCAGGAGGAGTTTTAGTCCCAATGGCACGATTTCTTTATGGTAGCGAATCATTTCGGCCACGATAAATCCAAAATTGGTGATAAGCCGCTCCATGAATCTGGTCAAGTTGAACTTATTTTCTCTTAACTTTTTCAGCAGATAAGTAACGCATGAACTCAACAGGGCATAACATTGAAGCTTAGATAAGCTCTTGAACTGGATCGACCTGTGGCCATTGAGGATTTCTGCTGGGTTCCATTTGGCGTAAAGTTCATAGTATTCGATAAATCTGGTCGTGGCCTCTGTGCCTACGTGGCCTGTCAGAATCGTAAAGATAACGTCATTGGCCAGGGAGTCTCCAAATGGATCCATGGTCATAGAGGCATAGGTCCACGACCTTGGAGATGGCCAGGGCCCCGATTCCATGGGTTTTCCTATGAGCAATTCCGGATAGTTTTGCAGGAAACTGACGATATCGGTCCGGATACCATTTCTAACGGCATAATTTTCCACCCACTGGTCAATGTCAGCACGTAGATCAATAAAAAATATCCTGTTGGCCACAGGTGCAAGAATCTCCTGAAAACCAGCCTTATCGTTTCCCCTGTTTCCTGCCAGAATAATGGCAACATTTTCCGGAAGCCTGTGGTCGTGAATAGATCTGTAGGTCAGAAGCTGAAACATATAGGCCTGAATCTGGCGGTTGCACAGATGGGCATCATCCAGGAACAAAATGATCGGGTGTCGATCAGATTTTGGGGCAACCTCTAAATGACTGAAGTTAAAGATTTCGGGCCTGGACCAAAGGATAAACTCGGTCTTTATATCCTCCTCTCTTCCGATCTTTGGTAGTCCGGTAATCTGTTCCAGCATTACTGTGGCCATATAGACGACTCTTAAGCCCCAGCCCCTATCCCTGCAAATCTCACGGACCACCTCAGATTTACCAATACCCGGCGGGCCCGACAGCCATGGTATGGACGTCAGATGTCCGTTTCGACATGCATCGAGCTGAAGTACAACGCTTCGGTTTACAAAGCTGGTTATCTGATTCAAGTTCAGGCTCGTTTCCATGTAATCTCCTTGTTGTCATTTGTCATTGGTCAATCATCAATCGCCAATCATCAATCATCAATGGAAGTTGATCACCTTTCCGATTATTCCCTTTGGCAACGATGTATTATTTGTAAGATATATCCTCGGTATGAAACTGGAGAGCAGATTCTGACATTCCGGGATGTCAGACTCCATATCGGTAATACCTATATAGGCTGAGACTATGTCCCCTTCATGAGATCTGGCGTACCGCATGATCTCTTTGAAGACATTTGTGTGGGAAGTGCCCCCGGAGTGTCTCCTTTCGAGCAATATCTTTTTTTCATAAGGCCCTATGTTCTCGCATTCTCTGGTCCATGTAACATCCACATCGTGTTTGATCACATAGATTTTCTTGTATTTGTCTTTGGCCTGCCAGACAATGTCTATGGCCCTGGTGACTGCCCTGTCAGACATGGATGCGGATTCATCAATACTTATAATAACGGTCCCAAGCCTGGGCTCTTCTGCGTAGTTGGGAAGATATGGAAGTCTGTCTGCGTTAACCAGCCAGGATAGCTTTGGCTTGCCCCATGCCAGTTCGGCAGATCTGTCCAGGGCCCTGTTCAGGGAGTCTCTCAAAATCCTTTTCCAGTCAACTCTTGCACGACACAGCAAATCCAGGAATTTCCTTGATTCCATCGAGGCCTGGCCACGAAGTACGTCTTCAAACATCCCTTTCAATAGCAGCATCTCATCCCTTCGCTGCTTCGTCGATTCAAAGAAAAGATCATTATCCT